>CAZEUE010000069.1:0-9275 GCA_964514615.1 uncultured Bifidobacterium sp. | reverse complement strand
CATCGTCTCGGGCAAGCTGGCCGCGCTCCTGACCCCGAAGCCCAAGGAGGCCTAGGCCCCGCGCCTGGACCTTCCATGCTTCGTCGCAGTACCTCCGGGGGGCCCTTGGGCCCCCCGGAGCGTTTTCGTGACCACATCACCTGCACATCGGGAGGTGGAAATGGGTACCAACACCGGAGTCCAGCGCAATCAGGCGTGGGTGGACTTCGCCGGCATCATGCTGGCGGTCGCCGGCTTCTTCCAGATCATCTACGGGGCGGTCATCCTGAATGACTCCCAGATCCCCGTGAACAAGCTGCTGTACTGGAACCTCGAGTCGTGGGGCTGGGCCTACCTGATCGTCGGGATCGTGCTGCTCGCAACCGCGTGGTTCGTGTTCCAGGGCAACCCGTACGCCGAGGTGTTCGCCATCCTCGCGGCCGTGGCAAGCCTGTTCATCCAGGCGTCCACGATCGAGTTCACGCCCATCTGGAGCCTGATCGTCATCATCATCGACGTGTTCATCATCTATGGGCTGGTGGTGCACGGCGACATCCGCAGGATCAACGAGCGCACCTAGCAGTCCGTTCGTCCCCGCCTGCCGTCGCATCGCGGCCCCGGTCCGCCGGGGCCGCGATGCGCTCGGTATGCTCGCCGCGGTTTTTCCGACAAGGAGAGGGTGATGGCGGTACGCGTGGGCATCAACGGCTTCGGCAGGATCGGCCGCAACGTCTTCCGGGCTGCGGCGAGCCGGGCGCAGGGAGAGGTGGAGATCGTCGCGGTCAACGACCTCACCGACGCGAAGACGCTCGCGTACCTGCTCAAGTACGACTCCGTCTTCGGCGTGTACCCCGGCACGGTGGAGCACGTGGGCGACGCCATCGTGGTGGATGGCACGCCCATCCGGGTGATGGCCGAGCGCGACCCGGCCAACCTGGCGTGGGGTGACATGGGAGTGGACGTGGTGGTGGAGAGCACCGGCTTCTTCACCAAGCGCCCCGACGCCGCCAAGCACCTCGAGGGCGGCGCGAAGAAGGTGATCATCTCGGCACCGGCCACGGACCCGGACATCACCATCGTGCTGGGCGTCAACGACGACCAGTACGACCCCGCCACCCAGGACGTCATCTCCAACGCGTCGTGCACCACCAATTGCCTGGCCCCCGTGGCCAAGGTGCTGGACGACGCCTTCGGGCTGCAGCAGGGGTTCATGACCACCTGCCACGCCTACACCAACGACCAGCGCATCCTCGACCTGCCGCACTCCGACCTGCGCCGGGCCCGCGCGGCGGCGCTGTCGATCATCCCCACCTCCACCGGCGCGGCCCGCGCCATCGGCGAGGTGCTTCCGCACCTCAAGGGCAAGCTCGACGGCATGGCGCTGCGCGTGCCCACGCCCGACGGCTCCGTGGTGGACCTGGTGGCCGACCTGCGCGACGCCCCGTCGAAGGACGAGATCAACGAGGCCCTGCGCGAGGCCGCCAACGGGCCCATGAAGGGCATCCTGGGATTCTGCGAGGACCCCATCGTGTCGCGCGACGTCATCGGCGACTCGCACTCGTCGCTGGTGGACGCGGGGCTCACCATGACCATGGGCAACCAGGCCAAGGTGATCTCCTGGTACGACAACGAGTGGGGCTACTCGTGCCGCGTGGTCGACCTCGCCCAGAAGCTGCTGCCGTAATGCCCGCCCTCGTGCAGGTGGACTCGCCGGGGCAGTCGTGGGCGGCCGAGCGCGTGCTGGTGCGGGCCGACCTCAACGCGCCGCTCGAGCCCGGCCAGGACGGCGCCCCGCAGGTGGCCGACGACGCCCGCATCCGCGCGTCGGTGGCCACGCTGCGCCACCTGCTCGACGCCGGGGCAGGGGTGGCCGTGTGCTCGCACCTGGGCCGACCCAAGGGGCAGCGGGTGGACGACCTCTCCCTGGCTCCCTGCGCCGCGCGGCTCTCGGAACTGCTCGGCCGGCCCGTGGAACTCCTGCCCGACTGCATGGGGCCCGCGGTGGAGGCCCGCATCCGGTCGCTGGGCCCGGGCGAGATCGTGATGCTCGAGAACCTGCGCTTCCACCCCGAGGAGGAGGCCGACGACGGGGCATTCGCCGACCGCCTGGCCGCCGGGTTCACCAAGTACGTGGATGACGCCTTCGGGGCCGCGCATCGCGCGCATGCGTCCACCCACGCCGTGGCGCGGCGCCTCGACTCATGCGCGGGGCTGTTGCTGGCCCGCGAGGTCGAGGTGCTCGGTGGCCTGCTCGACAACCCCGAGACGCCGTTCGTCGCCGTGCTGGGCGGGTCGAAGGTCAGCGACAAGCTGCCGCTCATCGAGAACCTCCTCGACCGCGCCGATCGCATCCTGATCGGCGGGGCCATGTGCTTCACGTTCCTGAGGGCCCTGGGTGATCCGGTGGGCACATCCCTGCACGAGGACGAGGCCGCGCAGGCGCTGGCGCTGCGCCTGCTCGAGCGCGCGGCACGGGTGAACTGCACGCTGCAGCTGCCCACGGACATCCTGGTGGCCGATCGCTTCGACGCCGATGCCCAGCTGCGCGTGGTGCCGAGTGACGGCATCCCCGACGGCTGGATGGGCGTGGACATCGGCCCGCGCACGTCGGCCGCCTACCGCGAGGTGATCATGGGCGCGGGCACGGTGTTCTGGAACGGCCCCATGGGGGCGTTCGAGATCCCGCCGTTCGCCGAGGGCACCCGTGCCGTGGCCGAGGCCATGGCGGCGTCGCCTGCCGCCACCGTGGCGGGAGGTGGCGACTCCGGCGCCGCGCTGGGCGACATGGGCCTTGCCGACCGGCTCACATGGGTCTCCACCGGCGGCGGCGCCGCGCTGGAGCTGATGGAGGGGCGCGCGCTGCCGGGCGTGGCCGCGCTGCCCACCGCATGAGCGCCGGCCGGCGCCCGCTGGTGGCGGGCAACTGGAAGATGCACAAGACCGCGGGCGAGGCCCGCGAGGCCTGTGCGGCGCTGGCGGCGCTGGTGGGGCCGGACCCCGTGGCAGAGGTCGCGGTGTGCCCTCCCTACACGGCGCTCGAGGCCGCGGTGGAGGCCCTCGCCGGCAGCCCCGTGGCGGTGTACGCGCAGAACATGCACGAGGCCCCGCAGGGCGCGCACACCGGCGAGATCTCGGCGGGCATGCTGCTCGCCGCGGGCGTGGACGGCACGCTGGTGGGCCATTCCGAGCGCCGCGCGGCAGGAGACACCGACGCGCAGGTGGCGCTGCGGGTGCGCGCCGGTCTCGATGCCGGCCTGCGCGTGGTGCTGTGCTGCGGTGAGTCGCTCGACATCCGTCGCGCGGGCGATACCGAGCAGTGGATCACCCGGCAGGTGCGCTCCGCGCTGGCCGACGTGCACGCGGCGGACATCGTGGGCCTGGTCATCGCCTACGAGCCCATCTGGGCCATCGGCACGGGGGAGACCGCCACGCCCGACCAGGCGCAGGAGGCCTGCGCCATCGTGCGCGCCGTGGCGTCCGAGCGCGTGGAGGGCGAGGCCCTACGGGTGCTCTACGGGGGCAGCGTCTCACCGGCGAATGCCGCCGAGTTGATGAGCCGGCCCGACGTGGACGGCGCGCTCGTGGGAGGCGCCAGCCTCGATCCGGAGTCGTTCGCGCAGATCGTGGCCGCGGCATCGTGAGCGGTCCGCTCGTGCTCGTCGTGATCGACGGGTTCGGCATCGCCCCGCCGGGTCCGGGGAATGCCGTGAGCCTGGCCCGCACGCCGGCGCTCGACGCCCTGGCGGCCGGGGGATCCGCCACGCGACTGGTGGCCAGCGGGCTGCCGGTGGGGCTGCCCGATGGCCAGATGGGCAACAGCGAGGTGGGGCACCTCAACCTCGGCGCGGGGCGCCGCGTGCCCCAGATGCTGGTGCGCATCGACGAGGCCGTGGCGGCGCCCGGGGGGCTGGCGGCGGTTCCGGCCCTGGCGGCCGCGCTGGATGCCGCGACGGGCACCACGCTGCACCTCGTTGGGCTGGTGGGTGATGGCGGCGTGCACGCGAGCCAGCGGCACCTGATGGCCCTGCTGGATGCCGCGCGCGCCACCGGGGTGCACCGCGTGGTGGTGCACGCCATCACCGACGGCCGCGACAGCCGTCCCGACTCCGCGCTCCCCGCCATCCGCGCGCTGGAGGGGGCGGGCGCCACCATCGGCACGGTGGTGGGCCGGTACTGGGCCATGGACCGCGATCACCGGTGGGATCGCACCGGGCGTGCCTATGGGGCCATGGTGGACGGCGTCGGCGAGCAGGCGGCGTCAGCGTCGGAGGCCGTGCAGCGCTCCTACGACGCCGGGGTCACCGATGAGTTCATCGAGCCCTGGGTGGTGGGCGACCCCGCGGAAGGGCGCATCCGTCCCGGTGATCAGGTGATCGTGTGGAATTTCCGCCCGGACCGCGCACGACAGATCACCCAGGCGCTGGGCGATCCGGCATTCGACGGCTTCGACCGCGGTGCCCACGCGCCGCTGCCCGCCATCACCACCATGACCCGCCTGCGCAGCGAGTGGTCCTACCCGGTGGCATTCGAGTCGGAGGACGTCCGCCAGGGGCTGGCCGAGGCCGTGAGCATGGCGGGCCGTCACCAGTTGCACGTGGCCGAGACCGAGAAGTACGCGCATGTCACGTACTTCTTCAATGGCGGGCGCGAGGAGCCGTTCGACGGCGAGGACCGCCTGCTGGTGCAGAGCCCGCAGCACGTGGCCACCTATGACGAGGCCCCCGAGATGAGCGCGTTCGGCATCCGCGACGCCGTGGTGGGGGCGCTTGGCGAGGGCGGGCGCGACCTGTTCGTCATCAACTTCGCCAACGCCGACATGGTGGGGCACACCGGGGTGGTGCCCGCCGCGGTGGCGGGCATCGAGGCCGTCGACCAGTGCATGGCGGCCATCCGGCCCGCCGTGGCCGCTGCGGGCGGGCTCCTGGTCGTCACGGCCGACCACGGCAATTCCGAGGTGATGCTCGAGCCGGACGGCAGCCCCAACACGGCCCACACCACCAACCCGGTGCCGCTGTGGATCGACCGCCCCGGCCTGCCCCTGCGCGAGGGCAAGCTCGGGGACGTGGCCCCGACGGCCATGGCGCTGATGGGCTGGGACGCTCCCCCGGCGATGACCGGCGACGTGCTGGTCGACCAGGCCCCGTGAGCGACCCGGTGCGCTAGTCCCGGCGGAAGATGGCCGTCATGGACAGTGCGAACCATGCGATGCCGAAGAGCAGGGTGAGGATGAGGCCGGCACCGGGGGTGACGAGGCCGCCGGCCTCCTCCAGTTGCGCGCCGATGTTGCCGAGGTCGATTCCGGCGATGATGGCGACGAGCCCCCCGGCGATCGTGCTGAGCACGGGCATGATCAGCGTGTTGGCGGGCGCGGGGAGGACCCGACCCGATCCCCAGACCGCGAGGATCATCCCGATGAGCCCCAGCGCCAGCGTTATCGCCCCGTCGCCGGTGGTGCCGCTGACGCTGATGAATCCCAGGGCGGTGGCCCATGGCATGAACGCGGCGACCACCACGATCAGCGCGCAGATGGCGGACACGAGGAGGAGCGTGCTCCCGCGCGGGCGACCGGGCGAGGGCGCGGCGCCTGGCGGGGTGTCCGGGGTCGGGCCCATCGAGCATGAGCATACTGTTTCGGAGGAAGCACCACATTCGGGGCCCCATGTGGCCCGCGGCATGGGCGACCGCGGCTAGGATGCGGCGCGAATGAGCACCCGCGCCCAGGAATGGCTCCCCGACCCCGCCGGCCGGCACCAGTTGCGCTGGTGGGACGGCGCGCGCTGGACCGAGCACGTCAGCGACGACGGCGAGACCGCGACCGATCCGCCGGGCGACGGGCTGCCGCCCCCTCCGCCGGCGGAATCCGAGGCCGGCGCCCCGCAGCGCCGTTCGGGGCGCGCCACGGCGTCGCTCGTGCTGGGCATCGTGGGAATCCTCGTGTTCCCGGTGGTGTGCTCCACCCTCGCCATCATCTTCGGGGCCCTGGCCCTGCGCGACATCGGCGACCGGCGCGACATCGCGGGGCGCAACCTGGCGTGGTGGGGGCTGGGGCTGGGCATTGCCGGACTGGTCATCGGAATCGCGCTCATCGCGTACCGTTTCGCCTGATGTCCGCGATCTCCGACCGCATCCACGTGCGCGCGCAGTCGCCGGAGGGCTACCGGGCCCTCGCGGCCCTCACGCGCGCCGGTCACCCCGACCACCAACTGGCCGAGATCGTGAAGCTCAGGGCCTCGCGGCTGAACGACTGCCGCTACTGCATCGACCTGCACACCGAGGCCGGGCGCAAGGCCGGGCTCACGGACGCGCAGATCGAGGCCACCGCCGCGTGGGAGGGGTGCGGGCAGTTCGACGACCGCCAGCGCGCCGCCCTGGCGCTCACGGACATCCTCACGCGCACCGACCTGCTGAGCCGCGCCGACGACGCCAAGTCGCTCAAGGCCTGGGACGCTGCCGCCGAGGCGTTCCCGGGGGACGAGCTGGTGCAGCTGGTGTTCACCATCGCGGGCATCAACACGTGGAACCGCATGATGATCGCCGAGCACGTGTCCGCCGGCGACTGATCGGCGCTAGGCCACGCCGATCAGCGTGGTGATGACGTCCCGGCGCTGCTCCATCGACAGCACGTCGTGCCCGTGCAGGGCGCACCAGTCGGGCAGGTCCAGGAACACCATGGGGTCGTCGGCGACCACCTCGATCACCTCGCCCGACCGCATTCCCGCCATGGCGTCGGCCGCCATCTCCATGGGCACCGGGCAGCGGGTGCCGCGCGCGTCCACGGTGCGGTGGGGCGGCGCGGTCACCGGCCCTCCGCGAGCCGGGCGCCCAGGTCGGCCGGCAGCCCCGCGGCCTGGATGGCGTTCTGCGCCCCCGGCACGTCGTAGGGGGTGCGCCTGAACCTGAGGGTGAGGGCCTCGAGGTCGAGGATCGCCCACGAGGCACGGGGGTCGAGGTCGCGGGGCTGGCCCACCGAGCCCGGGTTGATCAGCCAGCGCCCGCCCTCGAGCGACACGGTCTCCTCGCCCCGCACCAGCCCGCCGTCCAGGCGCCCGTCGTCCCCCAGGCGCCACGCCCCGGCCAGGTGCGTGTGGCCCACCATCACGATGCGCGCGGGGCTGGCGTCGAGCGCCGCGCGCACCTGCTCGCCCGTGATCAGGTACTCCCACACGGGGTCGCGGGGGCTGGCGTGGAAGAGCGCCACCTCGCCGTCCGGGTCCTCCGGCTCCAGCGCGGCGAGGCGGTCGAGCCCGTTGCGGTCCATGCGGGTTCGGGTCCACTCGATGGCCGCGCGCGCCTGGGGCGAGAACGTGCCGGCGTCCACGCGCCCGGCGGCGGCGAGGTCGTGGTTGCCGGCGATGCATCGCTCGGATTCGTGCACGCACACGCGCAGGCACTCGGCCGGGTGCGCGCCGTAGCCCACCATGTCGCCCAGGCACCAGATGCGCGTGACCGACGCCTGGCGGATGGCGCGGCGCACCGCCTCGAGGGCGTGGCGGTTGCCGTGGACGTCGCTGATGATGGCGATGCGCTCGCTCACGTCGGCCTACAGTAACCGCGTGAGCCGCGTCATCCAGTTCCTGGTCGTCGGCCGGCTGCGCCCCCCGTTGGCCGATGCGGGGGCCGAGTACGAGGCGCGCATCGCGCGCATGGCCGACCTGCGCGTGGACGAGGTGGCCGCGGAGCCCGTGCAGCATGGCGAGGACCAGGTGTTCCGCCGCGAGGGTGATCGCATGCGCGGCAAGGTGCTGGCGGGCGCGCACGTGGTGGCCATGGATTCCCGCGGGCGCGCACCGGGATCGAGCGAGGCGCTCGCCGCGTGGCTGGCGCGCCGGCTGGAGGACCCACGCGCCACGACGTTCCTCGTGGGCGGGGCCATCGGGCTCGATCCCGCGCTCGCGGCGGCCGCCGACGAGCGGATGTCCCTCGGTCCGCTCACGCTGCCGCACCAGCTGGCGCGGGTGGTGCTGGGCGAGCAGGTGTACCGCGCCCTGGCGCACCTCTCCGGGCACCCCTACCCGCGCGCGGGCGGCTCTCGCTAGCATCGCCCGCCGTGCCCGACGCCAGTCCCATCACCCCGCTCGCCCGTGCCCTCGCGCGCGAGGCATCGCAGGTGGTCGGCGGCGCTGACGCCACGGTGGTGCTCGATCCGCCTGCCAACCCCGAGTTCGGCGACCTGGCCACCAACGTGGCCATGACCCTCGCCAAGGCCGCGCGGCGCAGCCCGCGCGACATCGCAGACGACCTGGTGGCCCGGTTGGGCCGGGCAGGGGGCCTGGCCGGGTACGTGGAGTCCGCCGAGGTCGCCGGGCCCGGCTTCATCAACCTGCGCCTGACCCCGGCATGGTTCGCGCATGCGGCACGCTCCATCGCCGAGGCCGGGGACGCCTACGGTCGTGGCCAGGCCGACCCGGTGGAGCGCGTGCTGATCGAGTTCGTGTCGGCCAACCCCACGGGCCCCCCGCACGTGGGGCACGCGCGCCAGGCGGCCTACGGCGATGGCGTGGCGCGCATCCTGGAGTACGCCGGGCACCACGTGGCCCGCGAGTTCTACGTGAACGACTGGGGCCGCCAGATGGAGTTGTTCGGGGCGTCGGTGGCGGCCCGGTACGGCCAGCTGCTGGGCCTGGATACGCAGGTCCCGGAGGACGGCTACCAGGGCGACTACGTGCGGGGCATCGCCGAGCTGGTGCGCGAGGAGGTGGGGGACTCCTGCCGGGACCGCCTCGACCCGCCCGACCCCGAGGTGCTGGCGCTGTTCGCGACCCGCGGGCGCGAGCTGATGCTCGGCACCATGACCGCCGAGCTCGCGCGGTTCCGGGTGCGGTTCGACGCGTTCTTCAGCGAGACCACGCTGCACGAGGGCGGTGCCGTGGCGCGCGGGCTCGATGCGCTCGTGGCCTCGGGAGATGCCTACGAGAAGGACGGCGCCCTGTGGTTCCGCACCACGGCGTACGGCGACGAGAAGGATCGCGTCCTGCGGCGCTCGGATGGCTCCACCACCTACCTGGCCGCCGACGTGGCGTATCACCTCGACAAGGCCGGACGCGGTGACGACCGCCTGCTCGACGTGCTGGGCGCCGACCACCATGGGTACATCGCCCGCCTGCGCGCGGTCATCGCCGCGGGCGGATACGACCCCGCCATGCTCGAGGTGCCCATCGTGCAGCTCGTGTCGCTGACGGAGGGCGGTCAGGCCAGGCGCATGAGCAAGCGCGCGGGCACGCTGGTGACCCTGGGCGAGCTGATCGACGACATCGGCGTGGACGCCGCCCGGTTCTTCCTGGTGCAGCGCAGCCACG
>CAZEUE010000068.1:0-9362 GCA_964514615.1 uncultured Bifidobacterium sp. | reverse complement strand
CCCAAGGAGCGCGCCGAGCACGTGATGCTGGTGGACCTGGGCCGCAACGACCTGGGCCGCGTGTGCGCCCCCGGCACCGTGCGGGTGAAGGACCTGATGGTGGTCGAGTTCTACAGCCACGTGATGCACATCGAGAGCAGCGTGGTGGGGCAGCTTGCCGAGGGCCGCCGGGCGGTGGATGCGCTGAGGAGCACCTTCCCTGCAGGCACGCTGTCGGGGGCGCCCAAGGTGCGCGCCATGGAGATCATCGACGAGCTCGAGCCGACCAAGCGGGGTCCCTACGGTGGCGCCGTGGGCTACATCGGGTTCGACGGCAACCTCGACACCTGCATCACGATCCGCACCATCGTGTGCCGTGACGGCCGCTGCCATGTGCAGGCCGGCGCCGGCGTGGTGGCCGACAGCAACGCCGAGGCGGAGTTCGAGGAGACCCAGCGCAAGGCGGCCGGCATGTTCCGGGCCATCGAGGTCGCGGCGCAGCAGGAGGACTGGTGAGCGCCCCGCACGCGGTGATCGTCGACAACTACGACTCGTTCACCTACAACCTCTTCCAGTACCTGGCGGAACTCGGGGCCAAGGTGGATGTCTTCCGCCACGACCAGGTCACCGTGGGCGGCATCCGCGACCTGGCGCCCACCCACCTGGTCATCTCGCCGGGCCCCAAGACCCCCGACGAGGCCGGAATCTCGCTGCAGGCCATCCGCGAGCTGGCGGGCGAGGTGCCCATCCTCGGCGTGTGCCTGGGCCACCAGGCCATCGGCCAGGCCTTCGGCGGCAGGGTCGTGCGCGGCCAGGAGCCGGTGCACGGCAAGACCAGCGCCATCGCGCACGACGGCCGCACGGTGTTCGCGGGCCTGCCCGACCCCATGACGGCCACGCGCTACCACTCGCTGGTGGTGGAGAGCGCGTCGCTGCCCGATGCGCTCGAGGTGTCGGCGTGGTGCGATGGTGACGTCATCATGGGCCTGCGCCACCGCGACCTGCCCGTGGAGGGCGTGCAGTTCCACCCCGAATCCATCCTGAGCGACCAGGGGCGCGCCCTGCTGCGGAACTTCCTCGGGATGACCGCATGACGCCCGACCCCCTGCTGACCGAGTGCCTCGAGGCCCTCGTGGGGGGGCAGGACCTCACGCGCGAGCAGGCGGAGCGCGCCGTGGGCGTGATCATGGACGGCCAGGCCGGCGAGGTGCAGGTGGCGGCCCTGCTCACGGCCCTCCGGGCCAAGGGCGTGACGGCCACGGAGCTCGGCGGACTCGCCCAGGCGGTGCGGCAGCGCGCCGAGCACGTGCCCGTGCACGACCCGGACGACCTGGTGGACACCTGCGGCACCGGCGGCGGTCCCCCCACCGTGAACATCTCCACGGGCGCGGCGTTCGTGGCGGCGGGGGCCGGTGCGCGCGTGGCCAAGCACGGCAACCGGGCGGTCACGTCCGCGTGCGGCAGCGCCGACGTGCTGGAGGCGCTGGGGGTGCGGGTGGACCTGTCGCCCGAGGCCATCGGCGAGTGCATCGACCAGGTGGGCGTGGGGTTCATGTTCGCGCCGTCGCATCACCCGGCGTTCCGGCACGTGGGCAACGTGCGCCGCGAGCTCGGCATCCGCACCGCCTTCAACGTGATCGGGCCGCTGGCCAACCCGGCCGGCGCGCGGCGGCAGGTGATCGGCGTGTTCGACCCCGCGTACCTGGAGCGCGTGGCCGGTGCGCTCTCGCTGCTCGGCTCGCGCCGCGCGCTGGTGGTGGCGGGCCGTGACGGGCTCGACGAGATCACCACCACCGGCATCACCGACGCCGTGCTGCTGGACGGCGACGCGCTCACCACGCTCGAGCTCGATCCCCGGGCGCTGGGCGTGCGCCCACCCGGCGCCGGCGCGCTGGACGGGGGGGATGCCGCAGCCAATGCGGAGGTCCTGCGCGCGGCCATCGGCGGCCGGCCCGGCCCGGTGCGCGACATCCTGGCGCTCAATGCCGGAGCGGCGGTGTGGGTGGCAGGGCTCGCCGAGTCGCTGGAGAAGGGCATGGAGATGGCGGAGGAGGCCACCACGTCCGGGGCGGCACTGGAGCGCCTGGACCGGTTCGCGGAGCTCACCCGGCAGCTCGCGCCCGCCGCGGAGGGGTCGTGATGTCGAATTTCCTCAACGAGGTGGTGGCCCGCACGCGCGATGACGTCGAGGCCCGTCGCATGCAGGTGCCGCTGGAGCAGTTGCAGGAGGCCCTGCAGCCCGCGCCGCGCGCCCGCCCATTCTCGGAGGCCCTGGTGCACGAGGGCATCTCGCTCATCTCGGAGATGAAGCGCGCCAGCCCGTCCAGGGGGCCCATTCGTCCCGATGCCACGGTCACCGACATCGTGCGGGCCTACGAGGGCGCGGGGGCGTCCGCGTGCTCGGTGCTGACCGAGCCGCATTGGTTCGGCGGATCGCTCGACGACCTGCGCGAGGCCCGGTCGGCATGCGACCTGCCCCTGCTGCGCAAGGACTTCATCGTCGACCCCTACCAGCTGGTGGAGGCCCGCCTGGCCGGTGCCGACGCGGTCCTGCTGATCGTGGCGGCGCTCACGCCCGACGAGCTGTCGTCACTGCACGACCAGGCCGGGCAGATCGGCCTTGATTGCCTGGTAGAGGTGCATGACGATGACGAGATGAAGACGGCGCTGGAGTGCGGCGTGGAGATCATCGGGGTGAACAACCGCAACCTGCAGACCCTCGAGGTGGATCCCGAGACCGCCCTGCGCCTGCTGGTGGACGCCCCGGCCGGCACCATCGTGGTGGCGGAGTCCGGCATCACCTCGCGCGACGACGTGCAGCGCCTCGAGGAGGCCGGGGTGGACGCCATCCTGGTGGGCGAGGCCCTCATGCGCGAGGACGACCCCGCCGTGGCCGTGCATGCCCTGCTCGGCACGAGGCCCGGCGAGTGACCGACGAACCCCCGGGTGGCGACCGGCGCCGGCTGATCGGGCTGATCGTGGGTGCCGTGGCCACCGCCCTCGTGGTGGTGCTGCTGGTGGTGGGGCTGATGAACCGCGGGCAATCAACCACCATCGACGATGCCCTCGCCGCGGGGTCGCGCCCGCCCGCGCCCGACATCACGCTGCCGGTGCTGGTGTCGGGGCCCGGCCTGCCGCCCGTGGGCCGGGACGCCTCGCTCTCCGACCTGCGCGGAAAGGTGGTGCTGCTCAACCTGTGGGCATCGTGGTGCGGCCCATGCAAGGACGAGGCGCCGGTGCTCGAGCGCATCTGGAACCGCTACAAGGACCGGGGCGTGGTGGTGCTGGGCCTCGACATCCAGGACCTCACCTCGGATGCCCTGGCCTTCATCGGGGAATACGGCCTCACGTACCCCTCGCTGCGCGATGGCAGCGACGACAGCAAGACGGCCCTCGAGGCCACGGGCGTGCCCGAGACCTACCTGATCGACCGCGAGGGCCGCATCGCCCTGCACCTCGCGGGACCGGTGTCGAGCACGGCGCAGCTGGCCGGGCCCATCGACCAGGTGCTGGCCGAGAAGTGATGCGCCGCGCCGCCGCCACCCTCGCCGCGGTGATACTGGCCGCGCTCGCGCTGGCTGCCCCGGCCATGTCGCTGACCGTGGTGGAGGTGGCCCGCGAGGTGCGCTGTCCCACGTGCAACACGCCGCTGGATGTGTCGAACTCCCCCGCGGCGGAGCGCATGAAGCTCTTCATCGCGCAGCGCATCCAGGCCGGCGACGACAAGCAGCAGATCATCGACGCGCTCGTGGACGAGTTCGGGCGCGGTGTGCTGGCCACGCCGCCCAAGGAGGGGTTCGACCTCATCGCGTGGGTCGTGCCCATCGGGCTCGTGCTTGCGGGGCTCATCGCCATCCCGTTCGTCACGCGCGCGTGGGCACGGCGCAGCGCGGGTCGCGCGCCGCCGGAGATCTCGGCCGAGGATGCCGCGCGCCTGGACGACGAACTCCGTCGCCGGGACGCCTGAGCGCCGTGCCCGCGCCGGACCGCATCCGCGTGGGCACGGCGTCGTGGACCGACCCCGAGTTCATCAAGGCCGGCTGGTACCCGGATGACGTGAAGAACGACGCCGCCGGGCGACTGCGGTACTACGCGGAGCACTTCCCCATGGTCGAGGTGAACGCCACCTTCTACGCCCTGCCACGGCAAGGCACGGTGCAGGCCTGGGCCGACCGCACCCCCGCGGACTTCCGGTTCCACGTGAAGGCCCATCAGGTGATCTCCGGGCATGCCAGCGACCCGGCGCGCCTGCCGGAGCCCCTGCGCGAGCTGCCGTACCAGGCCGACCGGCGTGGCCGCATCCGCACGCCGTCGCGCGAGTTGCGCGACGCGGTCATCGACGCCCTGGTGGAAGCCGTGGCGCCGCTGGGTCAGAAGCTCGGCGCCGTCCTGCTGCAGCTGCCGCCGCACGTGGCATCGGGCCCGGGTGCCCGCGCCGAGGTGGGGCGCATCATCGATCGGATCCACCCCCTGCGCACCGCGGTGGAGTTCCGCCACGTCTCGTGGGCCGAGCCGGGCGAGAGGGAGGCCGCCGCCGACATGCTCGCCACCCGCGACGCGGCGTGGGTGTGCGTGGATGCCCCGCGCGTGGACGTGCCCAGCGCAATGCCGCCCATCGTGGAGGTCACCTGCCCCGAGTTGGCATACCTGCGCCTGCATGGACGCAACGCCGCCACGTGGCAGGGAAGCCGCACGGTGGCCGAGCGCTTCGACTGGCAGTACTCCGACGAGGAGCTCGGTGAGTGGCTCCATCCGGTGCTGGGGATGGCCGAGGAGGCCCAGGAGGTGGCCGTGGTGTTCAACAACAACCATGGTGACTTCGCCCTGCGCAGCGCCGCGCGCTTCGGCGAGATGCTGGGGCAGCGGGGCGGGGCGGCATGATCCGGGCCGCGGCTGGCGCCCTCGCCATGCTGGCCACGGCCTCGCCGCTGGCGGCATCTCCCATGGAGCGGGCGCTCGACTACCTGTCGGCACGCCAGGACGCATCCACCGGGGCCGTGGGGCCGGCGGCGGGGAGGGAGGCCGACACGGCATGGACGGCCATGGCCGTGGCCGGCGGTGGCGAGGCCCCCGCCAACTGGACGCGCACGGGGGGTGCCTCGCTGTCGGGTGCGGTGGCGGCCCTGCCGGCCGATGCCGCAGGCGACCTCCTGCGCCTCGCCCTGGCACGCCGGGCGGCGGGCGCGGTGGATGCCGACATCGCGTCCCGCGTGGCCGCGCAGCAGTCGGCCGACGGGGGGTTCTCGGGCACTCCCATGGCCACGGCGTGGGGCGTGATGGCCCTGCGGGCGGTGGGCCGCGCGCCCGCCGACCCCGCCGTGGTGGCCGCCGTGGGCGCGCTCGTCCGCCAGCGCCGTGGGGATGGCGGGTGGGCCGCGGCCGCGGGGGCGGGCGCGTCCGACGTGGTGGGGACGGCCACCGGAATCCAGGCCCTTCGCGCGGCCCGCATTCCCGTGTCCGATCCGGTGCTCCAGCAGGCGCGGGCGCGGTTGCTGGCGCTGCGCGCGCGCGACGGCTCATTCGGCCGGGCGGCGGTGCCCACGGCATGGGCCATCATGGCCATCCGGTCACTCGGGGAGAACCCGGGCCGCGGCGCCTGGGCCCGCGGGGGCAGCCCCCGCGCGTTCCTTCTGCGCCTGCAGGATCCCGATGGCGGCGTGCGCGTGGCCGCGGGTGCCCGGTCCTCGGTGTTCTCCACCGCCATCGCCGCGCTCGCATGGTCGCGGGGGCTGTTGCCGGTGGCGCCGGGCACGCGGCGCACGCCCGACCGCGCGCCGCGCGTGGTGCGCCGCACGCCGGCGTCGGGCGACGTGGTGCGCGGGGTGCTGTCGGTGCGATACGTCGACGAGCGCGGGGGCACGGGCGTCGATCCCGCGCGCACCACCGTCTGGGCCAACGGGGCGAACATCACCGCGCGCGCGCGCATCACGCCGTTCACGCTTCAGGTGCGTCCCGGGGCACTGCCACGCGGTGCGGTATCGATGGAGGTGCGCGTGCGCGACAGGGCCGGTCATGTCACCACGTCGCGATGGCCGGTGACCGTCACGGGCTAGAATGCATGGAGGATCCGACGACCGTGGAGGCACCTGCATGATCACCCTCACGCCCGTGGCGGGGAACAAGCTGAAGGAGCTCATCGCCGACGAGGCCGAGCCGGGCTCGGGACTGCGCGTGAAGGTGATCCCCGGAGGGTGCTCGGGCTTCGAGTACGCCATGACCTTCGACATGCCGGCAGATGGCGATGAGGTGGTGGAGCAGCACGGCGTGAAGGTCATCATCGACCGCATGAGCGTGCCGTACCTGCTGGGCTCGGAGTTCGACTACGAAGAGGGCTTCCAGGGCGCGGGCTTCCGCATCAACAACCCCAACTCCACGGGGTCGTGCGGGTGCGGCAAGTCGTTCACCGCGTGACCCGGTGAGCACGCCGGTCATCGCCGGGGCGGTCCGGACGCCCATCGGCGCCTTCATGGGCGCACTGGCGCCGGTGCCCGCCACGGACCTGGGCGCGCTGGTCATCCGGGAGTCCCTGCGGCGGTCCGGCGTGCCGGCGGACCAGGTGGACGACGTCCTGATGGGGTGCATCCTGCAGGCCGGCCTGGGGCAGGGGCCCGCGCGCCAGGCGGCCATCGCCGCGGGCGTGCCCGACACCGTGCCCGCCACCACCATCAACCAGCTGTGCGGGTCGGGCCTGCGCGCGGTGGGCATGGCCGCGCAGGCCATCCGCGCCGGCGATGCCGAGGTGGTGGTGGCGGGCGGCATGGAGAGCATGAGCCGCGCCCCCCACGTGGCCTCCCTGCGCGAGGGCGTGCGCATGGGTGACGCGCCCATGCGCGACACCCTGGTGGCCGACGGCCTGTGGTGCGTGCTGAGCGACCAGCACATGGGCGGTACCGCCGAGGTGGTGGCCGAGCGCTTCGGGGTGAGCCGCGAGGACCAGGACGCCTTCGCCGCCGAGAGCCAGCGCCTCGCCCGCCTGGCGATGGAGCGGGATCACTTCCGCGACCAGGTGGTGCCGGTGCCGGTGCCGCAGCGACGGGGCGAGCCCCTGCTGGTGGACACCGATGAGCACCCCCGCCCGGACACCACGGCCGAGGGGCTCGCGGGCCTCAGGCCGGCCTTCCGCGAGGGCGGCACGGTGACGGCCGGCAATGCATCGGGCATCAACGACGGCGCGGCCGCCATGGTGGTGCTGTCGGAGGATCGCGCGCACCAGATGGGCGTGCAGCCCATGGCGCGCGTCCTGGGGTATGCGTGGACCGGCATCGCCCCCGAGATCATGGGCTTCGCTCCGGTCGAGGCCGTGCGCGCCGCGCTCGACCGCGCGGGGATCGGCATCGAGCGGGTGGAGCTGTTCGAGGTGAACGAGGCGTTCGCGGCGCAGGCCGTGGCCGTGCAGCGCGCGCTCGGGATCGGTCGCGAGGTGCTCAACGTGAACGGCGGGGCCATTGCGCTGGGGCACCCGGTGGGAGCATCGGGCGCGCGCATAATGGTGACCCTGCTGCACGAGATGGCGCATCGCGAGGCGCGCATCGGCGTGGCCGCGCTCTGCGTGGGCGGCGGCCAGGGCGTGGCGATGGTGGTGGAGGCGCTCGCCTGACATGACCGGCCGGCACGCCGAGGTGTGGCGGCCGCTCTACGACCGGGCGCGCCCGTTCGTTCTGGCCTGGGCGCGCGGCGTGAACGGCCTGGTGGTGGCGGGCAGGTCGAACATCCCTGCGGAGCGCGGGTGCCTGGTGGTGTGCAATCACCTGGCCGATCCGGACGGGATGTACGTGGCCGCCGCGCTGCCCCCGGGGCGGGAGGGGCTGCACCTGGTGACGGCGCGCCACCACCAGGGGTCCCCGCTGGTGCGCGAGTTGCTGCTGCGGCTGGGGCTCGAGCCGGTGCGCACCGACGGAACCGAGATGGCGGCGCTGCGCCATGCGCGGCGCGTGATGCAGCGCGGCGGGGTGGTGGTCATCTACCCCGAGGGCGTGCCGGGCTACTCCTCCCGCGTGCAGCCGTTCGCGCAGGGGGCGGGATGGCTGGCGCTCACGCCCGGCATCGCGGTCATCCCGGCGGCGGTGTGGGGCACGCACCGGGTCCTGCGCGGCGGGCTGCCCATCGGCGGCGGGCCGGTGCGTGTGGCGTTCGGCAGGCCGGTGCCGATGGATGGCATCGGGGGCGCGCGTGCCGCGCGGGTGGGCGCGGCCACCGATCGGGTGCGCCGCCGGGTGCAGGCGATGGTGCGGGGACTGGCGGCGGGGTGAGCCCGGGCTAGCGCCGGCCCCGCGCGAAGTCCTGCGCGGCGGGAACCACCTGGCGCACGCGGGCATCGTCCGGTTGCTCGAGGGGAATGGGATCGCGGGCCGGCAGGCGCGCGGGCTCGATGTGGCGCGCCAGCACGTTCACCACCTTTCCGCGGCGCTCCAGGCGCCCGGTCACCAGCAGCAGGGGGTCGGCGCGCACCACTGCGCGGCGGGCCTCGTAGAGATCTGGCCTGACGATCACGTTCACCGGTCCGGTCTCGTCCTCGAGCAGCAGGAACACGATGCCGCCGGCCGTGGCGGGGCGCTGGCGGGCCACCACCATGCCGGCCACGGTGACGGTGGTGGCGTGGCGGGCGGTGCGAAGGCCCTCGGAGGTGAGGGTGCCCGCGGGCAGGGCCGGGCGCACCAGGGTCATCAGGTGCCACCCGGTGGAGACCCCCGTGGCGTCGTACTCGGCGATGACCCGGTCGATGCGGTCGGGCACCGGCAGGGCGGGCGCGTCGGCCGGATCGATGGGCAGGGGCAACTGCTCGCCCGCCCCGCGCGCCACGCGCCGCGGTCGGGCGATGGTGGCCACCTGCCACAGGATCTCCCGCTCCGGCACGCCGAAGGGGTCGAGCGTTCCCGCGCGGGCCATCATGGCCACCTGCTCCGGGCGAAGCGCGGTGCGGGCCATCAGGTCGGACAGCCCGGCGAAGTGCCCGCCGCCCTCGCGTTCGGCCACCACGCGATGGGCGGCGTCGACGCCCAGGCCACGCACCATGCCGAGGCCCAGTCGCACCGCCCCGTCCTCCACCGTGCAGTCCACCTGCGAGCGCCGGATGCAGGTGCGCAGCGTGCGCACGCCCCGCCGGCCGGCATCGCGCACCAGGCTGGCGGGCGGGTAGAAGCCCATGGGCTGGGCGTTGATGAGCGACGCCAGGAACTCGGCGGGGTAGTGGCGCCTGAGCCACGCGCTCTGGTAGGCAAGAACGGCGAAGGCCGCCGAGTGCGCCTTGGGGAATCCGAAGTTGGAGAACCCGATCAGCTTGGTGAACACCGTGCGGGTGACGTCGTCGGGCACGCCGCGATCGCGCGCGCCCTGCAGGAACCGCTGCCACATGCGCAGCATGGCGTCGCGGCTGCGCTTGCGGC
>CAZEUE010000067.1:0-9561 GCA_964514615.1 uncultured Bifidobacterium sp. | reverse complement strand
AGCGCGAACTCGGCGGTGCCGTCCGGCGAGATGATGCAGTGGCACATGGTGGCGTACACGCCCTGATCGCGCTCGTGCGGCTCGGCGATGTGGGTGTTCATGATCTCCAGCACCCGCTGCGGGTCGGGATCCACCTCCACCAGCGCGTTCCATCCGAACCGCATGCGGGCGGCGCGGGCCGCCGACTCGGCGCCATGCCCGGCCACGTCGCCCACCATCACGGCCAGGCGGCCGTCGCGCAGCACCCGGGCATCGTAGAAGTCGCCGCCCACCGCAAGGCCGGGGCTCGAGGGCAGGTACCGCGCGGCAAGCCGCAGGCCGGGCCGGGCCGGCAGCGACTCCGGCAGCAGCCCCTGCTCCACCGTCTGCCACAGAAGCCGCTCCACGCGGGCGGCCTCCGACCGCCGCGCGCTGGCCTCGGCCTCGGTGCGCTGCTCCACCACGCGCCCCTGCATCACGTTGAATGCGTCCACCAGCTGCACCACCTCGCGGGCGGCATGCTCGGGGCGCGGCACCGACTGCTCCTGGTCACCCGCTCCCACGCGCCGGACGCCCTGCGAGAGCGAGCCGAGCGGTGCCCCCACCCGCCGCCACAGGGAACGCGTGGCCGCCGCAACCACCAGCACGGCCAGGAGCGCACCGCCCGCCACGGCGAGGAGGGTGAAGAGCCGCCCGCGGTCGGCGCGGTCGAGCGCCTCCTGTCGCTCCTGCTGCACGAGTTCCCGCAGGTCGGCATGCTCGGTTCGCAGGGCATCGAGCCGCGCCTTGTCCGCGCCCTCGCCGATGCGGGCGACAGCCTCGCCAACGCGACCCTGGCGGCGCAGGTTGACCAGGGCACGGGCTTCGGCGAACCACTCCCTGGCCGCCTCGTCGAACGAATCCACGGCGGGAACCAGCACGGCGTTGCCCTCCACCAGGGAGCGCAGCCTCTGCATGGTGCGCGGGTAGCTGGCCTCCGCGCGCACGTAGGGCACCAGGTAGGAGGTGTCACCCGTGAGCGTGTAGCCGCTCACCCCGGTCTCGGCGTTCAGCAGGTCGGCCAGGATCACCTCGGATGCCCGGGCGCGCTGCACGGCCACCTGCTGGTCGTCGCGATACGACGACGTGGCCTCGTACACGCCCCAGATGGCGAGGGCGGTGAGCACCCCCAGCACCAGGCCCACCCCCACCACCGCGCGCGTGAGGAGGCCGCGCAGGGACGGCGTCCCCTTGCCCCGCACCACCTGCCAGATGCTTCGGCGGCCGGGATCCTTCATGGGCGGGGGAGCCCCGACGGGGGCTCAGGACGCGTCCGCGGCGGGGCCCTCGGCCACCAGGCGCTGGAGCGCTTCGAAGGTCTCGGGGCTGGTGACCACCACGAGGGTGTCGCTTGCGCGGATGACCTCGTCCGGGTGCGGCATGGACAGCGCCCCCTCGGGCCGGATGATGGCGATGATGGTGCCGCCGGTGGTCGACCGGATGCGGCACGTGGCCACCGTCAGGCCCACGATCGGGCTCTCGGCCGGGACGTCGATCCACTCGATCGCCAGGTCGCTCAGCGCCACGTCCAGGTGCTCGAGCAGTTCCGGCTTGTACACGACCCCCCCGAGGATCGATCCCAGCTCGTGGGCCTCCTCGTCGGTGAGCACGATCACCGCGTCGGCGTCCTCGTCGGGGTCCGGCCGGTGGTACAGCTCGCGCCGGCCGTCGATATGCACCACGGCGCACACGTCCTCGCCGCGCTGGGTGCGCATGGTGAACTTCTTTCCCACGCCGGGAAGGCGGGTTTCGCGCACCTCGATCACGACTGTTGCCTCCTGGTGGAGCCGAAGATTGCGCGTCCCAACGTGCGGGACTCACGCATAAGTATCACCCCGAGGGCCGCCGTGACCAGCACCAGCAGGCCTGCGAACGACACTACCTTGTCGCGGAAGTCAAGCGAGAGGGCGGTGCCGAGGGCGGCGAGCTGGGCAAGGATGAGGGTGAACTCGCCCCGCGCGATGAGGCTGGTGCCCACGGTGAACGACTGCCGCCGGGTGAAGCCCGTGAGCCGTCCGGCGATCATGCCCGCGGCCATCTTGCCCGCCACCGCCACCAGGACCCCCAGCAGCACCCAGTCCCATACCGCCCCCAGCGACCCCAGGTCGATCTGCAGGCCGAACGTGAAGAAGAAGATCGCCGCCGCGAAGTCGCGCAGGCCGAACAGGTGCCGCTCGATGCGATCGCGGGCCTCGGTCTCGCTGAGCAGGATCCCCGCGAGCAGGGCACCCACCGGCGCCGACAGGCCGGCCCACTCCGCCAGCGCCGACGAGCCGATCACCACCGCCAGCGCCACCAGCACCAGCCGCTCGCGCTCGATGAAGGGGCTTATCCGGTCGATGTAGCGCGGCAGCACGTGACTGGCGACGAGGAACGCCCCGACGAACGCGATGACGATCACCCCGCGCAGGGTGAGGCTCACGCCGTCCACCGCGGTGCCCACCGCGAGCCCTGATGCAATGCCCAGGAACAGCGCGATGGCCATGTCCTCGAACACGAGCGTGCCCAGCACCAGGTCGGTCTCGTCATCGCCGAGGCGCTTGAAGTCGAAGAGCGCCTGGGTGATGACGCCGCTGCTCGAGATGTAGATGATGCCGGCCAGCAGCACCATCTCCGGCCCCGGGCCCAGCAGGAACCAGCCCAGCAGCAGGCCCAGCCCGGCGTTGATCACCAGGTCCACCACGCCACCGGTCATCACCAGCTTGCGCGCCTGCAGCAACCGCTCGAGGCTGAACTCCAGCCCCAGGTAGAACAGCAGCAGGATCACCCCGAGTTCGGCCAGCAGCGCCAGCGGCTCGCCCAACTCGATGATGGCCGGGAAGGGCTCGAAGGGGCCGAGGACGATCCCGGCCACCATGAACAGCGGAATGGCCGAGATGCGCAGGCGCTCGCCCAGCAACGACATGACCGCCACCGCCACGAGGATGATGGCCAACTGCTCGACGATGCCCATCAGCCCTCCAGGGCGCTTCCGATGAGCTCCGTGATGTGTGACACGCCCTCAGCGCGCATCCGCTGCATCAACCCCTGGGTGATGTCGCGTGCGATGCCGGGGCCGCGGTACACCAGGCCGGTCCACACCTCCACCAGCGACGCCCCGCCGGCCATGCGCTCCCAGGCGTCGTCCGCGTCCATGATGCCGCCGACGCCGATGGTGACCAGGCGACCGCCCGCGCGACGCGCCGCCACGCGCACGGCGGCGTTCGCCCGCCCGCGCAGCGGCGGCCCCGACAGGCCCCCCTGCTCGGCGGCGGCCGGGGCCCCGGGGTCCGCCAGCCCATCGCGCGTGATGGTGGTGTTGGTCAGCACCACGCCCGCGAGGCCGAGCTCGCCGGCCAGGTCAACGGCGTCCTCGATCTGCGCATCCGGGAGGTCCGGCGCGAGCTTCACCAGGAACGGCATGGGGTCGCGACCGTCGTAACGGCGCATCGAGGCGTCCTCGTCGCGCAGGGCGCCCAGGATCGCCGTGAGGTGGTCACGGTCCTGCAGCTCGCGAAGCCCCGGGGTGTTGGGCGACGACACGTTCACCACCACCATGTCGGCCACGCCCCGCAGCAGGCGGAACGACGCCAGGTGGTCCTCGGCCGCGCGCTCGAGGGGCGTCACCTTCGACTTGCCGATGTTCACGGCGATGGGAATGCCGGCCCCCGCGCCCCGGCGGGCATCGGCGATGCGCCGGGCGGTGACCGCCGCGCCGTCGTTGTTGAACCCCATGCGGTTGACGATGGCCTCATCGTCGGGCAGCCGGAACAGGCGCGGCTTGGGGTTGCCCGGCTGCGCACGGGCCGTGACCGTGCCGATCTCGGCGAACCCGAAGCCCAGGCGCCCCCAGGCCCGCACCGCTCGGCCGTACTTGTCGTAGCCCGCCGCCAGCCCCACCGGCGACGCGAACTCCAGGCCCATCAGCGACTGGCCCACCGTGGCGTCGCGCCGGGTCATCCACGCCTCGCCGGCCCTCAGCGCAGGGCCCCCCGCCTGCAGTGCCCGCAGCGCGGCCTCGTGCGCGCGCTCCGGGTCCATCCGGAATGCCGCGCGCCGGAGCAGGCCGGCCGCGTCCGGCCTCATCCCACCGCCAGGCGGTCGCACTCCGCGGCCAGCGCCGTGTCCTTCTCGGTGATTCCACCCTGGTCATGGGTGACCAGCCGCAGCGTCACGGTGTTCCAGCGGATGTCGATGTCCGGGTGGTGGTCGGCGGCCTCGGCCGCCAGGGCCACGCGGTCGACAAAGGCGATGGCGGGCAGGAAGCCCTCCGGGAACACATATGCCTTGGCCAGCGTGCCGTCCTCGAGCCCCCAGCCGGGCAGCAGCGCGAGGGCGGTGGTGATGTCGTCGTCGTTCAGCAGGGCCATGACGCAACCCTACCGGCGAGACTGGCGGACATGGATGGCGTGCGACACTTTTCGGACGCGCTGCGGCTCGAAGGGCGCCGTGCGCGCTGGCTGGCGCGCCGAATGGTGGGTCCGGGCGTGGGCCGCACATCGCCGCTCGGCGCGCTGCGGGTGGCGGTGGCGCTCGCGGGGCCGCTTGCGGTGGGCCTGCTGGTCGACCGGCGCGACCTGGCGATCCTCGCGACGGCCGGCGCGCTCTTCACGGCGATGGTCGACCCGGGCGGCGGCTATGGCCGCCACCTGCGGGTATACGCCGCCATGGCCGCCGTGAACATGGCCGTGACCATGCTGGCGCTGGCGTGCGCGGGGCACGCCGTCACCGCGGGCGTGGTGATGCTGGCCCTGGGCATCACCGCCGGTGTGGTGACGGCGTGGGGATCGGTGCCGGCGGCAGCCGCGCCGGCCGGGCTCATCCTCTTCATCATGGCCCAGGCCTTCGTGCCCTCCCCCGCCTTCTGGCCCTCGGTGCTCTCGGTGGCGGCCGGCTGCGCGTGGGTGGCCCTGATCTCGGTGGTGCCGTGGCCCGTGGCCCCGTATGCGCCCGCGGAGGTGGCGGTGTCCACGGCGTGGCTGGCCATCGCGGCGCAGGCGGCAAAGCCGGAGGATGACCGCCTGCGCCAGGTGGCCGTGGACGAACTGCGCGCGGCCGTCGACACGGTGTCGTCGGTGCGCAGCCGTCGCCAGGGATGGTCGCGGGAATCAGCACGCCTATGGGGTGCCATCACCGCCGGCCAGCGCGTGACCTCGCTCATCGGCGCAGTGGAGGACGAGCGACGGCGCGAATCGGCGATGCCGGACGTGCGCAGGGCCATGGACGACGTCCTCGCCCGGGTGCACGAGTGCGCCCGCACCATCGCCGCGCTCTGCCTGGACCCCCGCCATGCCGTCGACACGTCCGCGCTCGACGCCGCCGTCGAGCGCATCCGGGCGATGAGGCCCGACCCTGCGGGCCTCGAGGGCACGGCGCTGCACGACGCCCTCGTGGGGAGCGGGCGCATCCGCTCGGCGTTGAGGATCCGGCGGCGGCTGCAGAACGCCATCGACGCCCTCACGGTAACGCCGCCACCGCGCGTGCTCCGACCGGCCGCGCCGCCGCGCACCCACGGACCCACCGTGCGCGAGGCACTCGACTGGCGATCCACCGGGCTGCGCCATGGGGTCCGCCTCGGAGTGGCCACGGGAATCTCGGTGGGCGCGTTCACGGCACTGGCGGGCACGCCGATCATCGGGATCACGCATGGGCAATGGGTGTCCATCGCCCTCGTGGGAGTGCTGCGCCCGACCCTGGGCGACTCGGTGCAGGTCGCCGGGCAGCGCGCCATCGGCACCGCGCTCGGCGCGGTCGTGGCCATGGCCATGCTCGCGGCATTCGTGAGCTCCCCGTGGCTGCTGGCGCTGGGCATCGTCGTGCTGGGGGCGTTCGCCGGCTGGCTCGCCCCCGTCAACTACATGTGGTTCGTGCTGCTCTTCACCCCGCTCTCGCTCCTGCTCTCGGCGTTCGGAATCGGGGTGGATGCCGCGATCGCATCGGAGCGCCTCATCGCCACCGGGGTCGCGTGCGTGGCAGGGGTGCTGCTGGCCACGTACGCATGGCCCACACGCAGCGGCAGCCAGCTTCCCGGGGCGCTGGCCACCGCCCTCCGCGCGGCGGCGGACGACCTCGACCAGGTCACCCGCATCGCCGACAGCGGAGGGCCACGCGGCACGATGACCGAAGTCCACAACCGGGCGGTGGTGGCCATGGACACCGCCGCCCGCGTGCTGCAGGCACGCATGGCCGAGTCGATCGAGTCGTTCGCGCGCCCCGATGCGCTGGCCGCCGTGGAGGCCACCTCCATGCAGCTGGTGCGCGACATCGGCACGCTCGCTGGACGCATCCCGCTGAGTGGCGTCGCAGTGCCCGGGATGCCGCGCGTCCGCGAGGCCACCACGCAGGCGCTTCGCGAGGTGGCCGATGCCCTCCAGCAGGGGGCACCGCCCCCGGACCTGCACGATCTCCCCGCCGTCCTCGATCCGGCCCGCGACGCCGTGCAGCGCATGGAGCAGGGCGCCCCGCTGGTGCGCGGCCTGGCCAGCACCGTGGACATGCTCGACACCATCACGCTGGCCATCACCCGCCTGGCCGACGAGGGACGGCACTGGCAGGCGGAGGAACCGCGCCGGGGACGATCGTGGTGGCGACGGATGGCGCCGCTTGGGGCCACACGCGATTTCCGTAGTATGGGGTCATGAACGCCCTCACCCGCCGCCAGCTGCTGGGGCGCGCCGCGATCGCCGCCGGTGGCGCCGCGTCGGTGGGCCTCGCCGGCGCGGGCACCGCGCTCGGCGCACCCGCCCCACGCCGCAGCAGCGCGTCTCCCCTGCCCTGGACCATGTTCCGGTGCTCCGCGTGGAACGACGAAACCCTCTTCGCCTTCGGATCGGCGTCATCCGGCGCCGCGGAGGTGGGCGAGGTCATGGAGCTCGTGCGCGTGGTACGCGAGAAGACCGGCGATCCCGTCAACCCGACCACGGCCGACTTCGACGTGCTCGTGGGCGAGTGGCAGCAACTCGCCGCCCGGCTGGAGCGACGTGCCGCGCAGTCGCGTGCCGCGGGCAACCTGGCCAGCGCGCGCCAGCAGTACCTGCGCGCATCGTCGTATCGGGCGCAGGCGCTGTTCTTCATCCTCGCGACCTCGCGACCGGGCCGCGAGCAGGCGGCCTTCCAGGCGTGCGAGCAGGACTGGCTCAACGGCATCGCGCTGTGGGACGTCCCCGTGGTGCAGGCGGGCATCCCCTACCAGGGCCTGTCGATGCCGGCCTACCTCTTCCGGCCGGCGGACGACGGTCGCAGGCGCCCGACGGTGATCGTGTGCAACGGCAGCGACGGGCAGAACGTCGACGTGCTGTGCGCGGGCATCACCGCGGGCCTCGACCGCGGGTACAACGTGCTCACGTTCGAGGCGCCCGGGCAGATGAGCCTGCTGTTCAACCAGCAACAGCCCATGCAGGCCGACTGGGCCCCCATCATCAACGCCGTCATTGGCTGGCTCGGTGCCCGCCCGGATGTCGACTCCCGGCGCATCGCCGCGGTGGGCATCAGCCTGCTGGGAATGGTCATCGCCAGCGCCGGCGCGGGCTCCCCCGGCCTCTCCGCCATGGTGATGGAGCCGGGCGCCTACTCGCTCCCGCTGGTGTGGGGCGACAGGGAGTCTCTGGAGGCCGTGGAGGAGACGCAGGATGCTCCCCCCGCGGTGCAGCGCAAGGTGGCGGCCGAGGTGAACGCCGGGCTGGCCACCGCATGGAAGTACATGACCCCGCTCGAGCGCTTCACGGTGTCGAAGCGCAGCGAGCTCTACACCCGCAACGCCCTGCTGAGCGCGCGCCGCGGCAGGCCGCCCAGCGACTACTACGGCCTGGTGCAGGCCATCCTGGCGTTCCAGTACCAGTCCACGCTGCCCAAGGTGGGCATCCCGACGTACGTGTGCGACAACCAACTGGACGAGTTCTTCGGCCCGCAGGCCCGCAAGGTGCCCTCGATGCTGACGGGCCTCACGGCCAACCAGAAGTTCCTGCGCACGCTCACCCTGGCCACCGGCACGCAGTTCCACGACCAGCCGCTGGGGCCGCAGGCATCGCAGGAATTCATCTTCGACTGGCTCGGGGCGGTGCTGGGGGCGTAGGCAGCCGGCCCGTGGGCATGCGGTTCCTCGTACCGATCTCCCCACCGCCTCTCATGCCGGCGATCAACGAGGCGGGGCGGTGCGCAAAGACGCAGCCGCCACGGCGTTCCGCATGGTGGAGCCGGATGGCCCCCTCGGAATAAGGCCGGCGGCGACGGGGCCCGCAGCGTCGCCAGATTCGTCATTTCCCATGGTGCCCACACCACAGGGGGCTAAGGAACGGCAACCCGTGCCGCGTCGGCGCGACGTTGGTGGGTTGCCCTGATTACTGTCAGTTTCGTTGGGAGTAGCCCGCGCGCAGGGCGAGGGCACCGCGAAATCCAAGGAGCCACCATGCCGTCACGCCGATCAGTCATCGCAACGACCGCCACGGGATCGGTCCTGCTGCTGGGGTGTGCTGCGCAGGGCGCCTGGGCCGGCACCTTCCCGGGCACCAACGGAGACATCGCGTGGTTGGAGGCCGGTCAGACCGGCTTCGTGAACAAGCTCTTCTCCGCAACGGGTGCCGCGAACGGCCAGCTGCCCGCCTCCGTGAAGGGGCCCGTCTCGGTCTCTGCCGACGGCACCAAGATCGCGTGGACCGAAGAGGACGACCCCGACAACCCCCAGAGCTACGCCGTGAAGGTGGCAAACGCCGACGGTTCGAACGTGGTTACCGTGAAGGCGACCGGAGTCAATAACGAAGCGCCGTCGCTGTCGCCGGACGGCACGAAGGTCGCCGCTGCTGACGACAGTTTTCCGGGCTCGATCGAACTCCTCGACGTCGCCGGGGGGGCAACCCTCCGCCTCACGCTCGCCGGCCAGCAGCAAGGCAGGGTGTCAAGCGCGCAGATATCCCCGGACGGCACGAAGGTCGCCTACATCGGGCGGCCCTCCTCGAGCATCTGCCCTGATGACTCTATCTGGATCGTTCCGACGGTCGTGCCCAACTCGGGCCCGACTGCCGGCACCGAGCTCGGCGGAACCTGCGGTGCCGGTAACTGGGGGGCCGCCGGGTCCATCAGCTGGTCGCCGGACGGTACGAAGATCGCCTTCGGCGCCTCGGGCTTCGGTGCGACTCTCCCGTTCGTCGGGGTGGTCAACGCGGATGGGTCGTCCGGTTCCGCCACGGTCATCGAAACCGGGGCGTCGGCAGCGGACAAGCCCCAGAACCCGTCGTTCTCGCCGGACGGAACGAAGATCGCCATGGTCCGAAGCGATAGCTCCGGGTCGTACGTGATGAAGGTGTACCCGTGGAACGGCTCGTCCGCCGGCACGCCCACGACAATCACGAATCCCACCGGCAGGGAGACGGGACTCGTGACGTGGCTGCCCCCGCTCACGACATCGGGGGGTGGCACCACGCCAAGTGCCCCCGTGGTGGTGATTCCCGGCACCGCCCCCGTGGCGGGCAGCACCCCCGATGGCCCCGCCAGCCTGCTGCGGCCCATCACCACACAGGCCACGAAGAAGGCCACCCGCCAGGGGGCCACGCAGGTGGCCGCACCGGTGAA
>CAZEUE010000066.1:1928-9610 GCA_964514615.1 uncultured Bifidobacterium sp. | reverse complement strand
ACGGGGAGCCGGCCTAGCCCCCGGCCACGGGCACGACCACCGCCAGCTCCTCGCCACCGTGGAGCGGGTGGTCGTGCCCCACGATCGCGCCGCTCACGCTGACCGCGGCCGACGCGAGCGAGCCGGGCGCCATCCCCAGCTCAACCTCCAGCGCCGCGACGGCGTCACCCACCGTTCCGCCGTCGGACACCTGCAGCGGGCGTCGCGTGGGCCCGCCCGCGGCGAGGGTGGCGCTGATCCGGGCGGCAACCCGCACTAGCCGGCGCCCCCGGCGGTGCCCTGCCGGTACCGGGCCCAGGCGCCGGTGTCGTAGCCCGGGGCCTCCCTCCACCGCGCGAGCGCATCCGACCCCTCGGGGAACGCCACGGGTGCTGCAAGGTCCACGCGACGGCCTCCCAGCATGCGGTGCTGGTTCATCCACCACGCAGGATCGCCGAGCGTGGCGATGTCCAGGCGCGCCACGCCGGGTTGCCCCGAGGGGGCCGTGACCGGCGGCTCGGCCGAATCGACCGGGTTGATGGTGAAGATACCGCTGTCGCCCACGGCGCCGCCGCCCACCGAATTGGCCACCACCGCATAGGCCTGCGCGGTCTTTGCGATGGCGTACCACATGCACATGGTGTTGGCGGGGTACTGATCGGCGAACAGGCCGGCGGCGTCGTGCAGGGGGCCGCCGTACGAGCCGTCCCACCAGGTGGGCAGGGCGATGATGTCGGCGCGACGCGCGGCCAGCACGGCCGAGGCCTCGGGAAACCGGGCGTCCTCGCAGAGCAGCATGCCCACGCGCCCGATGGCGGTGTCGAACACCGGAAGGTCGTCGCCGCCAGTGGCCCAGCCCGAGCGCAGGGGGTCGAGGTGCGCCTGCCGGTAGGCACCGATCACGGCCCCGTCGGGACCCACCAGCACCGCCCGGTGGAACAGCGCGTCGTCGTCGCGCTCCACGTGGCTTGCCACCACGTGGGCCGACAGGGCGTGCGCCATCGCGGCGACCGCCTGCTGCGTGGGCCCGTCCGCGGGCTCGGCCAGGGCCGCGGCGTCGCCCGGCGAGGCCGGGGGACCCGTGAGGCTGAAGGCCGGCAGCACCACCAGGTCCACCTGGCCCGCAAGGGGCGCCACCGCCTGCTCCACCGCATCGGTGCAGGCAGCGCGGTCACCCGGCACCTGCTGCGCCTGCACCGCTGCGGCGCGCACGCGGTGCGATGCCGTGGATGCCCGGGCGTCGGTGGGCGACCGGAACAGGGCCAGGTCGCCATAGAGCTCGGGGCGACGCCACCCCAGCGTGGCCTTCTGCGGGTTGTCGAACAGGGCGGGGTCGATCTGCCCGTAGAGGATCTGCCCGGGGTTGTCGGCGCGCACGTTGGCGTCGGTGCAGGGGGAGTGGGCAATCCTCTCGCCCGTGGCCTGCCAGATGCTGGCCGCCCCGCCGTAGTACACCGATTCGCCGGTGAGGGGGTTGGTCTCGAGGTTGTTGCGGTCCGCCGCCACCATGGCCAGGCCGTTCCATGCGCACAGTTGCTGCACCGCCGCGATGGTGGAGTGATTGCCGGGTGCCTGCACGCCCGGGCGCGCCAGCACGCGGTCCGACGCGCAGATGTAGGCGATGATGTCCGCGCCCTTGATGGCCGGCAGGCGGGCGGGCTCCCAGTAGGTGTCGTCGTAGCAGATGACCATGCAGATGCGGCCGAGCTCCGTGTGGAACACCGGGTAGCCGGTGTCGCCGGGCGCGAACCACAGCTGGTCCGTGGGGTTGAGGCCGTTCTTGCGGTACTTGCCGATGTAGCCGTCGGGACCGATCAGCACGCCGGCGTTGTAGGCGAGCGTGGTGTCGGGGTCGACCTCGGCGATGCCGATGGCCACGTAGCACCCGAACTCGCGGGTGACATCCTCCAGCGCGGCGGTGGCACGGCCGGGCACGGTGTCGAGGAACGGCTCGAACTGGGCACGGTCGCGATAGATGTAGCCCGACACCGCGGCCTCGGGCATGACGATCAGGCGGGCGCCCGCCTGGGCGGCCTCGCGTGCCACCGCCGCGGCGCGGGCGATGTTGGGCTCGAGTTCCCCGAACGCCGGGTTGAACTCCACGGCGGCCACGGTGAAGGGCTCGGTGATCATCACTGCTCCGGTCCGGCGGCCAGGCTGGGCCACCACTCGTCGATGGGCGGGGTGCGCGTGCCGGTCCACGGGGCACGCACCGAGTAGATGCGCTTGACCACCGCCTCGGCGCTGGGGGCATACGCCGCGCGCACGGCCGAGAAGCGCTTCCAGGCCCGGTCGCGATCGCGCGCCACCGCGATTCCGGCGGCCTCCATGAGCTCCATGGCCCGGTCCCACTCCTCGCGGGTGACGCACGGATCGTCTGCCGGCTCCTCGTGCTGCGGACGCGGGGTCGGGGCGGCATCGAGGGCGATGCTCTTCATCACCTTCGCGCAGTCGGCGTCGTCGGCCATCACCTCCGCCACGGCGGCAGCGGCCACGAATGCCGGCGGCGCCTCGGCCGGGTGACCCGTGCGGTACCGGTGCGCCGCCTGCAGCGCCATGAGCGTGGTCGACCCCTCGGCCGCCACCCGGATGGTGGCCGCATCGCGGTCGCCCCCCTCCACCGAGGTGGTGTGCAGCACGGCGGCGTCGGTGATCGCGATGAGGGTCACCGCCCACGACCTCTGGGGGATGGGCGTGCGCATGTGGTTGAGCAGGGGGTTGGCGGTCTGCACGGTGCGGATCATGGTCATCCAGTCGCGCAGGGCGGAGGGGTCGTAGCCCAGGGGGTTGTCCGTGGATCCGAGCAGGGTGGCGCGGCACAGCACCTCGGGGCCCCAGGCGGGCTCGCCCGCCACCGCCGCGAGTTCGGCCACCACGCGCTCGCGGTCGGCGAATGCACTGTAGAGCCCCAGCAGGTAGCCGATGAGCACCGCCACCAGCGCGAGCCCCACCAGCGCGGCCAGCAGGCCGATGACCACCTGCCATGCGCTGGGATCGCCCACGAACCCCAGCGTGGTGAGGGTGGCGCCCGCCTGGTAGAAGGCGCCGCCGATGGATCCGCCGAATGCCCAGGTGAGCAGGGCGAACGCCACCATGTAGGCCAGCACGAAGCTGAGCAGCAGGTACACCAGCGCCACCGGCACCACGTACGACAGCACATGGTCGCGCCCGGCGAACCCGGGGCGCCGCATGGCGAACCACCGCACCGAGCGATTGGCCGCGCGATCGGCGTAGTGCACCAGCCGCGACCGCGTGGCGCGCGGCACGAGCATGCTGGCCATCACGGAGCGCGTGATTACCGCCAGCGCCACCAGGCCAAGCAGCAGGGCCAGCCAGTGCAGCGCGATCGACATGGCCGAGCCCGAGGTCACGACGCCGCCTGCTCCGGGGTGGCGGGCCACTCGGGCGCGGGCCAGCCCCGCTCCACCGTGACCACCCGCAGGCCGGTGACCACCGCCACGCAGGCGATCACCGCAACGGAGAACGACACGTACTCCGACAGCGCCCAGAACACCACCGCGCCGATCAGCAGGGCGCTGGCCAGCCAGCCCGTGGTGGAGTCGATCACCGAGCTGCGGGTCGCCGACATGGCATCGAGGATGATCCCCCCGGCGGTGGCGGTGAGCACGCCCAGCAGCAGCACGGAGGGCACCGGCACGTCGAAGTCGAGGGCACGCTGGCAGCCGATGGTGATGAGCAGCCCGAGGGCCAGGCCCTGCACGAACACGAACACCGGAACGCGCGTGGTGAGGTTGCGAAACAGGAGCGCGCCCACCAGCGCGGCGCCCAGCACGGCGGGGATGTAGATCCAGTTGGCGATGGCCACGGGCTCGGTGCTGAGCAGCACGTCCCGCACCATCCCGCCGCCCAGCCCCACCACGATCCCCGCGAAGAGCGTCCCGTAGATCTGGGCTCCGCGCCGACGGGCGATGGCGGCGCCCACGGCGCCCATCACGCACATGGCGAGGACGTCGAGCCACTCGGGCAGGGCAGCGGCCTGGGCACCCATGCCCGCAGTCCCCTAGCGGCCGGTGGACCCGTCGGTGAAGAAGAAGTCGCCCTTCGGCAGCCGGGCCACCGACTTCTGCGGCAGCGTCAGGTTGGTGCGAAGCACGTCATCCGGCTGGGCGGCCACGAACTGCGAGAGGTCGATCTTCTGGAACACCCCGGCATTCAGGCCGATCACCATCTTCGCCATCTTCGTGCCGACGTTCTCGATGGAGTGCCCGTAGCCCTGGGGGATGTATGCCACCTGGCCCTTCTTCAGGGTCTCCTGGCGGTAGCGGCCCTTGGCGCCGAACAGCGTCACGCGCACGGTGCCCTCCACGATGTACTGCCACTCGTCGGCGTTGGGGTGCCAGTGCAGCTCGCGCATGCCCCCCGGGTCGATCTCGAAGTACACGCCGGTCATGGTCTGCTGGATGGGGAACTGCGAGGAGTCCACCTTCCACTCGCGCCCGCCGGGGCACACCAGCTCGGGCGCCTGGGCGAGCAGCGGGTAGCGGTGCGGAAGGGCCGTGGGCCTGATGCCCCCGTGCGGGTCGGCCGCGGGCTCGGGCGGCACCTCGCCGTAGCCGAAGTAGATCTCGCCGCTGGGAAGGCTCTTCAGCGCCGACTCGGGCACCCGCAGGCTCTTGGCCAGGATGTCGCGCGGCAGTCGGGCCATCCAGTCGCTGATGGAGAACGTGCCGTACTCGGTGAAGTACCCGTTGTCGAAGATGAGCAGGAAGTGGCAGGGCTCATCGCCCAGCGCCTCCAGCACATGGGGATGGCCGCGCGGGAAGAACCAGCAGTCGCCGGGGTCGAAGTCGTCGGTGCCCTGGTTGCCCGCGGGATCCACGATGGTGGTGCGCACGCGGCCCGAGAGCACGAAGCCCCATTCGGCAGCGGTGGCGTGCCAGTGCAGCTCGCGCATCACGCCCGGCTCCAGGCGCATCGACACGCCGGCGATGCCCTTGGAGATCGGCAGCTCCGCGACGGTCACTTCCTTGCCGAAGCTGCCCTTGCCGTCCTGCTTGCCCTTCGACTTCTCGAGATCGAAGGTGAACTGGGGGATCTCGTCGGTCGACATCAGCGGATCGGGAACGTTGTTCGACCAGCTGGTGCTGCCGCCGGGGGTGAATTCGGGGAGATCGAGTGCCATGTCGTGACCTTACATACCCGTCGAGACCGATTGCGGATGTACGCCGCGCATGCGGCCGAAGCTCCTCAATGCACGTGCGCGTGGCCCCCGGCCAGGTGGTCGGCGGGCAGCCGCGAGGCCATGTACGCCGCGATGCCGGTGGTGAGCGGTGCGGCCAGCACCAAGCCGATGGAGCCCACCAGCGTGGCCACCACCTCCACGGCCACGGCTTCCGACGTGACGGCGGCCGTGAACGAGGCGTCCGCCAGGCCGAACACCAGCAGCACGGGCAGCGCCGCGCCGGCGTAGGCCAGCACCAGGGTGTTCACGGTAGCGGCCACGTGGTCGTGCCCCACCGCCATGCCGCGCTGGAACAGCTCGCGCCCGCCCAGGCGGGGGTTGGCAGCCCGCAGCGCCATCACCGTGGATGCCTGGCTCACCGTGAGGTCGTCCAGCACCCCGAGCGTGGCGATGACCACCCCGGCGATGAGCAGGTCGCGCAGCGACAAGTCCGTGGCGAAGGCCCGCAGGTACGAGGCCTCCTCCGACGAGAAGCCGGTCAGGTGGGCCAGGCCGGCCATCAGCATCACCAGCAGCAGGGTGACCACGAGGGCCACCGTGGTGCCGAGGATGGCCGCCACCGAGCGCGGGGAGATGCCGTGGGCCACCGGGATGGTCACCAGCATCACCGCCAGCGCGCCCACCAGCGCCACCGCCACCGGTGGCTGGCCCCCGAGGATCGCCGGGATGATGAATCCGATCACCACGAGCAGGCTGATGGACAGGCCGATCAGCGCGCGCAGTCCCTTCCACCGCGCGGCGATGATCACCAGCAGGCCGAACGCGATGGCCAGCGCGAGCAGCGGGGTGCCGCGCTCGAAGTCGTTGAAGGAGTACCGGTCCACCTGCACGCCGCCGATGCCCTCGGGCGGCAGGGCCTCGGACCGCACCACCCGGATGGAGTCGCCCACGTCGATGGGCAACCCCGCGACATCGAATCCCTGCTGGGTGCCCGCATCGGGCCCCTCGGCAACGCGCACGGTGACCCGCCGGCACTCGCCGGCCTCCACCCCCGGGGCCGCCGCGCACGGGCGGGCCTCCACGGCGACCACCTCGGCCCCGAGCGTGGCGGCCTGCCCCCCATTGGACGGCGGGTCGCCCCCCGGCCACAGGGCGAAGATGCCGACCACCACGAACAGGGCGATCACGGCCACCGCCCCCAGCAGGGCCTGCGGACCGCGACGCCCGCGGTAGGTGTCGATGAGCTCGCGCGGATCGCCGGGGAACACGACGCCACGGTAGCGACGGGCGCGGCCGACCCCGGGCCGGCTGCCGGCTGCTCAGGGCAGGCTGGCCCCTAGCCCGTTACGCGCGCTCGCACCGGCGCCACAACGCGCATCACCACGGGCCGCTGGCCAACCACGCGTGATCCGGCGCGGGCCTGGGTGAGCACGCGCCACGTGCCGGTGCCAAGGCGAATGCCGCACCGATACACCCGCGCCGACGATCCCGGGCGGCGCGCGACCGTGCAGCGATGGCGCACCGTGGTCGTCCTCCGCGGCGGGGTTGCCCCGTGAGCCCGCGTGCGCACCGAGGACGACGTCGGCATGCGGGTCGCCACCTGCACCATGCTCGTCGCGCCGGGCGGCATGAGCCCCGATGTCAGCACCCACCCGCGCCTGACGAACGACCGGGTGCGAATGCCCGGGACCCGGAACGGGGACACGGGCACCGGGGACACGGGCACCAGGGACACGGGCACCGGGGCCGGTTCCGTGGCGGAGACCGGCTGCGACTCCGCAGTGGGCGCGGCCACGGGACGGGCAGTGGTGGTGAACGAGCGGACGGCCCCGGTGGCCTCGCCGCCCTGGCTCGATCCGGCCGCCCGGAAGTAGTAGGTGGTCTCGGGCTCCAGCCCTGAGAGCACGGCGGACATCGTGACGGCCGATGTTCCGGACGCGGCCGCGGGGGACAGCGCGGCCAGGGCGCCGCCGCCGGCGCCGACCAGCACGGCGTCGGTGCCGTAGTTGACGCCAACCGCCGTCATGTCCAGTCCATTCGCGTTGACCTCGGCGATGACCAAGGCAGAGTCGTACGTGATGTCCGACGCCCCCAGCGTCGCCACCTCCGGGGGTGGCAGCGTGGTGATGGTCACCTCCCCGGACGAGCCGGTCCGGAGGTCACCGGGGTTCCATGGAAGCGTCGACGCCGCGAAGGTGGCATCCACGACACTGAACGAGCCACCTGCTCCGCCGCCCGCGCCGTAGTCGCTTGGCCCGGTCCCGCCTCCTCCTCCGCCGCCGCCGTACCCGCCGCCGCCGCCACCGCCGAACGGGATGCTGCGCGACCCACTGCTCCTCTTGGCGCCGATGCCGCCGTCTGCGCCGGCTCCGAGGGAGAAGTTCGCGCCGGCCGTGGCATTGGCCCCGACCCCCAGGGGGCCGCCCGCAGCACCCCCGACACCATCGGCTCCGCCGCTTCCGGCACCGGCAGCGCCACCATCGCCGCCGGCCGCGAGGCCACCGGCAGCCGCCTCGCCGCCTTCGGAGCCCGCAGCGGACCCCGATCCGCCGCCGCCACC
>CAZEUE010000066.1:0-1828 GCA_964514615.1 uncultured Bifidobacterium sp. | reverse complement strand
CCCTTGCCGGCCACGTTGTTCCCCCGGCCCGGCTCGCCGCGGCCGGCGACGTAGACGGTGAGCGTGGCACCCGGAGTGACCGGCACCGGTTCCGTCGTCGTCACCACGGCACCATGGCCGCCGTACTTCCGGGGATCGGTGAGCGGATAGGTGTCGCCGGCGCCATCACCCCCCCTGGCCGTGATGGCGAGTCGATGCACGTCGGCCGGAACCACGAACGACTGGCTCGACCCCGTCCACACGTTCAGGCCCACGTACGAGAACACCGTCGTGGCGCTCGGTGCGCCGCTCGCGACCTGCGCGACGAGCAACGGCGCCGCAATTGCGATCGCCGCCGCGCGCGCGGCGGAGAGCGCCGGGCGGCCCGCAGGGTTCCTCCGTAGGGGCATGAGATCACCATAGCGACCCCGGGAATGGGTCCCGTCGTGAGCGAACTGGCCCGCCGCCCGGAGCTGTGGTTGCCTGCAAGTCGGTATTCCGACCGGGGGCGTGGCAATGGGCAGGCATCGGGTAGCACGACGCAGGGCGATCACCCTCGCGTTGGGGGCGACCGCCGTGGGCGCCGCGGGCCTTGCAAGCGCCGCCACGGCACAGCAGCCCACCATCTATCCACTGCTGCAGAAGGACGTCATCATCAACGCCGACATCTGGAGCCCCCGGCCACAGATGCTGGCCGCGGGACTCGGATTCGTGAACATCATCGGCGTGCCGGGAGCCGACTCCGACGACATCCTCGCAGCACGGAGCGCGGTACAGGACGTGGGCGGCGCATGGAATTCCGGTCTCACCTGTGCCTCGGGTGACGCGCCGCCCCGGCGGGCGCTCACCTCCGCGGCCAGCCCGGAGCAGATCTACACCGTGAACGCCGTGAGCCCGCGGTATGCCGCAGGCCTTCCGGTGGAGTTCTCATGGCCCGTCCTCCCCAGCACCGTCGATGCAGCCGACTTCCGCGTGACCCTGAACGACGGCACCGTGGTGGTGCCGGAGAGCGCCTCGGTCAATCCCAACTTCGAGTACAACGAGCGCTCCACCGTGGTGTTGTTCGGCCACTTCGGCAACGCGCTGCCCGGCACCGACCCGGGCGCGCGGTACGCCGTGAAGGTGGAGGTGGTGGACGACGTCACGCCCATGCGCCTGGTGGGGCCGCGCAGCCGCCTGGTGAGCGCCGTGGGGATGAGTTCCACCAAGGCCACCTCGCCCTACGACGACCAGCCGTCCGACCCCACGAAGTGGACGGGGCCACGGCTCACGGGCGGCACCATCACGCGCATGTCAACGCGCGGCGAGGGCGCTCCCCCGGGCCTGCGGTCCACGCTGCCCAATGACGGCCGGGCACTGTACGGCGCGCGGGCGCGCTTCCGCGTGCGCGTGCTCACCACCGGGGGCTTCTCGCCGGACGGCATCACGGCCCTCACCCCCACCGCCTACCGACGGCATTTCCAGGTGATCGCCGTCACGCGATCCGGGCGCCGCATCCCGCTGGTGACCCCCGGCCGCACGTATCGCATCGACGGCCACCCGCTGCGCGTGGTGGGCCTCGCCGATCTGGGACGGAAGCAGCGCACGTACGACCGCTGCTACCAGGAGGACCACGACAACCAGATCGACATCATCCTCGACGGCAGCGTTGAGGCCGCCCGGCGCGTGCGATGGGTGCGGGTCCCGGCCACCGGCAACGGCTACGCGCCCTTCTACAACCCTGGCGGCCCGGGACTCTCCCCCATGCCCGGGGTGCGCTACACGGCCCCCGGGCCGCGCCATGCCCAGCGCATCGCCAACGGCATCGACCGGGTGCTCACCACCACCTACCGGCCCCGACGGGCCGGCT
>CAZEUE010000065.1:0-9678 GCA_964514615.1 uncultured Bifidobacterium sp. | reverse complement strand
GCGGCGTGCGCAACTGGGACTACCGGTACGGCTGGCTGCGCGATGCGTCGTTCACGCTGTACGCCCTGATGCTGGGCGGGTACACGCGCGAGGCCGTGGCGTGGCGCGACTGGCTGCTGCGTGCGGTGGCCGGCGACCCCGAGGACATCCAGATCATGTACGGCGCGGGGGGCGAGCGGCGCCTTGCCGAGTGGGAGGTGCCCTGGCTGCCGGGCTACGCGGCCTCGCGCCCCGTGCGGGTGGGCAACGCGGCCGTGGACCAGTTCCAGATGGACGTCTACGGCGAGGTGATGGACTCCTTGCACGTGGCGCGCCGCATCGGCGTGGATCCCGACCCGGACGCCTGGTCGCTGGAGCTCGCGCTGATGGAGGCGCTGGAATCGCGCTGGCGCGAGCCCGATGAGGGCATCTGGGAGGTCCGCGGCCCGCGGCGGCACTTCACGCACTCGAAGGTGATGGCGTGGGTGGCGTTCGACCGCGCGATCAGCGCGGTGGAGGAGTCCGGGCTCGACGGCCCCACCGACCGCTGGAAGGCCGCCCGCGCCGAGATCCACCAGGAAGTGTGCCGCGAGGGCTTCGACCCCGGGCTGGGGGCCTTCGTGCAGGCGTACGACGTGCGGCGGCTCGACGCCAGCCTGCTCATGATCCCGCTCGTGGGGTTCCTGCCCGCCACCGACCCGCGCGTGCTGGGCACCATGGACGCCATTGCGCGCGACCTCACGCGCGACGGCCTGGTCATGCGCTACTCGGACGTGGGAAGCGAGGGCGTGGACGGGCTCCCGGCGGGCGAGGGGGCGTTCCTGCTGTGCACCTACTGGCTGGTGGACAACCTGGCCATGGCCGGTCGTCATCAGGAGGCGCGCGAGTTGTTCGCACGGCTGCTCGACCTGCGCAACGACGTGGGGCTGATGGCCGAGCAGTGGGATCCCGACACCGGCCTGATGCTCGGCAACTTCCCGCAGGCGTTCTCGCACGTGGGGCTGGTCAACTCGGCATGGAACCTGGCCGAGGAGGGTGGGGCTGCGACCCGTCTGGTGCCCAACGGCACCGCGGGCGCCGTGCGCACCTAGGGCCGCGGCGCCCTAGCGCCGCCCCTCGCAGGCAATGCCGTCGCCGTCGCTGTCGAACCGGTGGACGTCGATGCCGACCACCCGGAACCGCCGCGCGGTGATGTCGGAGCAGTCGAGGTCGGGCGGCGCGGGGGCGATGCACGCACCCGCGTAGTTGGGGTCGCACCGGGTGGCCGACCCGGCAGGGCGGCGCGGCGGCGCGTACTGCGGCTTGGTGGTGTTGCCGTTGCACGGCGGGCCCCACACCCCCCGCCGGCCGCGCTTCGCCGCGATCTCCGCGGCCAGGAACGCGCCGGCGTACCGGAACGGAATACGGCCGTACACGTAGGTCTTGGCGAAGCCGCGGCGCACCAGGGCGTAGTTCACCGACCCACGCGGCCCGCCGCGCCCCTTGCGATACACGTATCCCAGGAAACGGCCGTAGCGATCGCGGGCATCCTGCGTGGGGTCGGACACCACGCGGATGGTCGCCCCCACGGGCATCAGGCGCGCGGCCGCGGCGGATGCCGCCGGGCCCCCGCACTGCACGGGATAGCCCGGGCGCTTGGTCTCGGGCGTGTCGATTCCGATGAGCCGCATGGTGTTGTCGAATCCGCGCGAGCGGAACCGGATGGTGTCGCCGTCCACCACGCGGGTGACGGTGCCCGTGAGCACCACGGGCTGGGCGCCTGCCGCGGTGGGCAGGGTTCCGGCTCCGGCGATCGCAACCATTACAAGCGTAATGGTCAGAAAGGTGAACGCCGGCGTGACGATGCGTAGTGCCATTCCCATGGAGGTGTATCAGCAGAACGGGCTAGCCTGCTTACGTGGCGTCCGACCCCGAGCACCCCGTCATCCCCACATGGGCGAAGTCTCCGCGTCGTTCGGCACGCATCGTTGCAGGGCCCATCCGGTCGTTCATGGCATGGGAGGCGGCGGGTGGCGTGGCCCTGCTGCTGGCCACCATCGTGGCCATCGCCTGGGCCAACATCGACACGGCCGGGTACGAGGCGTTCTGGAAGACGCCCATCACGCTGGGCGTGGACGGCAACATCCTCGACACCTACCTGGCAGCGGTGGTGAACGACGGCCTGATGGCCCTGTTCTTCCTGCTCATCGGCCTCGAGGTCAAGCGCGAGCTGGCCATCGGGGAGCTGTCCACGCCCAAGGCCGCCGCCGTGCCGTTCGCGGCCGCCCTCGGCGGCATGCTGCTCCCCGCCGGCATCTACCTGGCCTTCAACCTGGGCGGCCCCGCCGAGTCGGGCTGGGGAATCCCCATGGCCACCGACGTGGCGTTCGCGCTGGCGGTGCTGGCCGCGCTCAGGTCGCGCGTGCCGTCGTCGCTGTGGGCGTTCCTGCTGGGCGTGGCCGTCATCGACGACATCGGGGCCATCATCGTGATCGCCGTTGCCTACTCCAGCGGTGTGTCCGGGGCGTGGCTGGCGGCGGCCGTGGCCGCGCTGGTGGCCTTCTGGGTTCTCACGCGACTCCACGTGCAGGCGAAGATCCCCTACATCGCCCTGGGGCTGCTGGCGTGGGCGTTCACCGCGGCGTCGGGGGTGCACGCCACGATCGCCGGCGTGGCCGTGGGGCTGCTGATGCCCGCCGTGCCACTGCAGCGACCGGCCGCAGTGTCGGCCGAGGCGCGTCGCGTGGCCGACGAGACCTCCGACGACCCCGCAAGCCCCGACGCCGAGAGCGAGTCGTGGCTGCACCTCTCCGAGATCTCACGCCAGGCTGTCTCGCCGCTCTCGCGCACCGTGCATGCGCTTCATCCGTGGTCGTCGTTCGTGATCCTCCCCATCTTCGCCCTCGCGAACGCCGGCATCGTGTTCGGCGCCGGTGCACTCGCGGCCGACGGCGCCCTGGATGCCGCCCTGGGCATCGCGCTGGGCCTGATCGTGGGCAAGGCCATCGGCATCCCCCTGGGCGCATGGCTGGTGGTGCGGGCGGGACTGGGCACCATCCCCCGCGGCGCGCGTTGGGGCCAGATGGTGGGAATCGGCTTGATCGCCGGTATCGGGTTCACGGTATCGCTGTTCATCACCGACCTGGCATTCACCGACCCATCCATCGCCGACGCCGCGCGCATCGGCGTGCTCGCCGGGTCGATCGTGGCTGCTGCGGCTGGGGCCCTCCTGCTGTGGACCGGCGGGCGGCGGGCGCGCAGCACGTGACCCGGGCGCGCGGCCGGGGTGCCCCGTGGGCCTGGACGACCTGCGCGTGGTGCGGCCCGCCTACCGCGACTTCCGCGGGCGGCGGCGAGGATCTTCCGCAGCCTCTACCGCGATCGCGTGCCCATCTGCCGCAAGGCCACCGGCAGCTTCGCGCGCGAGGGCTGGAAGCGGGGCGGACGATGGAGCGGCACCAAGGACTACCAGCACTTCCCGGCCGATGGCCGGTGACACTCGATAGACATCGTTGATGCTGGTGTTGCAATAATCCTTATGGACTACCGCGACCGATGACGCCCAGGAGATAGCCAGATGCCCGTGCCGTTCGACCAGGACCCGAAGATCCAGGCCTACGCCCACCCCGAGCGCCTTGTCACCACGGAGTGGCTCGAGGCCCATCTCGGGGAGCCCGGCCTGGTGGTGGCCGAAAGCGACGAGGACGTCCTGCTCTACGACACCGGGCACATCCCCGGTGCGGTGAAGATCGACTGGCATGCCGACCTGAACGACCCGCTCACGCGCGACTACGTGGACGCCCAGGGGTTCGCGGCGCTGATGAGCGCCAAGGGCATCACGCCCGACACCACGATCGTCTTCTACGGCGACCAGAACAACTGGTGGGCCGCGTACGCCCTGTGGGTGACCTCGCTGTTCGGGCACGCCGACGTGCGCCTGCTCGACGGCGGCCGCAAGAAGTGGGTGGATGAGGGACGCCCCATGACCACCGACGTCCCCTCCCCCGCCGCCGCCGACTACCCCGTGGCCGAGCGCGACGACTCGGTGATCCGCGCATACCGCGAGCAGGTGCTGGCGCACATCGGCAACGGCAAGCTCGTGGACGTGCGGTCACCGGGGGAGTACTCGGGCGAGCTGCTGCACATGCCGGAGTACCCGCAGGAGGGCGCGCTGCGCGGTGGCCACATCCCCACCGCGGCCAACGTGCCCTGGCGCCGGGCGGCGAACGAGGAGGATGGCACGTTCCTTCCCGCCGACCAGCTCGCCGCCATCTACGAGGGCGAGGTGGGCCTGGACAGGGGCGACGACGTCATCGCCTACTGCCGCATCGGCGAGCGGTCGAGCCACACGTGGTTCGTGCTCACCCACCTGCTGGGCTTCGACAACGTCCGCAACTACGACGGCTCCTGGGTGGAATGGGGCAACGCCGTGCGCGTGCCGATCGAGAAGTGAGGGACGCGCTCCACGAGATCGTCGAGGAGTTCTCCTCCACGCCCAGGGAGCTGCGGCTGCCACTGCTCCTGGAGTTCGCCAATGCCCTGCCCCCGCTCCCGCAGAGACTGGAGGACGATCGCGACGCGATGGAGCCGGTGGAGGAGTGCCAGGCGCCGCTCTTCCTGGCGGTCGACGTGCACCCGGACGCGGTGCGCCTGTACTTCGACGCACCACCCGAGGCACCCACGTCGCGCGGGTTCGCGTCGGTGCTGCACCAGGGACTGGACGGCGCCACGCCCGAGGAGGTACTGGCCACCCCCAACGACTTCTACCTGTCGATGGGGCTCGAGGAGCTGGTCACCCCGCTGCGCATGCGCGGGATGGCCGGGATGCTGGCGCGGGTCAAGCGCCGGGTGGCCGACCAGATGGAGGCCCCGGCTCCCTAGGCCCTACGGGGCAAGGGTGAGGCGCCCGTTCCGCACCACCTGGACCGTGGCGGGGTACACGGCCTCGCGCACCCCGCGCGTGAACCGCATGGTGCCGAGCACGGAGGGAACCGCGCGCAGCCTGCGCAGGCCAGCCAGCACCCGGTCGGGCGTGCCGCCCCGTCCCGCGGTGGCCGCGGCCTCGAGCAACTGCACCCCCGCGTAGCCCTGCGCGGCGAAGGCATCCGGGGTGGCGCGATACTTCGCCCGGTACGCGCGGATGAACGCCCGGCTCGCGGCGTCGCGGCGGCCGGGGTTCCACGACGCGCTCACGATGAGCCCGTCGGTGGCGCGGCCCGCGGCCCCCAGCACGTCGGGGGTGTTGTAGCCGTTGCCCCCCACCTTCACCGCGCCCGAGCCCCCGGCGGCCACCACCAGGTTCACCGCATCACGGCTGCGCGCCGCGAAGAAGATGGCCTGCGGGCCGGGCGCGGTCGCCTGGGCGATCAGCGACGCCGCGCCGGATGAGCCAGTGGGCATGGACACGTCGGCCAGGAGGCGAATGCCCTGCTGCGCGGCGGCCACGCGGAATGCCTGCGCTGCCCCCTCGGAGTAGCCGTCGCCGGTCACCGACACCAGTGACGCCGTGGTGATCCCGCGCTTGTCGTTGGCGTAGGCCACCGAGGCCGGGATGAGCCGGTTCTCGGACAGGCTCACGCGCCAGAAGGTGGGTCCCGCATCCGCCATGTCGAGGGTGGTGTTGGTGACGCCCAGCACCGGGATGCCGGCGGCACCCGCGATGGGATCGGCGGCGGCGGCCACGCCCGACAGCGTGGGGCCGAGGACGGCGGCCACGCGGGCGCCGGTGAAGCCGATCATCTGGTTGATGCCCATCTGGTTGGTGCTCTGGTCGTCGGCCAGGTGCAGCCGCACGCGCACCGGCCCCGGGCGCGACTGCTGCGCCGCCAGCGATGCACCGCGTGCCTGCGGCACCCCGTACGGAGATGCCGACCCGGTGATCGAGGCCAGCGATCCGCCGGTGGCCACGACCTGCCTGGCCTGGGCGACGACGGGCAGCGCCACCCCCAGCGAGGCGGCGGCGACGGCGATTGCGAGGACGGGTCGGATGCGCATGGGAGCGGATGGTACGTGACCACGCACGTAGTCTCTGCCGGTGAGCCCTCGCGCGCAGGCACTGATCGCGATCGCCGTGGGCGGTGCCATTGGCGCACTCGCGCGCGCGGGACTGGCCGAGGGACTGCCCGCGGGCGACTGGCCCGTGGCGACGCTGCTGGTGAACGTCGTCGGCACCGTCCTGCTCGCGGCGCTTGCCGCGATCATCGCATGGCGGCCACGCCTGCCGCACTGGCTGCACCCCATGGTGGGCGTGGGCTTCTGCGGTTCGCTCACGACCTTCGCCGCCGTCCAGGTGGAGGCCCTGCTGTTGGTGCGCGGCGGCCTTCCGGCCACCGCGGCCCTGTACGTGGTGGCGTCGCTGCTGCTGGGAATGATCGCCGTGGTGGCCACGCGTCGCCTCGCGCAGGCGGCCATCCCATGAACGCGCTCGCGTGGGTGCTGGCGGCTCCCGCGGGGGCCCTGGGAGCGCTGGCCCGGCATGGCACCGGACGGGTGATGGCCACGCGCCTCGGCGCGGGCGCCCCGTGGGGCGTGCTGGCCGTCAACCTTGCGGGGGCGTTCCTGCTGGGCCTGCTGGTGGGCGCGGCGCCGGGTGACCGGATCGTGCTGGTGCTCGGCGCGGGATTCCTGGGCTCGTACACCACGTTCTCGACGTGGATGCTCGAGACAGACGCGCTGGCCATGCGCGGCCGCTACGCGGACGCCCTGCTCAACCTGGTGGGGCCGGTGGTCGGGGGGTTCATGCTGGCCGCGGCCGGGTTCGCCGCGGGGGTGGCCGTGGGGTGAGCGCCGGCGGGCGCCCCCGGATCAGACCGAGTTGAAGACGAGGATCAGCACGACGACGGCAACCACCACGCACACGGTGGTGGTGATGAACGCCGTCAGGAACTTCGGCATCGGCGGGATGGGCGGCAGGTCTGCCATGGGGCCTCTCTCGTGGTGGCGCGGTAACCAGCGATGATTCCACCAGACATGGGCGGCGCCGGGGTGGTGGGGATGCCATCGCGGGGACCTTCATGGACGGTCGTCACGCCCCCGCCGGGACACCCCGCAACCGATCCCCTCTCCGCACGGCCCGAGCGGGCATACCGTGGAGGCTCGTATTGGTCACGGAAAGGACCCACCGATGGGAATCCGCAGCCGCTCGACCGCCGTCGCCGCGATCTCCGCCGTGGCACTCGCCGGCGCCGCCTCACCGGCCCTCGCGCAGAAGAGGACGATCACGGTCACCACGCCCAAGTCGTCGCCCTTCGCGTTCACCGGCATGCCCAGGACCCTCAAGGCCGGTAGGTACACGTTCCGGTACGTCAACAACTCCGGCATCGGCCACAACCTGGTGTTCCTCAAGTCGAAGTCCACGCCGCGCAGGGGCACGCCGATCTTCAGCAGCGGGTCGCGAACCGTGACCGTGACGCTGAAGAAGGGCACCGCCCGTTACGTGTGCACCCCGCACGCCGCCGGCATGAAGGGCAGCATCCGGGTGACCTAGCGAGTACCCCCAGCGGGATTCGAACCCGCGCTACCGCCGTGAAAGGGCGGCGTCCTGGACCACTAGACGATGGGGGCCAGGATGCGTGAGGCTACCTGGCCCCGCGAGGGGTCAGGCAGCCTGCGCGCCGGATTCACCGTCCGCGGCAGCGGCCGGCGGGCGGCATACCGGGCAGGGCGCCCAGTGAGCCGACAGGTACCGCCACGGCCCGTGGATGGTGTCGCGCACGCCCGGGTCCCCGCGGTGGGGTGCCTCCGGGCAATCGAGGCGGTGGTACTGGCCGAACCCGCCCCTGCTGTAGTGGGCCACCACTCCCTCGGTGGCCACGCGGTCTCGTCCCGCGTGCATGGTGCTCATGTGCGTCCCTCCTCGTGAGGAACCGGGCCGGTGCCCGTTCGCTTCGTCTCTCGTCCTGTCGAAGGTATCACCAGCAGGGCATTCGCCGCCAGCGGGTGTGTTCCCTGTCTGGACGTTCGGTCAGGACATCCTCTCGGCCACCAGCGCGGCCAGTCGGCGATGGGTCTCCTGCATCCCCTCGGCCATGCCCCCGGCCAGTTGCGCATCGCGCCCCTCCGGCGTGGGATGGATGATGTCCACCGTGAGGAGGGCGTGGCCATCACCATGCGCGGCCAGGCGCATCTCCTCGCGCGCGCCGGCGTCGGGGTAGGGATCGAACACGAAGGTCTGCACCAGCAGGCCGGGGCGCTCCACATGCAGGTATTCGCCGCCAAAGCCGAAGACGGTGCCGTGGGCGTCCATCTCGAAGCGCCAGCGACCCCCCGGCCGCACGTCCATCTCCACCACGCGCGGGGCGTGATGCGCGGGCCCCCACCACCGCGGGATCAGGGTGGCGTCGGTGACGACGTCCCACAGGACCTCGGGCGGCGCCGCGAACACCCGTTGCAGGCGGACGGCGCGATCGCCCTGGGGAGTCACATCGGTGCGCTCGTCGTGCGTCATGGTGTGCAGCATATGGGGGCGGCGGCCCGTTCCCACGGCCCCGGACAGCCCGGGCGTCGTATGGTGGCCTCATGGAAATGACGGGTGCGCGGGCCGTGGTACTTGGGGCGACGGGAGGGTTCGGCGCCGAGATCGCGCGATCCCTGGCGGCGTCCGGTGCGTCGCTCGCGGTGCACGGCCGCGACGGCGCCCGCCTGCAGGCCCTGGCCTCGGAGCTCGGAGCCCACCCGCTACAGGGCGACCTGACCGAGCACGGGGTGGTCGACCGCGTGCTGGACGAGGGCGCCGCGCAGCTCGGTGGCCTGGACGTGGTGGTCATGTCGGCGGGCGCGGTCGCGTTCGGACCGGTGGCCGACCTCGACGAGGCCGTGCTGCGCCAACTGGTGGACCTCGACCTGGTGGCGCCTATCCTGGTTTCGCGCGCCGCTACCCGCCACCTGGCGGCGGGCGGCGTGATCGCGCAGGTATCCGCCGTGGTGGCCGACCAGCCCATGGCGGGGCTCGCGGCGTACTCGGCAGCCAAGGCCGGGCTCACCGCGTTCGACACCGCGTTCCGCCGCGAGATGCGCCGCGCGGGCATTCGCGTGGTCGACGCCCGGCCGCCGCACATGGAGACCGGCCTGGCCACGCGGCCGCTGGCGGGCGACCCCCCGGGGCTGGCGCAGGGGCGCGATCCGCGGGAGGTGGCCGACGAGCTGGTGGCGGTGATCGCCGAGTCCGCACCGGCACCCGACTGGATCACCTGACTGCTACTGTCCCCCGGCCCGTTGGGGCGGTTAGCTCAGTTGGTAGAGCACCTGCTTTACACGCAGGGGGCCGGCGGTTCAAATCCGTCACCGCCCATTGCTCGACCGGAGCAACCCGGGGGTGTAGCTCAGGTGGTTAGAGCGCAGGACTGTCAATCCTGAGGTCGCGGGTTCAAGTCCCGTCACTCCCGTCACACGAAGGCCCCGCGGATGCGGGGCTTTCGGCGTTCCGGGGCCCAACGCCGGGGGGCGTGGCCTCGCTTCTTCCCCACGCGAGCCGAACATGCGACCCGCCAGGGCGGCGAATCCCCCAGACGCCGCCGATTCGCCGCTAGGTCGAGCAGCCGGTGGAGGTCCTGGTGCCGTCGGGGCAGCGGGTGTCGTTCCACTTCGCGCCGGTCAGGTTCGCGCCGGTGAGGTTCGCGCCGGTCAGGTCCGCCCACCACAGGTCCGCGCTGGTCAGGGTCGCACCGGCGAGGTTCACGAAGGCCAGGATCGCGTAGGTCAGGTTCGCGCCGGAAAGGTTTG
>CAZEUE010000064.1:0-9833 GCA_964514615.1 uncultured Bifidobacterium sp. | reverse complement strand
GCCAACGGCATCGACCGGGTGCTCACCACCACCTACCGGCCCCGACGGGCCGGCTCATGAAGTCGTAGGTCCAGCCCCGGGGCCCCGGCTGCTCGGCGTTCTTGGGTGACGCATACGCGCCTCTTCGGGGATTCTCATCATCGGGTGGGACGATGGGTTCACGGAGGCAGACGGAAGGAAGGCACCCACGATGACCGGACGCGCCAAGAGGATGATCGCCCTCGCGGCCCTTCCCGCAGCGGCAGTGGCGATGGCCCTGCCCGCGGCGGGAAGCGCGGCACTCACCCAGGACGAGCGGGACACCCTCGTGAGCCTGCGGGTGGAGGAGAAGCTGGCGTACGACACCTACGCCACGCTGTACGAGAAGACGGGCCTCACGGTTTTCCAGCGCATCATGCGCTCCGAGGCCCAGCACAGCCGCGTGCTCGAGCGCCAGCTGGCGGCCAATGGCCTGGCCGACCCCACCGACGGCATGAAGCGGGGCGTCTTCCCCGATGCCGCCACGACCAAGCTCTACCGGACGCTCGTGGCGAAGGGAAGCACGTCGGACGCGAACGCGCTCTTGGTGGGCCGCACCATCGAGAAGCTCGACATCCGCGACCTCACCGCAGCGCGCACGGAGTCGTCCGACAGCACGCTCGACCGGGTCTATAGCAACCTGATCCGCGCGTCCAAGAACCACCTGCGGGCCTTCTCGCGCAGCACCGGAACGCAGGCCGGGGGCGGTGGCGCACAGAGCGGCGGAGGCGGCGGCGGCGGCGGACCCACCTGGCGCCGCTAGGACCGGTGCGGGGCACCGCCTCCGCCACGCCCACGCTGCCGGGGGTGATCTGCACAATCACTTCCGTCGTCACCCAGGAAGCACGTGCACTTCGGCCTGCACGAGAGCTGCTCGGCCCGGGTGCACGCACGCCCTGCGCGCGCAGGTCTGCGATTATCTCCTCGCGAAGTTCTTCGCGGATCTCCGTCTTGATCTCACCGGAGTGCGACTCGCAGGCAATCTCAGGGTCCAGGGCGCGTAGCTCAGCTGGTTAGAGCAGGGGACTCATAATCCCTGGGTCGCAGGTTCGAGTCCTGCCGCGCCCATTCACCTATGCGGGCGGTGCGCTGCCCCGATACCGGCGCGCAAGGCGTGTCCACGGCGCTGATGGCACGCGGAACCCGCCGAGTCGTAACCCGTCACCCGCTGTGGTTGAGTGCGTCCATGATCTCCCTGCGCACCGTGCTCGCGGGGCTCGCGGCCAGCGGCGTCGTGCTGGCGAGTGCGCCGCTGGCGATGGGCAACGGCAACCTCCGCGCGCCGGATGTGGGCACCATCGAGAAGAGGGAGTGCGCGAAGGGCACCGGGGCCATCCGCTGCACGGCCACGTCATTCGCCGGGGGCACGCTTGCGGATCGGTCCCTGCGCGGCAGCGACCTCCGCGATTCGGGCTTCCAGGGAACCACCATCCGCGGCGTCGACCTGACCGGCGCGCGCATCGAGGGCGCGGTCTTCACGCGAGCACGCATCATCAACAGCCGGCTCGCCGACGTGAACCGCGGCCACGCCAGCCGCGATCGCACGCGGTTCCAGCACGCACTGGTGCGTGGCACGCGCATCAGCGGCAACCTCTCGCGGGCGCTGTTCACCGGGGCCGACCTGCGCGGACAGGACATGTCGGGTGCGGTACTGAGGCGGGCCAAGTTCACCGGTGCCGACCTGCGCGGAACGGACCTGAGGCGGGCCGACCTGCGTGGGGCGGTGCTGCGCGGCGCCGACCTGCGTGGCGCCGACCTGCGTGGCGCACGCCTTCAGGGTGCGCAGCTGCAGGCTGCACGGCTGGAGCGGGCCGACCTGCGCGGTGCGGCGCTTCGCGGGGCATCGCTGCAGCGCGCGGCGCTTGGACGCACGGATCTCCGCGGCACGCCGCTTGCGGGGGTGGACCTGACGCTGGCCGACGCCCGCGGCGCGCGCCTTGGCAGCAGGTCGCCCTCCACGTCCGCGGGTCGCGCGCGACTGATGCGCGAGGCCCGGGTGTGCGGCACGGCTGTAGCCGGCGGCGCGGCCGCGCGGGCGGTTCCCGGCAGGCTGCCGCGCTGGGGTGGGGACGCGCATCGTGGCTGGCGCACCGGTTGGCAGCAGGGCTCCCGCGGTCCCGGTGCCATCGGCGGACGGACGGCACCCGTGCTGGGCACTCCGGGCTGCGGCGCGGCGGCGCAACTGTCGCCCAGGCCGGGGACAGCACGCGAGGCATCGTCGGGGTGCGGCAACTGGGTGGCACCCGACTGCGCGCACTTCATGCTGAATTGGCTCAGCTTCAGCAACATGTACGTGCCGGGCGGCGACTTCTACATGACGCAGTTCATGGGAGGGCGCCTCACCAACATGTGGTTCGCCGGCGGGTTCTTCGGCTACGCGAACTTCACCCGGGCTTACCTGGACAACGTGAACCTGACCGGCATCACGCCGGGCATCCTGCCGTCCACGGCCTCGGGCACGTTCTTCGACGGCGCCACGGCGGTCAACGGCACGAAGATCAGCGGCAACCTGCAGTGGGCGCAGTTCCTGGGTGCCGACATGTCGGGCGTGGACTTCTCCGGGGCCAACCTGGCGAATGCCAACTTCGACTCGGCCGATGTGTCGGGCGCCAACTTCACCGGCGCCAACCTGACGGGTGCGCAGATGGACGCCGCCAATGCATCGGGCGCCAACTTCTCCGGCGCCAACCTGACCAACGCCAATCTCGACAGCGCGAACATGTCGAACGTGGTGCTGGACGGCGCGACCCTGCGCGGCACGCAGATGACCGGCGCGTCGCTTGATGGCGCCGACCTGGGAAACGCCGCCATCTACGGGGCCAGTTGGTACTACGCCGACCTGTCGAAGGTGTCGCAGTTCGGGGTCTACGGCATCCCCACGGCCAACCTGGGCCCGGAGTGGGCCTATGCGGCGGGCTACCTGCCGGCCGTGCTGGACATCTCCGGCTACACCTGCGTGACCACCGTTCCCGGGTCGTTCCCGAGCGCCCAGGGCGGCGGGAGCGGCAACTGGTTCCCATCCACCACCAAGCAGAACAACGACGACTGCAATCTGGTGCTCACGAGCACGTTCGACGTGCTGAAGTCGGTGGCCAGCGTTGCGCTTGCCATCGCGGCGCCCGAGGCCACGGCGTTCTCCATCGCCCGGTCGGTGGCCTCGCAGATCGTGGGGGCCGGTGAGCGCGCCATGCCGCAGCAGTGGTGGGAGTCGTTCCTGCAGGCAGTGTTCGCGTAGGTCCGACCCGGGCCGGACCCGCCGCGGGGCCCTCTGCGACGGCCTCTAGGCTGCACCCGTGATCTTCCTCCGCGCCGCCCGGACGGCATCGTGACCCCTCCCCTTCGCGTGGCCATCGTGGGCGCCGGCCCCGCGGGCTTCTATGCCTGCGAGCACCTGCTGGCCGAGGGACCCGACGACGTCGAGGTGTCGATCATCGAGCGGCTGCCGAGCCCCTATGGCCTCGTGCGCAGCGGCGTGGCGCCCGATCACCAGTCGATCAAGGGGGTCACGCGGGTGTACGACCGCATCGCATCGGACCCGCGCGTGAGCCTCCACGGCAACGTGGAGCACGGACGCGACCTGCGTCGCGACGACCTGTTCGCGTACTTCCACGCGGTCATCTACTGCGTGGGCTCGCGGTCGTACCGGCACCTGGGGATCCCCGGCGAGACGCTGCCCGGCTGCGCGAGCGCCGGCGACTTCGTGGGCTGGTACAACGGCCACCCCGACCAGGCCACCAGGCGGTTCGATCTATCGGGCGAGCGCGCGGTGGTGGTGGGGCACGGCAACGTGGCGCTCGACGTCGCGCGCATGCTGCTGACCCCCGCCGACAGGTTGGCCCACACCGACATCGCCGACCACGCCCTCGAGGCGCTGGCCGGCAGCCGGGTGCGGGAGGTGACCCTGCTGGGGTGGCGCGGACCCGCCCAGGTGGCCTTCACCCTCCCCGAGCTCAAGGAGGTCGCGGCCCGCGACGACCTCGACATCATCATCGCGCCCGAGGAGCTGCGGGAGGACGCCACCCTGGGGCCCGACGCGTCGCGGGGTCGCGAGCAGGTGCTCGACCTGCTGCGGGAGCTGTCGGAGCGGCCGATGCGCGGGTGCGATCGACGGCTGGTCATCCGGTTCATGGTGTCGCCCGTCGCGGTGCACGGCGACGATCGCGTGCGCGAGGTGGAGGTGGCCAGCACGGTGCTGGAGCACGATGCCGATGGGGTCATCGTGGCCCGCGCCACCGGCAGCCGGGAGCGCCTGCCCGCCGACCTGCTGCTCACCGCCATCGGCTATCGCGGCACCCCGCTCCCGGGCGTGCCGTTCGACCAGATGCGCGGGGTCATCCCGAACGTGCGCGGGCGCGTGATCGACCCCGTATCCGGGCAGCATCGCCCGGGTGAGTACGTGGCGGGGTGGATCAAGCGCGGCCCGTCCGGCGTGATCGGCACGAACAAGCCCGATGCCCGCGAGACCGTCGACGCGCTGCTGGACGACATCGCAGGCGATGACCGTCGCCCGGTCCTGGGGCGCGAGGTCTTCGAGCGCCTGCTTCACGAGCGGTGCGGCCAGGTGGTGACGCACGACCAATGGAAGGCCATTGACGCCGCCGAGGTGGCGCGCGGCGAGCCCGCGGGGCGCCCGCGCGACAAGTTCACCGACGTGGCGAGCATGCTCGAGGTCGTGCGGCACCGCGACGCCGCCGGCTCAACGCGCGGCGAGGCCCGTCAATAGGAACCGGCGGTTGCAGCGCGCGCACGGACGACCCCCCCATGCGGGGGGCCCGATGCGGCATGATGCTCCGCCATGAGCGCCGCCAAGCACCATGGCGGGCACCACGCCCCCCACGGCCACGATGAGCACGCCCCGCGCTGGCTGAACCTGAGCCTCGCGGTCATCCTGGGCGTGGCGGCGATCGTGGCCGGCGTCACGGCATGGCGCGGCACGGTGCTGAATGGGCACGCCGTGGAGAACTTCACCCTGTCGACCCAGTCGGTGAACGACGCCAACAGCCTCGCCCAGGAGGCCGAGCGGGCCAGCACCAGCGAGCGGGCCCTGTACGTGGACTACGAGGAGGCCCTGCAGCGCGGGGAGTCGCGGCGCGCCGCCGCGATCTACTCGATGATGGACGGCAGCACGCGCCGGGCCATCGAGTGGTGGCGCGAGCAGCCGCCGGGCGAGCGTCCCCTCACGCCCTTCAAGTCGGCCAACCCCGAGTGGGCGGCGCCCGCCACCATCATCGATGCGCGTGAGTCGCTGGAGCGGGCCTCCACCCAGCTCGAGCAGGCCAACGTCGACCTGAACAAGTCGCACTCGCTGGAGTTCATCGCCGCGCTGCTCACCGTGACGTTCCTTCTCGGTGGCCTGAGCGGCGTGTTCCAGTCGCAGCGGGCCAAGGCCACGCTGGTCACCGCCAGCGGCACGGCGCTCGGCGTGTGCCTGATCGCCATGGTGATGCTGTGGTGAGCGCCCGATTGCTGGCGGGCGCCTGCCTTGCCCTCGCGGGCGCGGCCCTGGTGGGCACCGGCTGCGGGTCGTCATCCGGTGGCACGGCCACGGTGCGCACCACGGGTGCCGACGAGGCCGCCGTGCGCGATCCCGCCGCCGCCACGTGCTCGGGCAAGATCGCCGTGATGGCGCCGTACACCGAGGGCGGGTCAACCGACTCGGTGCAGATGAACTGGGCGCGCGTGGCCCTGGACACCTTCAACGGCGAGCACGGCACCAGCTTCCAGATCGAGCCCGTCGACGTGATGGACGACGTCGCCGACGGCATACGCGGGGCGCGCCGGGCCATCGCCGACCCCGAGGTGGTGGGCGTGGTGGGCCCGCAGACCTCGGTGGTCACGGCGGCCGTGGGCCCGCTGTTCGACCGCGCGAAGATGGCGTATGTCTCCCCGTCGGCCACGCGCACCGACCTCGGCGGCGGCAGCCTCACGGGCTTCTACCGCGTGGTGGCGAACGACTCCGTGCAGGGCCCCACGCTGGCCCGCTTCACGGCGGACCAGCTCGCCGCGAAGAAGGTGGCGCTCGTGCAGAACCCCGAGCCCTATTCCCGTGGGCTCGCCGACGCCGTGGCCGCCGAGCTCGACCGCCGGGGGGTGCCGGTCACGCGCCTCACGGTGCCCCTGCGCCAAGCCGACTACGCGGCGACCATCCGGCGCATCCCGCGCGACGCCGACGTGGTGGTGATGCCCTTCCTGCTGAGCCAGGACGGCCAGCGGTTCGCGCGCCAGATGGAGGATTCCGGCCGCGACCCGCAGCTGGTGGGCGGCGACGCCCTGTTCGTGCCCACGGAGTTCACCAAGGTCGGCGCGTACGTGAGCTCGTACTCGCCCGACCTGCGAAAGACCCCCTCCGGCGCGAACATCATCCGGTTGTACGAGGCCATCTTCGGGGACTTCTCCACCTTCGGGGGCCCGGCGTACACCGCCATGGAGGTGGTGGCCACCGCCGCGCTCGAGACCTGCCGCGATGGCCGCGCCACGCGCGCGGGCGTGTGGACCGCGGTGCCCGCGGTGGAGATGGAGGACTCCCTGCTGGGGCAGCGCGTTGCCTTCGGCGACGACCACGAGCTCGAGGGCGGGCGGTTCTTCATGTACCGCGTGGAGCCCAACGGCGGCTACCGGGCGGTCGGTTAGCGCCACCCGCCGCATTACCGACGGTAGGGTGCCGTTGTGCGCCACTGGACCACCGTTACGCCCATCGTCGCGTTCGCGGTGACCGCCTACCTGTGGCCGCAGGAGCCGGGCACCACGTGGCTGGTGATCGCGGGGGTCCTGCTGGCTGCCGCGGTGCTGGCCGCGGTGCACCATGCCGAGGTGGTGGCGCTGCGGGTGGGCGAGCCGTTCGGGTCGCTCGTACTGGCCGTCGCCGTGACGGTGATCGAGGTGGCGTTGATCGTCACCCTCATGGTGGCCAGTGACGGCCAGGCGCAGACCCTTGCGCGCGACACCGTGTTCGCCGCCGTGATGATCACCGTCAACGGGATCGTGGGCATATCGCTGCTCGTGGCGGCACTCCGCCACAACGTGGTGCACTACCGCTCCAAGGGCACGTCCACGGCGCTCGCCACCGTGGCCACCCTTGCCACGCTGGCGCTGGTGCTGCCGTCGTTCACCACCAGCGTGCCGGGCCCGGTGTTCAGCACGCAGCAGCTGGTGTTCGCGGCGGTGGCGTCGCTGGCGCTGTACCTGCTCTTCGTGTTCGTCCAGACGGTGCGCCACCGCGACTACTTCCTGCCACCGCCATCGACCGCGGCATCCCCCGATGCCCACGCCGCGCCGCCGTCCAATGCCCGGGCCATCGCCAGCCTGGGACTGCTGGTGGTGGCCCTGCTGGCCGTGGTGGGCCTCGCCAAGATCGAGTCGAAGCCCATCGAGGACACCGTGCTGGCGATCGGCGCGCCGCAGTCGGCGGTGGGCGTGCTGATCGCCCTGCTGGTGCTGGCGCCCGAGACGCTGGCCGCGGTACGCAACGCCCGCCGCGACCGCATGCAGACGTCGTTCAACCTGGCGCTGGGATCGGCCATGGCCAGCATCGGCCTCACCATCCCCACCCTCGCGGTGGCGTCCATCTGGCTCGACGGCCCGCTGGCCCTTGGGCTCGACCCCACGCAGATCGTGCTGCTGTTCATCACCATGCTGGTGGCGGCCATCACCATCCTGCCCGGCCGGTCCACCCTGCAGGCGGCGGGCATTCACCTGGTGCTGCTCTTCACCTTCCTCATGCTGGCCTTCAGCCCGTAGGAGTCATGGCCTGCGGGCCACCGCGAACAGCTTGCAGTAGTCGTACTCGAAGCCCTCGGGGCCCGCGGCGTCGCGCAGCGCCCGGTGGATGCGCTGGTCGAGATCGCTGTACCCACCGGGGGGATTGCCCAGCAGGTGGGCGGCCACCGCGCGGGTGCGCGCCATGAAGGCATCGGGGTCGGTGTGGCGCCTGCGTCGCTCCATCCACACGTCCACCGGATCCATGCCGGCGGCACGCAGGTACCGGGCCATCTGGTCGACGTCCAGCTGGTTGGCCGCGAACCACCCGGTCCAGTCGTCGGGCGCACCCACGCGCTCCAGCAGCTCGCGCCAGGCGTCCTCACCGCCCGCACCCGCGGTGAGTATCCCCATCACCCCACCGGGCGCCAGCGCGCGCGCCATGCGGGCGATCGCCCCGGGCTTGTCGGCGAACCAGTGCAGGGCCATGGCACAGATCACGGCATCGAACGCGCCGTCGGGCACGTCCATGAGCATGACGTCCTCGGCGCGAAGCTCAACCTGCACCGCCGGGAACTCGTCGGCCAGCTTGGCGGCGAACTGCTCGAGCATGCCCTCGGACGGATCGACGCCCACGATGCGCTCCACCCCGAAGCGCTGCGACATGGCGGCCGATGTCCAGCCGGTGCCGCAGCCCACATCGAGCACGGCTCGGTAGCCGCCGTCGGGCAACGACATGATGAGGCGTTCCGAACCCGCGATGTTGTGGCGCACGGCGGCGTCGTAGCTCTCGGCCCCCTTGGTGAATCCCTCGGGTGCGCTGGGGGTGGGTGTGGCCATTGCCCTACACCAGCCCCTGCGCCAGCATGGCGTCGGCCACCGCGATGAAGCCGGCGATGTTGGCCCCCGCCACGTAGTCGCCCGGGCGGGCGAACTCCTCCGCGGTGGTGGCGCAGCGATCGTGGATGCCCACCATGATCTCCTCCAGCCGCTCCTCGGTGTGCGCGAAGGTCCAGGAGTCGCGCGAGGCGTTCTGCTGCATCTCGAGCGCTGACGTGGCCACGCCGCCCGCATTGGCGGCCTTGCCCGGCGCGAACAGCACCCCGGCCTCGCGGAACGCCGCGACCGCCTCGGGCGTGCAGGGCATGTTGGCGCCTTCGGCCACCACCATGCAGCCGCCCTCCACCAGCGTGCGGGCATCCTTGCCGTCGAGCTCATTCTCGGTGGCGCAGGGCAGCGCCACGTCGCAGGGCACCTGCCACACCGTGCCCCCGGGCATGAACCGCGCGCCGGGGCGACGCTCGGCGTAGTCGCTCACCCGCCCGCGCTCGACCTCCTTCACCTGCTTGAGCAGGTCGATGTCCAGCCCGGCGTCGTCCACCACGTAGCCGCCCGAGTCGGAGCACGCCACCACCAGCGCGCCCAGGTCGCGCGCCTTCTCGGCCGCGTAGATGGCCACGTTGCCCGAGCCCGACACCACCACGCGCTTGCCGTCGAGCGACGTGCCCCGGGTGCCCAGCATCTGCTGCGTGAACACCACGGTGCCGTAGCCCGTGGCCTCCTTGCGCACCAGGGCCCCGCCGATGCTGATGGCCTTGCCCGTGAGCACGCCCGACTCGTACCGGTTGGTGATGCGCCGGTACTGCCCGAACAGGTAGCCGATCTCCCTCTCGCCCACGCCGATGTCGCCGGCGGGAACGTCGGTGTACTCGCCCAGGTGGCGGTAGAGCTCGGTCATGAACGACTGGCAGAACCGCATGACCTCCCACTCGCTGCGGCCGCGGGGGTCGAAGTCGCTGCCCCCCTTGCCGCCGCCGATGGGCAGGCCCGAGAGGGCGTTCTTGAAGATCTGCTCGAACCCCAGGAACTTGATGACCCCCGCATACACCGTGGGGTGGAACCGCATGCCGCCCTTGTAGGGGCCGAGCGCGCTGTTGAACTCCACGCGGAAGCCACGGTTGATGTGCACCCTCCCGTCGTCATCGGTCCAGGGGACGCGGAAGATGATCTGCCGCTCGGGTTCGCAGATGCGCTCGACGATCGCGTGCTCGGCCAACTCGGGGCGCTTGGCCACCACCGGCCCCAGGCTGTCGAGCACCTCGTGCACGGCCTGATGGAAC
>CAZEUE010000063.1:0-10054 GCA_964514615.1 uncultured Bifidobacterium sp. | reverse complement strand
CCAGCGTGAGCGTGTCGCCCACGCGAAGGTCCACCAGGCTCTTGAGGCCGGTCACGATGTATCCGCTCTCGCCCGCCGACAGGTGCCCGATGGGGGTCATGGCCGGCGACATCACGCCCACCTCCTCGGCGGTGAAGTTCGACGCCGTGGCCATGGCGCGCACCTGCTGGCCCGTGCGCAGCTCCCCGTCCACCACGCGCACGAAGGCCACCACGCCACGGTACTGGTCGTACACCGAGTCGAACACCAGGGCGCGAAGCGGCGCATCGCGGTCGCCCTCCGGCGGCGGCATGCGGGTGACGATGGCCTCGAGCACGTCCTTCACGCCCTGCCCGGTCTTCGCGGAGATGCGCAGCACGTGGTCGGGGTCGTCGCCGATCAGGTCGGCCAGGGCCCGGGCGTGCAGGTCGGGGTCGGCGGCGGGGAGGTCGATCTTGTTGAGCACGGGCACCAACTCGAGGTCGCCCTCGATGGCCAGGTAGGCGTTGGCCAGCGTCTGGGCCTCGATGCCCTGGCTCGCGTCCACCACCAGCAGCGCGCCCTCGCAGGCCGCGAGGCTGCGCGACACCTCGTACGAGAAGTCCACGTGGCCCGGAGTGTCGATGAGGTTGAGCTGGTACTCCTGGCCGTCGTCGGCCGTGTACATCACCCGCACTGCCTGCGCCTTGATGGTGATGCCCCGCTCGCGCTCGAGGTCCATGGAGTCGAGGACCTGCTCGCGCATCTCGCGCTCGCTCACGGCGCCTGTCAGCTGGAGGATGCGGTCCGCGAGGGTCGACTTCCCGTGATCGATGTGGGCGATGATCGAGAAGTTGCGGATGTGCGTTTGGTCCACGCGCGCGACCCTATCGCAGTCCGCGCCGGCGGCTCAGCACCTTCGCCAGCGCCGTCATCTCGGGCATGTTCATGGCGCGAGCGGCCGCCACGATGGTGAACACGCCGGCGCCGGCCGCAAGGCCCACCGACACCACCTGGGCGGGAAGGGACTGCCCGAGGGCGTCGTCCAGCACGCGCCAGGCCAGCCACCCCAGCAGGCCCGAGGCCAGGGCGGCCGCGAGCGCCTGCAGGAACCCCTCGGTGATGAACCGCAGGTCCAGGTCGCCCGTGCGGCGGCTGAGGTAGTGCACCAGCACCAGGAACGTGGCCAGGCTGGTGATCGAGGTGGACAGCGGGATGCCGCCCACGCCGAGCGGCTGGTACAGGATGGCGTTGAGGACCGCGTTCAGCACCACGCCGATTCCGGCCACCGCGGTGGGCAGCCACGGTTGCTGGAGGCTGAAGAACGCGCGAATCAGCAGCAGGCTCGCGCCGTTGAACACCAGGCCGATGGTGAAGAAGAACAGGGCCTCCGACGTGATGAGCGTGGAGAAGCCGTCGAACGCCCCGCGCTGGTAGACCAGGCGCACCACCGGCTCGGAGAGCACCATCAGGAACGCCGACGCCGGGAGCAGCAGGAAGAAGATCTGCCGCAGGCCCGAGGCCACGGCGTCGCGGAGCCCCGGGAAGTCGCGGTTGGCCGCCATGCGGCTGATCGTGGGGAACAGCACCGTGGCGATGGCCACGCTGAACACCCCCTGCGGCAGGATGTACAGCCGGAAGGCGGCGTCGATGGCCCGCGGTGCCTGGTCGCTCACGAGCGTGGCGAATATGCCGTCCACCACCGCGTTGATGTTGATGAGCCCCAGCCCCACGGTGACCGGCAGCATCAGCACCAGCACCCTGCGCACCAGCCGGTTGCCGAAGCCCAGGCTCAGCGGGAACGGCCCGAGCCCCCCGAGCTTGGGCAGCAGGTACAGCAGCTGCGCGAGCGTTCCGGCCAGGATGCCCAGGGCGTACACCCAGATCCGGTTGTCCGCGGCGGCCAGGGGCGCCACGCCGGCCAGCGCCACGATGATCACCGCGTTCCACAGCACCGGCACGAACGCCGTGGGCGTGAACCGCCCCTCGGCCTGGAGCACCCCGGCCACGATGCCCGTGAGCCCGAGCAGCGGCACGATGGGGAACATCAGCTGGGCAAGCCACACCACGTCGTCCTGCAGCGATGCGTCCAGGCCCGGCGCGAAGAGCGGCATCATCCAGGGCGAGATGAGGATGGCCACCAGCGTGATGGCGGCCAGCCCGAGGGTGATCACGCACGCGAGGGCCCCCACCAGCCGCCGGGCGTCGCGCGCGCGCCCCTCCTCCTGCAGCTGGGTGTAGATGGGCACCATCGCGGCCGAGATGGCGGAGTCGGCCACCAGGCTGCGCAGCAGGTTGGGCACCTGGAAGGCGATGACGAACGCATTGATGGCCCCGACGGTGCCGAACAGGGCCGCGGCGAGGATCTCGCGCACCAACCCGGCCACACGGCTGACCGCGGTCCAGAACGAGAACAGGGCCGTGGAACGACCCAGGCCGCCACCGGTCCGGCGGCGCCCCTGGTCCCCTGTGTCCGTCACGCTCGCGGCGTCGCCCCGGTCATCCGTTGCTACGATACCCGGCCGACCTACCGCAATACGGAGAATTCCGCGTGGCCAACATCAAGCAGCAGAAGAAGCGCAACCGTCGTTCCCTCAAGCAGAGGGACGCCAACATCCGCTACCGCTCCACGGTGCGAAGCGGGATGAAGCGCCTCTCCACTGCCGCCGACTCGGGTGAGGCCATCACCCCGGAGCAGGCCGCCGAGATGATGAAGACCATCGACCGCGCCGCCGCGCGCGGTGCGCTGCACAAGAACACCGCCGCGCGCCGCAAGGCGCGCGTGGCGCGCCTGGTCACCGCCTCTGCCGCCTAGCCCGGTGCCAGGCACTTAACCGAACGGAGTTCGGTTAAGTGCCTGGCACCGGGTCTAGAGCCCCCGGCACGCGCCCAGCAGGTCGCGCACTCCGAGCTCCAGCACCATCCGCTCGCCGTCGCCGCGCGACCGCCCCAGGTCGCCCAGCGCCGATACGCGCAGGTCCAGCTCCAGGTCGGCCAACCGGGCCACGCACCACTCGCCAGCCCCGGGCGGTATGGCGCGCGCGTGCTCCACGGCCTTCTGGGCCGGATAGCCCTTGAGCCCGGCGATGCGCTCCACGTCGGCCTGCGTGGCACCCGGGCCCTGCGCCACGGCGATGCCCCGGAAGTGACGCGCCAGCATGCGCTGGATCACCACAGGGTCGGTGGTGTCGCTGCCCCCGGCCAGATCGGCCAGAAGGTCCTGGGCCCCACGGGCGTCGCCCGCCACGATCAGGTCCCCCAGCAGGTACGCGCGGGCCTCGGGGTCCATCACCACCAGGGCCTCCACGTGCGCGCGGTCCACCGGCGCGTCGCCCGCGGCCATGGCCAGCTTGGCGGCCTCGTTGGCGAGGTGCCCGGAATCGGCGCCCGCGCGACCCGCGCGCCGCACCACCTCGTCGGCCAGGGCGGCGCTGATGCTGCTGCCGCGCTTCTTCACCTCGCCCTGCACGAACTCCCGGAACCACGCCGCGCGCGCCTTCTCGTTGCCCCGCTTCTCGGGAGGCGGCCCGTACGCCAGCACCTGCCCAGCGGCCTCGACGGCCTTCAGCAGGCGCGGAGTGGGCGCGCCGTCGGCCACCAGGGCCAGGCACGTGCTGGGAACGGGGTCGGACAGGTACTCCACGAGCGGCTCCGCATCGGCCGCCTTCCACTGGTCGGCGCGACGCACCAGCACCAGGCGGGTGCCGCCGAACGACATCGCCTCGCACGCCGCGCGCACCTCGGGTGCGGGCACCTCCGAGGCGTCGAACCGGTCCGGGGGCATGCCGCCCTCCCCCTCCACCCGGGCCACCAGCCGCTGCACGGCGGTGTCCACCTTGGCGCGGTCCTCGCCGTGGATCCAGTAGACCGGCTTGAGGGGCTCCTTGCGCGACACGGGCCAAGGCTAGCCGCGCGATACGACGATGCCCCCGCGCTCCGGCCGCACGTCGATGTCGCCGCCGCGGTCGGTGCGCAGCAGGCGCGCACCCGACTGCCGGACGGCGCCCAGTGCCTGCGGGCGCGGATGCCCGAACGCATTGCCACGGCCGGCCGATACCAGCGCCAGCAGCGGCTCCACCCGGTCCAGGACCGCGGGCAGGCCCGGGTCCTCCGATCCGTGGTGCGGTACCTGCAGCACCTCCACGCGCGGGAGGTCCAGGCCGGCCAGGGCGGGACTCTCGGCGTCGCCCGGCACCAGGGCCCGCATCGCGGGCGTGCGGGCGACCACCACCAGGCACCGCTGGTTGGGGTCGCCGGCCCGGGCCGCGGCATCCGACGGGCCGATCACGTCCACCTCCCACCGCCCCGCGGCCAGACGCATCCCGGCCGCGACCCATGTGACCGGTACCCCGCGTCGTGACGCCGCGCGCTCCGCGGCGCGCACCAGCGGCGCCGAGCGGTCGGGCAGGGGTAGCACCAGTCGCCCGACCGGCATTCCCTCGAGCACGGCCCCGGCACCGCCCGCATGGTCGGCGGATCCGTGGCTGATCACGAGGGTGCCCACCGAGGATGCCCCCATCCGCCCCAGTGCCGGCACGACCGCGGGAGGATCGCCCGGCGGTCCGGCATCCAGCAGCACCTCGGCGCGCGAGCCGTCGCGCAGCACCACCGCGGCTCCCTGCCCGACGTCGAGCATCCGCAGGCCGGCTCCCGCCGGCGGCACGCCGGCCCGGCACCCCGGCACCATCGACGCCCCGGGCACCGCGGCCACGGCCACGGCGGCAACGACGGCCAGCCCACCACGACGAGATGCGACCGGCCGCGGCGCGCGGGGTGCGGGTGCGGCCGGCACCGCGCGCAGCCAGCGCCATGCCAGGGCGGGGATGGCGGCCACCCCGGCCAGCGGAAGGGCACCCCACGCCGGGACCGGTTGCACCGCTCCCGGGATGGACGACGCCAGGGCGGCCACGGCCATGATCACCCATGCGCCCGCACCGGCCACCCAGGCGAGCGCCACCCCCACGGGCGAGACGACGGCGTGCGCCACCACTCCCAGCATGGCCACCACCACCACGGGGCCGGCCACGGGCACGGCAACGAGGTTCGCCACCAGGCCCACTACCGAGACGCTGCCGAACCCCGCGGCCAGCACGGGGGCGGTGGCCAGCCCGGCGCCGGCCGACTGCCCCACGAGGTCGGCGGCCCGCGCCGGCATGAACCCCCGCAGCCAGGCGCCGACGGGCGGGGCGATCGCAAACAGGCCGGCCACGGCCGCGAACGACAACTGCAGGCCGGGATCCCCGATGGCGAGCGGATCGATCACCAGCATGGCCGCCAGTGCCACCAGCAGGGCGTTCCACGGCGCCCGCCGCCCCCCGCGCAGGTCGGCCGCGACGCCGATGGCGCCCATCAGCCCGGCCCGGAGCACGGACGCCCCGCCATCGCATGCAAGGCAGTACGCCAGCATCGCCGCGCCGGCCACGCCCACGCGGCGCGTGCGCGCCACCCCGGCGGCGGCGAGCGCCCCCATCACGCCGATGCCGATCACTGCCACGTTCTGGCCGCTCACCGCCAGCAGGTGCCACAGGCCCGCGTCGCGCATGGCCTTCTCAGAAGCCGGCGACAGCCCCTCGCCGCCGCCCAGGGCCATGCCGCGCACCGTGGCGGCGGCGTCACCCGACAGCCCGGCCGCAACGTTGCGCTGCGCCCAGCGACGCAGGGCGTCGCGCGCCCCCCACGGCCCGCCACGCCACCCCACGTGCTGCACGCGCACCGCGTCGAGGCGCGCGGCGATGCCCTGGCGCCGCAGCCACGCATGCCACCACTCCGGCGCCCCCGGACGCACGGCCGGCGAGACCACCCCGCTCACGCGCACCAGCGCCCCCACAGGCGGCTCAGCCCTGCGCGGCAGGTCCATCAGCAGGCGCTCCCCCGCGGCCACCGCGCCCGGCCCCCGGAGCCCCAGCGACACCGCGGGCACGCGCGCGCCCGATGGCGATCGCGACACCGGGCCCGTGATGGCCACCACCCCCTGCGCCAGGCCGGTCCGGGAGATGGGCGCGGGGGCATCCGCCTGCATCCGCACGGCCCCCCATGCGCACCCCGCCGCCGCGCATGCCCCGGCGAGGGCGAGCACTACCACCCCGGTGGCCGCACGCCTCCACGCCAGCAGGGCCGCCGCGGAGGCGGCGGCGCACGCCACGATCGCCCACCCCGCCGGCGCCCCGCGGGTGCCCAGCACGATCCCCGCTACCAGCGCCGCCGGCAGCGCCAGCGGCACCCGGCGGATCACGGCACCAGCAGCGGGCGCAGCGCCTGCATGCGCGCGGGGCCGATGCCCGGCACCTCATCCAGTTGGTCCACCGACGCGAACCCCCCATGGGTGTCGCGCCACGCGATGATGCGCGCGGCGAGCGCGGGGCCCACGCCGTCCAGCGCCTCCAGATCTGCCTGCGTGGCGGACGACAGGCTCACCGGCCCGGCCGGGGCGGACCCGGAGGCGGACGCCGCACCTCCCCCGCCACCTGCGGCGCGCGACGGGATGACCACCTGCTGCCCATCGGCCAGGGGGGCCGCCAGGTTCACCCGCGACATGTCGGCTGCGCGCGTGGGCCCACCGGCGAGGCGGACCGCCTGGATCACCCGCGAGTCGCCGCCCACGGGGTACACGCCGGGGCGCTTGACCGCTCCCGCCACGTGCACCAGCGTCACCCGGGGCACCTGAGGCCGGCGCGACACCGTGGATGCCGCCGCCGGCCGGTCCGGCGGGACATCGTCCCCCATGGCGCGCCACGCGAGCACGCCCAGCACCAGCGCCGCCAGGCCGTAGAGCCACCCGGAGCGGCGCAACCAGGGCAGGAGTCCATCCATGCGCGCACCGTATGGCCACGCGGCGCGCGCATTGCGCGCCCGCCGTGCCGCCACACGCGCGCAGGGGTTACTTCGCGCCCACCACCACGTTCACCAGCTTGCCGGGCACCACGATCGTGCGCGCCGGGTCGGCGCCACCCATGGCGGCCCGCACCTTGGGAAGCGACAGCGCCAGGGCCACCAGGGCCTGGTCATCGATGCCCGCGGGCACGTCGGCACGGTCACGCAGCTTGCCATCGACCTGGAACACGATGGTCTGCGTGTCGGCCACCAGGAACGCCGGGTCGGCCGTGGGCCACGGCTCCTCCCACAGGCGCTCGCCCCCCATCGCGGCCCACAGCTCCGATGCGAGGTGCGGGGCGAACGGGAAGAGCAGCGACACCGTGGTGCGCGCCGCATGCCACTGCGCGCCCTCACCCGCGGGCGACTGCAGCGCGCCGGCCGACACGTCGCGCGTGGCCTGGTTGACCAGCTCCTGGATGGCCGAGATGGCGGTGTGGAACGAGAACCGCTCGCCGATATCCTGCGACACCTTCTCGATGGTGGCCTCGGCCTTGCGCACCAGGGCCAGCGCGACGGGGTCGTCCTGCAGCGCGGCGGCCGGCGGCAGGCCCGGATGGGAGTCGCCGGGCAGGCCCCGCACCAGGCGCCACACGCGGTCGAGGAACCGCCTCTGCCCCTCCACCCCGCTGTCGCTCCACTCGGCGTCGTCCGCCGCGGGGCCCATGAACAGGATGTACAGGCGCAGGGTGTCGGCCCCGAAGCGCCGGATGATCTCGTCGGGCGGCACCACGTTGCCCTTGCTCTTGCTCATCTTGGCGCCCTGGTGATGGATCATCCCCTGCGTGAAGAGGCGCGCGAACGGCTCGCGCGTGCCCACGAGCCCCAGGTCGTGGAGCACCTTCGTGAAGAACCGCGCATAGAGCAGGTGCAGGATCGCGTGCTCCACGCCGCCGATGTACTGGTCCACCGGCAGCCAGTAATCCGCGATGTCGCGGTCGAAGGGGCCGCCCGTGTAGTGGGGCGCGGTGTAGCGCAGGAAGTACCAGGACGAGTCGACGAAGGTGTCCATGGTGTCGGTCTCGCGCTCGGCGGCGCCGCCGCAGGCCGGGCAGGTGGTCTGCACCCAGTCGCGGGCGGCCGCCAGCGGGCTGCGCCCCCGGGGCGCGTAGTCATCCACGTGCGGCAGCAGCACCGGCAGCTGGTCGTCGGGCACGGGCACCACCCCGCACGCAGGGCAGTTGACCACCGGGATGGGCGCGCCCCAGTAGCGCTGGCGCGAGATGAGCCAGTCGCGCAGGCGGTAGCCCACCGTGGCCTCGCCCTCGCCGCGCGAGGCCAGCTGCTCGCAGATGGCCTGCGTGGCCTGCTCCACGTCCATGCCGTCGAGCGGCCCCGAGTTGACCAGCCGGCCCGGCCCCGTCCAGGCCTCGTCCAGCGGGGCGTCGGGCGCCGTGCCCTCATCGGCGATCACGCGCTGCACGGGGAGGCCGTGCGCGCGCGCGAACGCGAAGTCGCGCTCATCGTGGCCCGGCACGGCCATGATGGCCCCCGTGCCGTAATCCATCAGCACGTAGTCGGCCACCCAGACCGGGATCCGCTCCCCGTTGACCGGGTTGGTCACGTACCGCCCGGTGAACACCCCGGTCTTGGGCCGCTCGGCCGCGCTGCGCTCGGCCACGGCCGTGCGGGCGGCGGTGCCCACGTAGGCGGTCACGGCCTCCTGCTCGGGGCGCCCCTCCACCAGCCGCGGCACCAGCGGGTGCTCGGGCGCCATCAGGAAGAACGTGGCGCCGTACAGGGTGTCCGGCCGGGTGGTGAAGACCGGGATGACCGTGCCGGGGTCGTCGGCCAGGCGGAACTCCACCCGCGCCCCCACCGACCTGCCGATCCAGTTGCGCTGCATGGTCAGAACGCGATCGGGCCAGTCGTCCAGCAGGTCCATGTCGTCCAGCAGCGCCTGCGCGTAGTCGGTGATGCGCAGGAACCACTGGGGCAACTGGCGCAGCTCGACGGGCGAGGCGCACCGCTCGCACTGGCCGTCCACCACCTGCTCGTTGGCCAGCACCGTCTGGTCCTGCGGGCACCAGTTGACCGCGGCCTCGCGCCGCTCCACCAGGCCCCGCTCGAGGAACCTCAGGAAGATCCACTGGGTCCACCGGTAGTACGCGGGGTCGGCGGTGGAGATCTCGGTGTCCCAATCGATCGAGAACCCGAGGCGACGCAACTGCGCGCGGATGCCGGCGATGTTCCGGGCGGTCACCTCGGCCGGCGGCTCGCCCGTGCGGATCGCCGCGTTCTCGGCGGGCAGGCCGAAGGCGTCGTAGCCCATCGGATGGAACACCACATGGCCCGTGCGGCGCCGGTGGTGTGCCACCACGTCGCCCATGGTGTAGTTCTTCACGTGGCCCATGTGGATCTCGCCCGACGGGTACGGGAGCATCTCGAGCACGTACGACTTGGGGGCGTCGGGCACCGTCGGCGCCTCGCCATCGCGGGCCACCGGCTCGGCGTGGAATGCCTTGACGGCGTCCCACTCCGACTGCCAGCGGGCCTCCGTCGCCTCCGGGTCGTAGCGTTCCGGGAGTTCGCGCGGCGGTGGGGTCATCGGCGGGCGACAGTACCAAGTAACGAAGGGGACCACGGGTGACAACCCTCGGCGCAAAGACCGAGATCCGCGAGGCCCGCCTGGCCGACGACTTCGACGCCATCCTGTCCGTGTACGCGGCCAACCGGTGGAGCCACGCCCGGCACCCGGACCGGCTGCGCACCGCGCTGGAGCGCGCCGACCTGGCGTTGGTGGCGGTGCAGGACGACCGCGTGGTGGGGTTCGTGCGCACCATGAGCGACGGTGCCTTCGCGGTGTACATCGCCGACATCCTCGTGCTGCCCGACGTGCAGCGGCAGGGCATCGGGAGCAGGTTGCTGTCGGCCGTGCTCGACCACTACCCCATGAGGACCTTCCACCACCAGGTGCTCATCGCCGAGCGCGACGCCGACGGCTTCTACCGGCGCATGGGCCTGTCGGCGGTGGGGGCCTTCGGCCTCACGGCATTCATACGGACCCGCGACGGTTCGTGACATCGTGACCCGTACGTGGGCCGCGCGCCGGGGGGCGGACTAGCGTTCCACCCAGCCCCTCACGAGGGGGGCGCCAAATGCGTGGACGTGCAGGCCGTCGGTACCAAGTTGTTCGACGAGCAGTTGCAGGCCTCGCCGAACAAGGTGGAAAACGTGCCGGAAGGCGTCGTCAAGTGGTTCAACGCCGAGAAGGGATTCGGCTTCA
>CAZEUE010000062.1:0-10093 GCA_964514615.1 uncultured Bifidobacterium sp. | reverse complement strand
ATCCAGCGCGCCTGCTTGATCTCCTCGGGGATCGTGGAGCGCATCTGGTCGAGGATCTCGTATACGGCCTCGCGGTCGATGCGCACCTGATCCGTGAGTGGGACGGCGCGTGCGTTGTGCACGAGGTCGTCGAGCTTGTCGATGAGGGCGAGAACATCCATGGGTAGTCCTTTGTCAGGCGCTGCGGCCGATTCGGTCCCGGAGGGCGTCGGCGACGTGCGCGGGCACCCAGCCGCTCACGTCCGCCCCCCACGCGGCGGCCTCGCGGACGCCGGAGGAACTGAGGAATGCCCACTCGGGCGCTGCGGGCAGGAACACGGTCTCGACCTCGTCGGCGAGACGGCGGTTGAACTGGGCCATCTGTGATTCGTAATCGAAGTCCGCGGCGGTACGCACGCCCTTCACGATCGCCGTGGCCCCGAGATCGCGGGCGTGCGCGGTGACCAGGCCGGTGAAGCCCGTGACCTCGACGTTCCCGAGATGTCCGATGCTCGTGCGCAAGAGGGTCTTTCGCTCGTCCGCGGTGAAGAGTGGCTGCTTCTTGGTGGATCCTTCGGCGACGGCCACCACGACCGACGGGAAGAGGCGCGATGCCCGCTCCACGATGTCGAGATGACCGAACGTGACCGGGTCGTAGGTACCCGGACACAGGGCGATTCGCCCTTCGGTGCTCATGTTCCTGCTCCCGGCGTCCAGATCACGGTGATCTCCGAATCCCCATACCTGCGCGTGGTGCCCCGTTCGACGTCCAGTCCCGGAACCCCTCCGGGGCCAATGATCGCACCCCGGACGTGCTCGATGGCCACCACGGCACCGGGCGCCGCCACCTGTGCGATCGCCCCGCCGAGCTCCTCGAGGATGACCGGCAGCAGGTCGTAGGGCGGGTCGGCCAGCACCAGGTCGTAGGCCTCCCCCGCCTCCGCCGCCTGGGCCAGCGCGCCGCGCCAGCCGCGCCGCACCACGCGCAGGCGGTCACCCAGCCCGAGAACACCGGCGTTGGCGCGCATGGCCTCGGCCGCGCCCCGATCGTCGTCCACGCACGTGGCCACCGAGGCGCCGCGCGACAGCGCCTCGATGGCCAGCGCCCCGGACCCGGCGAACACGTCCAGCACGCGCGCGCCCTCTACCGGACCGATGATCGAGAACAGGGCCTCCTTCACGCGATCCGACGTGGGGCGGGTGCCACGCCCCGGCGGCGCGATGAGCCGCCGCCCCCCGAGATCGCCGGCGATGACCCTCATGCGTCGAGCAGGCGGGGCATGTCGGGGAACGCCGCGCGCACGGCCGCGCCCAGCAGGACGTGCTCGGGCGACTCCAGGCGCGGATCGCGCTCGAGGGCCACCTTGGCGATGCGGCGCGCCTCGGCAAGCGACCGCCGGTCGCGCGAGAGGCGGGCGAAGCGCAAGTCGGTGGGCCCCGACTGCCTGAGCCCCATGATGCTGCCCTCGCCCCGGATGTCCAGGTCGATGTCGGCCAGGCGGAAGCCATCGCCCGTCTGCACAAGGGCCTCCAGCCGGCGCACGCCATCATCGGACCCCGGCTCGGCGAACACGAGGCAGCGGCCGGGGTGCTCGCCGCGCCCCACCCGCCCGCGCAGTTGGTGGAGCTGCGCGAGGCCGAAGCGATCGGCGTCCTCGATGAGCATGACGGTGGCGTTGGGGACGTCGATGCCCACCTCCACCACGGTGGTGGCCACCAGCACGTCGGTCTCGCCGGCGGCGAAGGCCGCCATGGCGGCGCGGCGCTCGTCGGCACGCTGCGCCCCGTGCGCCAGGCCCACCCGGAACTCGCGGAACGGGCCCTCGGCAAGCCGCCGGGCCTCCTGCACCGCCGAACGCGCCTCGGCCCCGGACTCGCCGTCGCTCACGAGCGGGCAGATCACGTAGGCCTGGCGGCCGGCGCGCAGCTCGGCGCGTACCTCCTCATAGGCATCATCACGCTGGTGCTCGTGCACCCAGCGCGTGGCGATGTCGCGTCGACCCGGGGGGCGCCCCCGGATGGCCGATACCCGCAGGTCGCCGTAGGCGGTCAACGCCAGGGTGCGCGGGATGGGCGTGGCCGTCATGTAGAGCAGGTGGGCGGCGTCCGCCCCCGCCCCCGCGCGCTCGGCCAGGGCCTGGCGCTGCTCCACCCCGAACCGGTGCTGCTCGTCCACGATCACCAGTCCGAGCCGGTGGAATGCCACCCCGCCCACCAGGAGCGCCTGCGTGCCCACCACCACGGGCGCGGTGCCGGTGGCCACCGCCATCTCGCGCCGCTCGCGCTCCGCCCTGGGCACGGTGCCGGTGATGAGCACCGGGGTGATCCCCGCGGGGGCCAGCAGCTCGTCGAGCGTGCGCAGGTGCTGCTCGGCCAGGGTCTCGGTGGGCACCAGGATGGCCGCCTGCGCCCCGGCCTCCACGGCCTGCGCGCACGCCAGCGCGGCCACCACGGTCTTGCCCGCCCCCACCTCGCCCTGCAGCAGGCGGCGCATGGGCCGCTCGCGCGCCAGGTCGCGGCCGATCTGCCGCGCCACCCGCTGCTGCTCGCCCGTGAGGGTGAACGGCAGGCCTGCGCGCACCCGCTCGACCAGTTCGCCCGTGGGCACCAGCGGCAGCGCCCGCCGCGCGGTCTCCTCGTGCCGCCGCACGGCCAGGAGTCCCAGCTGCAGCACCAGCAACTCCTCGAAGGCCAGGCGCCGGCGAGCCGTGCGCGGCTCGCGCGCGGAGCGCGGGAAGTGCATGGCCATCAGGGCATCGGCCCGCGTGGGCAGGGACAGCCGGCCGCGAATCCATGCGGGCAGCGCCTCGGGGGCCGCGGGCAGGTACGGGCGCGCGGCGTCCACCATCTCGCGCAGCTTTCGCGCCGGCAGCGCCTCGGTAGCCGGGTACACCGGCACGAGCCCCTCCGTGTGGAGCCCCGCCGATGCGCCGGCGCCCAGCACCTCGTGGGCGCGTGCGGTCACCTGGCGTTGCGGCCTCAGCGCCACCTGCCCGCGGATCATCATCTCGTCGCCCGGATTCAGGGCCTCGGCCAGGTACGCCTGGTTGAACCACACCACGGTGATCGAGCCGCTGTCATCGTGCACCCGGGCACGCACGATGCGCAGCCGGCGCCGTCGCGTGGGCACGACGGCGATGGAGTCGAGCACCACCCTGATGGTGGCCTCCTCGCCATCGACGAGGTCGCGAATGGGGCGTGCGCTGTCGTAGGCGAGGTAGCGCGACGGCAGATGCTCGGCGAGGTCACCGATGTCGTGGAGGCCGATCGCCGCGGCGCGGCGCTGGGTGGCCTCCCCCACCCCTGCGAGTCCGGAGAGGGGGGCATGCCACCACGCCGCGCCCGGCCGGGCCGGGCGCGCACCCTCCCCGGACGATGCCCCCGACCGCCCGAATGCCGCGCCGGTCACGCTCACGCTGGCAACCCGCGACCGGTTGTGGCATCGTGCCCGGGTCGTGGCGCCCGGCGCCACCCCGTTTCTCCTACCCGAGGTAGATGGTCGACATGGCGAAGGTCTGCACGTCCTGCGGCAAGGGTCCCGCGTTCGGGAACAACCGCAGCCACTCCATGCGCGCGACGTCGCGTCGCTTCGACCCCAACCTGCAGAAGGTGCGCATCATCGTGGGCGGCACGCCCACGCGCGCCTATGTGTGCACCCGATGCCTGAAGGCCGGCAAGGTGCAGAAGGCGGTCTCCGGCACCTAGGACCGGCGCGCCCCTCCCGGGCCCATCGCCCGGGCGGAGGCCAGCAGGTTGATCATCGACACGGCCGCATCCGCGGCCTCGTCGCCCTTGTTCCCCTTGTCGCCCCCGGCCCGGGCCTGCGCCTGCGCCATGGTGTCGCACGTGAGGATGCCGAATGCACACGGCACCCCGGTGTCGAGCGACACGCGCATCAGGCCATGCGCCGCGGCATCGCACACGTACCCGAAGTGCGCCGTCTCGCCGCGGATCACCGCGCCCAGGGCCATGATGGCCGAATACCGGCCGGTGGCAGCCAGCACGGCCGCGGCCGCCGGGGCCTCATAGGCCCCGGGAATCCAGTGCACGTCCACGCGATCGGCGGGGAGTCCGCTCTCCCCGAGTCGCGCCACGGCGCCGTCCAGCAGGGCCTGCGCGATGCCCCGGTGGAACCCCGCCACCACGGCGGCCACGCGCACATCGGGGTCGTCGAGGCGCTCGGCGGGCGGCGCGGGATCGGTGCGTGCCATGGGCGGGAAGGCTACGCGGCACCCCGGCCGCACCGGCGTCGTGCGGGCATCTGCCACACTCGCCACATGTCGCGGATCCGTGCCCTCCTCACCGTGATCGCCGCGGCAGCCACCGGGCTCGCGGGGGCCGCGGCGTCCACGGCGGCACCCATCGCCTTCAGCACGTGCGCGAAGCGGGCGCCAGTGCAGTGCGGCACGCTCACCGTGCCGCTCGATCGCGCCGACCCCGCCAAGGGGACCCTGGCCCTGCACGTGGAGCGGGTACCCGCCCGGCAGTCGCGCCGCGGCGTCCTGGTGATGCTGGCAGGTGGCCCCGGCCAGGCGGGCACGCCCATCAGCCCCGACGATCCCGTGGCCGCCGCGGTTCCCGGCTACGACGTGGTGATGCTCGACCAGCGGGGCACCGGCAGGGGGGCCCTGCGCTGCGCGGCGCTCGACTCCCGGCGCTCCACCGGATCGCCCGCCGAGGTCGGCCGCTGCGCGCAGCAGGTGGGCCCCAACAGGGCCTTCTACACCACCCGCGACACCGTGCTGGACCTCGAGGAGCTTCGGAGTGGCCTGGGCGTCGAGGCCATGGCGCTCGGGGGGATCTCGTACGGCACGTACGTGTCGCAGTACTACGCACAGCAGTTCCCCTCCCGCGTCACCCACCTGGTGCTCGACTCGGTCGTGGACCCCGCCACGTTCGATGGCATGGACCTGCCGTTCCTCCAGTCGGCCACGCCCGTGCTGCGCGACCTCTGCGCCCGGGGCCGGTGCCGGGGGGTCACACCCGACCCGGTGGGCGACCTGGGCGCGCTCGTGGCGGCCACCGCCACCCAGCCCCTGCGGGGGCGTCGCACCACCGAGAGCGGCCGCGTGGTGCGATCGTCGCTCGGCGGCCCGGGCAATCAGGGCGACATCCCCGCGCTCATGGGCGTGGGCGACCTCGACCCCACCACGCGCGCCATGTGGCCCGGGGCGGCGCGCGCGGCGCGCCAGGGCGACGCCGCGCCCATGATGCGCCTGCTCACCATGGCCAGCAGCGGGTCGGCCCCACCGCCCACCGAGATCTCGTCGGCGCTGTTCTACGCCACCGCCTGCGCCGACTCGGCCCTGCCCTGGACCAGCGCCACGCCAACGGCGGACCGTGCGGCGCTGCTCCGCGCACGCGCCGAGGCCCTGGGATCCGGGGCCTTCGCCCCGTTCAGCGTGGACGTGGCAGTGGGCAGCGGCATCGGTGACTCGTGCCGCCTGTGGCCCGAGGCGTCGGTGGACCCGCTCCAGGCGGGACCCCTGCCGGCGGTGCCCACGCTCCTGCTGGACGGAGGGCAGGACATGCGCACGCCGGTGGCATCAGCGCGTGCCGTGGCGGCCCGGTCGCCGGCGGCCGCGCTGGTGGTGGCACCCGGCGCCGGGCACTCGGTGCTGTACCCGTACGCGTGTGCACAGGCACAGATGCGCAACCTCCTGTACGGCCGGCCCGTCGCGGTGGCGGCGTGCAACCGCGAGGCACCCGTGCCCACCGCCATTCCGGTACCGCCCGCCACGCTCGGTGCCGTGGCCCCGGCCGGAGCACCCGGCACGGCCGGCCGCGTGGCGCGCGCGACACGCCTGACCGTGCGCGACGGCGTGCTGGCCATGGGCGCTGCCACGGGGTCGGGGCTGGCTGCGCTGCCCGGCATCCGCGGCGGGCTCGCCCGCCCGGGAGACCTGCTGGGCGGGACCATCACCTACTCGCGGTTCAGCGCCGTGGGGGGCGTCCGCATCACGGGAACCCTGCGCTTCAACGGCTCCACCTTCCAGGGCGCCATCCGCGTGGATGGCCCGGGCGCGTGGGACGGCACCCTCTACCTGGCCCGCGGGGGCGAGCGCGCGTACACGGGCAGCATCGGGGGCGTGCGCGTGCGCATCCCGCTCACCTAGATCCGTGACGGCCCGTGGGCCGCCACGTGCTGGCGGGCCCCGACGGCGACGCCCGCCAGCAGCAGCACGATGCCCGCGGCCTGCCACGTGCCCACGGTCGACTCACCCCACGCAAGGGCCGCGAGCACGGCAATGGGGGGCGCCAGCACCTCGAAAAGGGCCACGCGCACGGGGCCGATCACCGACACGGCCCAGGTGGCCACGAGCACCGGAACCAGCGTCCCCAGCATCGCGACGTACACGATGCCCCCCACGGCCACCTCGTTCCCCCACAGCGCCGGTCCCGGCAGCACCCCCAGCGCCGTGCACAGCACCGCCGCGCAGGCCGCGGCCACGCCGAACGACACCGCGACCGTCGCACCCGTGCCGGCCCTCCGGCGGGCCGCGGACAGCGCGAGCAGCAGCACCGCGGTGCAGGCCGACGAACCGAGGCCGAGCCACACCCCCTCGGCGGCCAGGCCCGAGAACCATCCCTCCCCGGGCGTGACGGCGTAGAAGCCCAGCAGCACCAGCACCAGGGCCGCCAGCGCGGTGGCGCCCGCCCGCACCTCGCGTCGCGCCACCCCCACGCCCAGCAGGAGGACAGGGGCCACGCTTGCCAGCACGATCGCGCGCGTCACCTCGGTGTACGACAGCGACAGCAGGAACAGCTCCTCCGCGCCGAAGACGGCCACCCCGGCCACCACCGTCCAGCCCCACCACGCAGGGCCCGCCGCCCTGACGGCGGCCACGTGCCCGCGCACGCCGGTGCCCACGAGCGCCCCCAGGACGACCACCAGCGCCATCAGCATGCCGACAAGCGTCACCTGGGCCTTCGGGACCAGCGCGATCAACTCCGGGGTGACGATGCCCTCGCTCAGGCCGAGGGCCAGCCCGCCACCGGCGAGCAGCACCACGACCAGGGCACGCGACGGCGTGCCGGGTACCGCACCGGGTTCGGCGGAGCCGATCGCGCCGATGGCCTGCAAGCCCACGGCCATGACCAGGATGGCTGTCTGGTAGGTGAGCGAACGACCGACCAGGCTCTCGCCACCGAAGGGTCCGCCACCGTCGATGACCGTTGCCGCGGCGAATCCGAACACCACGAGCGACGTCACCGCCGCACCCCGCGGCCCGATGCGCCCTGCCGACAGGGCCGCCACCAGCAGCAGCGGAAGGATCAGCGCGCCTTGGTCGGCCTGGAACACCGCGTACGACAGCATCGCCGTTGCCGCGATGCCCACGATCCCCTCCGCCGCGCGCCTGGCCGGCAGCGCATCGCGCCACCTGAGCGCCAGCGCGGTGAGTGCGCCGCCCACCACCACGAACCCCGTCGCGGTGGAGAGGATCCACAGCGCCACCACGCTGCCGGTGGACCCCTCCTCGGTGCTCCCGAGGGCCAGCAGGGTAGCCACCCCGAGCGCCCCGAGGGGAATCGCCGAGGCCAGGCTGCCCACGGCGAAGCCCGCCACGTCGCGCATGCGGCCCAGCCGCGGATTCGTGCCCAGTCTCATGACGGCCCACGCCGCCGCCGCCACGGCGAGCGCATTGACGAGCACGATGGGCACCGACGCGGCGCTGAGAGGCCCGTACGCCGGCGCCGCCGCGAGTCCGCCCACCACGAGTGCGGGCCACAGGCCGAGGCCCCCGAGGAGGACGCCCGCCAGCCCGATGCCCCCGGGAATCCAGATTCCGGCCACGCCGCTGCCGGGCCCCGACGTCAGTGCCGACAGGGCATCGGCCGCACCGAACGCCGCGGCCAGCACCACCGCGCGTATCCCCCATGCGGACCACCCGCACGCGGGCGTCAGGGCGTAACTCCGGGGCCGGGCATCGCGCCAGCATAACCGCGTTGGCTACCCTCACCCGGGCACCCCACAAGGAGGCACCATGAAGCGCCATATCGCGTCCGGCTCGCTCGTGCTCGTCAGCGCCATCGCCTTCGCCGGCTGCTTCGGCTCGGACGAGACCGCCCTCACCTCACGGGCCACCACGCAGGCCGCCCCGTCCGCGCCCGCCACCACGGCCCCCCCGGCCACCACGGCGCCGGCCACCACCACGCAGGGCTCCACCGGCGCGTCCGCGCTCACCCCTCCCGCCGGCGCCACCCCTCTTCAGCAGGCGCAGCAGAACGGTGCCGAGTACACGCGGTATTCGATCGAGGGAAACACCCCTGCCGGCGTGGTGGCCGCCTACCAGTCACAACTCACGGCCGCCGGGTTCACGATCACCAGCGAGGGCTCCGGGGGCGGCGGGTGGGGCGCCTACGGCGGGTCGGGCAGCGGGATCAGCGCCAACGACGGCACCCAGTACGTGTCGGTGCAGGCCGGTGATGAGTCGGGAGGGACCACGTACTTCGAGGTGTGCGTGGGGCCGAGCGAGACCTCCGTGAACGACTGCTCGAACGCCTCGAACCAGCAGCAGGACTCGCAGCCGCCGCAACCGCAGCAGGACCAGCAGCAGCAAGACCAGCAGCAGCAGCAGGGCCAGTAGCGGAGCCCCGCACGGCGAGTCAGCGCACGACGGCGGCAGACGACATGTCGAGGGCGTACGGGAGCGAGCGGGTCACCCGTGCCCTGGGGGCGGGCCGGGAGAAACCGCGGGCGAACATGGACGGCGCGCGGGGCTGAGATCGCGACCGTCACGCGTGGTCAACCTGACGCGATCGCCGGGCAAGGGCTCAGGCGCTGTCCCCCGCATCCCCGAGGTCCAGGCCGTTGTGGTGGAGGATGTGGCCCATCTTGTCGCGCTTGGTCTGCAGGTAGCGCGCGTTGTGATCGCCGGGGGTCACCTCGATGGGCACGCGTTCGACCACCTTGAGCCCGTAGCCCTCGAGGCCGACGATCTTCTTGGGATTGTTGGTGAGCTGCCGGATGGTGCTGAGCCCCAGGTCCACCAGGATCTGCGCGCCGATGCCGTAGTCGCGCAGGTCGGCCGGAAAGCCCAGCTCGAGGTTGGCCTCCACCGTGTCTCGGCCGGCGTCCTGGAGCTCGTAGGCGCGCAGCTTGTTGATGAGCCCGATGCCGCGCCCCTCCTGCGCGATGTACAGCAGCACGCCCTGGCCCTCGGCCTCGATCATCCTGAGGGCGGCATGCAGCTGGTCGCCGCAGTCGCAGCGGAGCGACCCGAACACGTCGCCCGTCATGCACTCGCTGTGCACGCGCACCAGCACGTCGGGCCTGCCCGCCACCTCGCCCTTCACCAGCGCCATGTGGTGCTTGCCGTCGATCAGCGACGTGTAGCCCACCGCGGTGAACTCGCCGAACTCGGTGGGGAGCGGCACGGCGGCCCCGCGCTCGATCAGCCGCTCGGTGCGACGGCGATGCTCGATCAGGTCGGTGATGGTGATCATCTTCAGCCCGTGCTGCTGCGCGTAGCCGATGAGGTCGTCCACCCGGGCCATCTCGCCGTCGGCCTTCATGATCTCGCAGATGACCCCGGCGGGGATGAGCCCGGCCATCCGGGCCAGGTCGACGGCCGCCTCGGTGTGGCCCGCGCGCTCGAGGACCCCCCCTGCCTTCGCGCGCAGCGGGAACACATGGCCGGGCTTCACCAGGTCGCCGGCCGTCGAGTCGGGGTCGATGGCCACCATGATGGTGCGTGACCGGTCGGGCGCGCTGATGCCCGTGGTGATGCCCTCGCGCGCCTCGATGCTCTCGGTGAAGGCCGTGCCGAGCGGGGTCTCATTGCGCTTCACCTGCTGCAGCAGGCCCAACTGCTCGCAGCGCTCCTCGGTGAGCGCCAGGCACACCAGCCCGCGGCCATGCGTGATCATGAAGTTCACGGCGTCGGGCGTGGCGAACTGCCCGGCGATCACCAGGTCGCCCTCGTTCTCGCGGTCCTCGGAGTCGACCACCACGACCATGCGGCCGGAGCGGATGTCCTCGATGGCCTCCTCGATCGAGGAGAACGGGGTGGTCTGCGTGCTCAGGGTGATCCTCCGCCGTCGACATGCGGGCGCACCAGCGCCTCCACGTACTTTGCCACCACGTCGGCCTCGAGGTTGACCCTTCGGCCCG
>CAZEUE010000061.1:0-10096 GCA_964514615.1 uncultured Bifidobacterium sp. | reverse complement strand
GAGCGTCATCTGGATGTACACCGAGTTGTCCGACGACAGCGTGGCCCGCGCGATGTCCGTGGCCCCTCGGTACGAGTTGGAGTACGTGGCCACCCGGATGGGCCCCCACTTGGGGTCGCGGATGTTGATGGGCTTGCTGTCGTAGACGGTGGAGTAGGGGTTGATGCCGTCCGCGATGGCGCGCGTGAGCACGAAGGTCTTGAAGGTGGACCCGGGCTGCCGCTTGGCCTGCGCCGCGTAGTTGAACTGGCTGTCCTTGCCGTAGGCCTCGCTGGTGGCCATGGCGCGGATGTACCCGGTGCGGGCGTCCATCAGCACCACCGCCACGGCGGGGTCGTCGGGGCCACCCAGGTTCTCGGCGATGGCCCGCTCGGCAGCCCGCTGCAGCGTGGGGTCGATGGTGGTGCGCACGGACATGCCGCCGCCCTGCACGCGCTCCTCGCCGTAGCGGTCGATCAGTTCCTGCCGCACGTAGTCGAAGAAGTACCCCTCCTTCTTGCGCTCGTACGTGCGTCCGCGCTTGAGCTGCAGGGGGCTTGCCTTGGCCTCCTCGGCCTCGGCCCGGGTGATGAACCCCTGCTCGGCCATCTGCTGCAGCACCACGTTGCGGCGCGCGGTGGCGTCCTTGGGGTTGACGAACGGGTTGTAGGCCGAGGGCGCCTGGGGCAGGCCGGCCAGCAGGGCCGCCTGCGGCAGGTTGATGGCCCACACCGGCTTGTCGAAGAACGTGAGCGCCGCGGCCTGCACGCCCACGGAGTTCTGGCCGTAGAACACCCCGTTCAGGTACTTCGCGAGGATCTGGTCCTTGGTGAAGGTCTTCTCCACCTCCTGGGCCAGGTGGGCCTCCTTGATCTTCTGCGAGAAATTGCGGGGGGCGTCGGGGTCGTAGAGGTTCTTCACCAACTGCATGGTGATGGTGCTGCCGCCCTGCCGCAGGCCGTCGCTGCTCATGGCATTGCGCGCGGCCGCGCCCACCACGCGCACCCAGTCGACCCCGTCGTGCTCGTAGAAGCGCTTGTCCTCGATGGCGATGGTGGCCTCGCGCAGCGACATGGGGATGCGCGACAGCGGGAGCTCGGTGCGGTTGGTGACTCCGGCGATGTAGCCGAGCAGCTTGCCGTTGCGGTCGTAGATGCGGGTGTTCTGGCCCAGCGTGACCGGCTTGAGGTCGTCGATGTCCGGCAGGTCGGACGTGACCGACTGGTACCCGGTGGCGAACGCCATCCCCAGCACGGTGCCCAACACGACCAGCGACATCAGCAGCACGCGCCCCAGCCCGATGCGCCCATGCCGTGCCCGTCCCTCGCGACGCTTGCGCAGGCGGTCGATCCTCATCGCACGTCTCCGGGCACCGGCCGGATGTCCCAGGCCACGCGTCCGCTGCGGTAGTCGAGCAGCCCGATCACCTGCGGGGGCCCGCCGCGCACGCGCCCGGTGACCACCCAGTTGAGCTCACCTCCGGGCCGCGCGGTGTCGCGCGCGGGCAGGGGCGCCGTACCCCCCGGCGCCACCGGCACCTGCCAGGGCGAGGGGATGGCCTTGAGCGCCACGTCGGTGGCCACGGCGGGCGGTCCCGCCCATACCTGCGAGGCCTGCAGCATGGCGGCGTCGCCGGTGCCGAGACGGGGGTTGCGCGATGCCGTGACGGCCTCCCACAGGAACCCCCAGCCCTGCGCGGGGTTGGCCAGGTACGTGGACGCCGGCTGCTCGGCATAGGCCGTGGCCACCAGCGACGGCGCCCACAGCGCCACCGCGGCGCCACCCACCACGATGGCGGCCTTCGCGGGGCCCGGGAGGCGACGTGGTGCGGGCGTGGGCGCGGGAGAGGCGGTCATGGTGGCGGGCGCGGGCACGGCCGACGAGTATAGGACCGCTCCGCAGGCCGATCCTTCGCCCCGGTCGCCGCTTACCCTGCCCCACATGCCCGCCCGACGCACATCCGTGGTCCTCTTCGACGCCTTCGGCACCCTCGTGGCGATGGAGCCGCCCGCGCCTGTGCTGGCCCGCAGGTTGCGGGATGAGGGGTACCCGCTCCACGAGGACCGCGTGCAGTCCGCGCTGCAGGAGGAGATCGCCCACTACCGGGCGCGCATGCACGTGGGGGCCGACCCCGCCGGCCTGTCGATGCTGCGGGCCGAGTGCGGCGCGGTGCTGGCACGGGCACTCGGCCCGGGTGCCCCCGACGCCGGCACCAGCACGCGGCTGCTGGTGGAGTCGCTGAGGTTCCGGCTGCACGACGATGCCCTGCCCGCCCTCGACGCGCTGTCGGCCGCGGGCGTGCGCCTGGGCGTGGTGAGCAACTGGGATTGCGCCCTGCCCGATCACCTGCGGGCACTCGGCGTGGCCGACCGGTTCGAGGTGATCGCCGCCAGCGCGGCCGTGGGGGCCGCCAAGCCCGACCCCATGATCTTCCGCCATGCGCTGCGCGCCATGGGTGCTGATGCGGCGGGCGCGCTGCACGTGGGCGACCGCCCGGCCGAGGACCTCGAGGGCGCGCGCGCCGCCGGGCTCGCCGCCCTCCTGGTGGACCGCCATGGAGCCCACGCCGGGCCGGACGTGGTGCGCTCGCTGGCGGATGTCCCGGCGAGGGTCCTGGCATGAGGCCCACCGCCGTCACGTACGCGCTGGGCGCCCTGGTGCTGGCATCGATGGCCGTGATGTACGTGCTGTCGTTCGTGCTGGGCGCGGAGCCGCTGCCCCTCATCGCGGTCGTCGCGGTGAGCATCTTCGCCGTCATCGGCACGGTGGTCGCGCTGCGCACGTCGCTGCCGGTGCCGCGGCCCCGCGGGGTGGATGCGCTGGCCGGCTTCATCGGCAGCATCGCCACGCTCTTCCTGGCCCGCGAGATGGGCGTGCCCGTGCTCGTGGCGGGCGCACTCGTGGGCATCGGATTCGGGGTGGCGGCGCTGCCCGGGGGGCCGTTGGACGACCAGGCGGCCGGGGCGGGCTACACCGGGGCGTTCGTGGGGCTGCTCACGCCCGACATCACCCTGTCGGTGGCGTGGGTGGTGCTGGCGGGCACCGTGGCCGGCGTGCTGTGGTCGGTCATCGGGCCCGCGGTGTTCCAGGGCGTGGGCGGCAGGATGGGCGTGGTGGGCTTCATGGCGTCGTCCGGCATCTATGCGCTGGCGGCCCTGCTGGGCGACGAGCACAACGCCACGCTGCTGCCCCAGGTGGACGGCATGGCGCATGCCGCGGTGGTGCCCGTGGGCGCGGCCGCCGCGGTCATCACCTGCACGCTCATGCGCGACGCCGGGTGGGGGTTCAACCTGGCATCGGGGGTTCCCTCGCTCGCGGTGTGCGGGGTGATCGCCATGTCCGACATGGGCGCCGTGGGAGTGGTGCTGGCCACCGGCTGGTTCGGCGGCTCGTTCCTGGGCGGGTCGTCGCCCGTGCGCATCCGGAGCGCCGGATGGATGATCCTGGCCGGCGGGGTGTACGGGGCCTTCATGCTGCACTTCGAGGGCCCGCTCCAGGGGCACGTGGGCGTGGTGGGCGTGACCGGGACGATCGCCTGCCTGAGCGTGATCGGCGTGGAGCGCCTGGTGCGCGTGCGCCTGGCCGCGCGGGGCGGTCGGGCGGTGGCATGAGGCCCACGCCGTGGACCTACGGCCTGGGCGCACTGGTGCTGGTGGCCCTGGGCGTGATGTACCTGCGGGCCTTCGTGGTGGGCGCGAGCACGCTGCCCATGCTGCTGGTGCTGCTGGTGGGCATCCCGTTCGCCGTCGGGGCCGTCCACGCGCTTCGCACGTCGCTGCCGCTGCCGGCCCTGCGCCCCGTGGAGATCGTGGCGGCCACGGCCGCCACCGTGGCATCCCTGGGCATGGCCCGCGAGATGGGGATTCCCCCGCTGGTGGCGGCCGCCGTGGTGGCGGTGGTGGCGGGCGTGGCCGCGCTGGATGGCGGGCCGCTCGACGATGTGGCGGCGGGCGCGGCCTACTCGGGGGCGTTCGTGGGCCTCCTGGCCCCGTCAGTGACCGTGGGCTGGTACTGGGTGGTGCTGGCCGGCGTGCTGGCCGGCGTGCTGTGGAGCCTCATCGGTCCGGCGGTGTTCCAGGGCGTGGGAGGGCGGATGGGCGTGGTGGCGTTCATGGCCACCGCCGCCGTGTACTGGCTGGCCGACCTCCTGGGCGCCGACCACGAGTACGTGCTGCTGCCCGAGGGTGGCCTCGCCCACTGGAGCGTGGTGCCCATCGGCGCGGCCGGGGCCATCATCACGTGGATGCTCATGACCCGCCTGGGGTGGACCTTCAACCTGGCGTCGGGGCTCCCGGCCCTGGCGGTGTGCGGCGTCCTGGCCATGGCGGGTCCGGAGGGGCTTGAGGTCGTGCTGGCCACCGCGTTCTTCGGCGGCACGTTCGTGGGGGGCAGCTCGGTGCAGCGCATGCCCACGGCGGCGTGGCTGGGCGCGAGCGGGCTGCTCTACGGGGCCTTCATGCTGCACTTCGAGGGCCCGCTGTCGGGCCACGTGGGCGTGATCGGCGCCACGGGCACCACCGCCGCGCTGGCGGTCGTCGGCCTGCGGTGGGCGCTGCTGCGCCCGGCGCCGCGGCTACCGCGACAGCCGCGTGTGCCGTAGCAGGGTGTTGAGTCCCTGCTCGAGCTCCTGGGCGCACATCGTTCCGTCGGCCTGCTGGCACTGCCGCAGGCGCTCGCCGATGAGGTGCAGCCCCACCTGGTCGAGCGCGGCGGTGACCGCCGCCAGCTGCACCAGCACGTCCTCGCAGGCCGACCCCTCGTCGAGCATGCGCTGCACGCCGCGCAGCTGTCCCTCGGCACGGCGCAGCCGCACCATGATCTGCTCGCGCGTGGGCGGCCCGGAGGCGGTGGTGGCCATGGCGGCTAGTGGCCCCCGCAGCCGCAGCCGCCATGGTGGGAGTGCCCTCCGCCGGGCGCGGTGGCGGCCATCGCGCCGGCCGCCTGGCTGCTGGACCTGCAGGCCACGAAGCCGGTGATGCGCTGCTCGGCCGGGGCCCCGCACGACGGACACGACCTGTCCTCGTCGCGCAGGAACCCCTGCCGGAACACCTCGAACTCGTCGGCGCAGCCGGTGCACCGCATGTCGTAGGTCGGCACGCCGGCTACGAGAGGCCCAGGGCCTGCTCGATGCCCGCGCGCGGCATGGCGCCCACGGCGTTCTTCACCAGCTGGCCGCCCTGGAACAGCCCGATGAACGGGATGCCCTGGATGCCGTACTGCTGGGCGATGTTGGGGGCCTCGTCCACGTTGAGCTTGCCCACCACGATGTCCTCGCGGTCACGGGCGATCTCGTCGATGACCGGGGCGATCATGCGGCACGGGCCGCACCATGGGGCCCAGAAGTCCACGATCACGGGCTTCTCGCTCTCGAGCACGAGCCCCTGGAAGGTGTCGCTGGTGATCTCGATGACGTCCGCCATCAGGTCTCCTCGTCAGTCGGCGGACGCGCTGGCGCCCGCGTGGTCCGTGGCTCCGGCTTCCTGGGCCTCGAGCCACCTCTCGGCGTCGATCGCCGCCATGCAGCCGCTTCCCGCGGCGGTGACGGCCTGGCGATAGACGGTGTCCTGCACGTCCCCGCAGGCGAACACCCCGGGGACGTTGGTGTAGGTGCTGTCGGGCTGGGTGCGCAGGTAGCCCTCGTCGTCCATGTCGAGCACGCCCTCGAACAGCGAGGTGTTGGGCTGGTGGCCGATGGCCACGAACATGGCGGCCGCGGGGATGATGTCCTCATCGCCGGTGACCGTGTCGCGCACCTTCACGCCCGTCACCACCTGGTCGCCCTCGACGTCCTCCACCACGCTGTTCCAGCGCACGGTGATCTTGGGGTTGTCGAGGACCCTCCTCGCCATGATGGCCGAGGCGCGGAACTCATCGCGCCGGTGCACGATGGTGACGCCCTCGCACATGCGGGTGAGGAACAGCGCCTCCTCCATGGCGGTGTCGCCGCCGCCCACCACCACCACCGGCTTGTCCTTGAAGAAGAAGCCGTCGCAGGTGGCGCAGGCGCTGACCCCGCGGCCCATCATGCGCTGCTCGCCCTCGATTCCCAGCCACTTGGCCGATGCCCCCGTGGACACGATGACCGCGTCGGCGGCGTGCTCGTCGTCTCCCACCCAGGCCCGGAAGGGGCGCTCGGAGAGGTCGACGCGCGTGACGTCGGCGGTGATGAAGCGCGTGCCGAACCGCTCGGCCTGCCGCCGGAACATCTGCATCATGTCCGGGCCCTCGACGCCGTCGGGGAACCCGGGGTAGTTCTCGACATCCGTGGTGATCATCAACTGGCCGCCCGCGCCATAGCCCTCGATGACCAGGGGCTCCAGCCCCGCGCGCGCCGCGTAGATGGCGGCGGTCAGCCCGGCCGGCCCGCTGCCGATGATGAGCACCTCGTTCACGTCACCCACCTATACCCCCCTCCGGTATACCGGGGTACCGTATCAGGAACGGGTGACGGTGTAGACGAGGCGGTTCCCGGCGCCCCAGGGCCGGCGCCCGGCCGCCCAGTACACGCGCCTCTCGTCGTCCTCGGCGCGGGTGATGCGCCGGCTGTCCTCGAGGGTCACGAAGGCCCACGCCAGCAGCACCCCGATCACCACGCCCTCGGCGGTACCGCCGCGCCCCAGCACCGCCACCAGGAACAGCAGGGTGGCGAACGCCGACACGAACAGCAGGATCGAGGTGACCGCGGCGAAGCGGGTCCAGTCGGAGGGCGCCGCGGCCAGCATGCGGGATCCCTCGGCGGGCTGGGCGTCCGGGAGGCTGATGGATGGCAGGCCGCCGCGTCGCAGCCACGAGCGCAGCAGGGGGAAGAACACCAGGCCGGTGACGCCCGTGATGGCCACGAGCGTGCCCAGCCACCACCACGACCAGCCACCCTCGGAGGTGGCCTCGAGGATGATCGACACGATGGTGAGCAGCAGCGACACCACCAGCAGCTCATACGAGTACATGCGCGCCAGCTGCGCGTAGTTCCAGAGCAGGTCGCGCGCGCCGATGCGGATCGCCGCGGGCTTCTTTCGCTTTCGTGCCACGGCGCGGAAGGCTAGCCACCGGAACCCCCGGGGGGGTATAGCGTGGTGGGGTGAGGGAATCGCTGCTGCCCGCGCGCCTGCGCGCCGTCCGCGCCCGACTGCGGGCGAGCCCGCGCTGGCGCTGGATGGCGATGACCGTCGTGGCCGGCGGCATGATGCTCTCGGTGCTGAACATCAGCATCGTCAACATCGCGCTGCCGGACATCTCGCGCGACTTCGACGCCGATGTCTCGGCGGCGGGCTGGGTGGTGACGGGGTTCCTCGTCACCCAGGCGGTACTGCTGCCCATCGCCGGCCGCTCGGGTGATCTCTACGGCCGCCGCCGGATATTCGTGCTGGGCGTGCTGGTGATGGTGCTGGCGTCGGTGCTGTGCGCGCTGGCGTGGAACGAGCCCTCGCTCGTGGTGTTCCGCATCCTGCAGGGAGTGGGGGCCTCGGCAATGGCGCCCACGGCGTACTCGTACGCGGCCATCCTGTTCCCGCCCGCGGAGCGCGGGCTGGCCATCGGGATCCTCACGGCCATCATCACCGTGGCGCCCGTGGTGTCCCTGAACATCGCGGGGGTGCTGGTGGGCATCTGGGGCTGGCGCAGCGTGTTCTGGTTCACCCCCGTGGTGGGCGCGCTGGTGCTGGCCGGCGCCGCGCTGGTGATGCACCGCCGCCCGCCGGGCCCCAAGCGGCCCTTCGACCTGGCCGGCGCGGCGCTGGCCGCCCTGGGCCTGTTCCCGCTGCTGGCCGCCCTCACCGGCGCGGCCAGCTGGGGCTGGGCATCGGCCCAGACCCTGGTGCTGGTGGCCGTGGGCGCGGTGGGCCTGGCGCTGTTCGCATGGCGCGAGTCACGCGCGCCCGACCCCATGGTGGACCTGGGCCTGTTCCGCCTGCGCACGGTGCGCAACCCGAACGTGGCGGGCTTCTGCGTGGGGGCCGCCATGTTCGGCACGCTGCTGCTGCTGCCGTTCTACTTCACGGCCGTGCTGGGCTACAGCGACGTGATGCTGTCGCTGGCCATCACGCCGGTGGCGTTGTCGTTCATGGTGGGCTCGCCGCTGTCGGGGCGCCTGCTGTCGCGCGTGGGGAGCGACACCATGATGCGGGTGTCGCTCGTGCTGGCGGTGAGCGGGGCCGTGGCGCTGGCCTTCGGCTTCGGCTTCGAGGCCTACTACATGGTGCTGCCGGGGATGGTGCTGCTGGCGCTCGGGCTGGCCACGTCCACCGCGCCGGTCACCACCACGGTCATCCACGAGGTCCCGGAGGGGCGCCTGGGCGTGGCGTCGTCGCTGCCCAACGTGTCGCGGTACGCCGGCGGGGCGCTCGGCGGCGCGCTCCTGAGCACGGTGGTGGCCATGACCATCCCCGTGGGCGTCACGGCCGAGGACGGCCTGGTCAGCGCCCCGCTGCGCGCGCTGGTGGCCGACGGCATGCGCAACGCCCTGCTGGTGGCCGCGGTCATCCTGGTGCTGGGCGCCATCGCGGCGTTCCGCGTGCCGCGGGTGATCGGGCCCGGCGCCACCATCGTGGCGCGCGTGCCCGGCACCGGGCCCCCGGGGGCCGGCCGGTGACGCGGGGGTCGTACCTGGCCCTGGTGGCGCTGCTGGTCTTCACCATGGGCACGAGCATCATCACCCCGCTGCTGCCGCTGTACCAGGGCGAGTACGGGCTGTCGAACGGCGTGCTCATGCTGCTGTTCGCCACCTACACGGCCACGGTGGTTCCCACCATGCTGCTGGCGGGCAACGCGTCGGATCGCCTGGGCCGCAAGCGCCTGGCCATCCCGGCGATGCTGGTGATGACCAGCGCGTCGCTGGTGTTCTCGTTCACCGACTCCGTGCCCATGCTGTTCGCGGGGCGCGTGCTGCAGGGCCTGGCGATCGGCATGTACCTGGGGGTGGGCACGGCGTTCGTCATCGACCACGCACGGCCGTACTCCAAGGCCCTCGCCGCCATGACCGCCGGGGCGGCGTTCCGCCTGGGCTTCGGCCTGGGCCCGCTGTTCGGCGGCCTGGTGGCCCAGTACTGGGGCGACCCCCTGCATCGCCCCTTCGAGATCCACGTGGTGCTGATGGTGCTGGGCCTGGCCTGCGTGCTGGTGGCGCGCGAGACCGTGCACCGACGGCCGTATCGTTTCGAGATGCGGGTGGGCATCCCCAGGGGGCAGGGCATCGGGTTCGCGGGGTTCATCGGGCCCGCGGCCTTCACGATGTCGTTCATGGAGGGCACGGTGCTGTCGCTGGTGCCGCTCTTCCTGTTCAACACCCTGGGGGCCACCAACGTGGCCATCGCCGGCCTGTGCGGGTTCCTGGTGCTGGGCCTTGGCGGCATGACGCCCATCGTCACCCGCAACGTCGACCCGCGGAAGGCCGTGATGATCGGCGTGGCGGTGTCCGCGGTGGTCACCTGGCTCATCGCGGGCGCGGCATTCGCGGGCAGCGCGGTGCTGGTGGTGGTGGCCGCGGGCATCCTGGGCTTCGTGAACGGGCTCATCCTGCAGGGCGGAACCGTCATCTGCGGCACCATCGTGCCGCTGGAGGAGCGCGGCAAGCTGATGTCGGCTCTGTACATGTGCGCGTATGCGGGCACGATTCCCACGGTGGGCCTGGGCTACCTGTCGCAGGCGGTGGGGCTCACCAATGCGCTGATCGTGTTCAGCATCGTCGCGTGCCTGCTGGCGGCATGGATCGTGCTGGTCGGCCGGCGGCTGTTCCCCCGGGTCATTCCGTACGCGGAGCCGATCACGATAGGTTCCCCGGCCTCATGAGCGATCAGGTGGCATCAATCCTCAAGGCGTGGGGCGAGCCCGCGTACCGGCTGAAGCAGGTGGAGGACGCCCGGCGCGCCGGCGCGCGCGAGTGGGACGAGGTGACCACCCTGCCCAAGGACCTCCGCGCGCGGCTGGCCGACGTGGTGCCGCTGTGGTCGGTCACGCCCGATGCCATGGCCGAGAGCCGTGACGGCACCCTCAAGTGGCGCATGCGCACGGGGGACGGCATGGCCATCGAGAGCGTGCTCATCAAGCATGCGCGCGGCCGGCGCACCCTGTGCGTGTCCAGCCAGGCCGGGTGCGCGCTGGGCTGCCGCTTCTGCGCCACCGG
>CAZEUE010000060.1:0-10298 GCA_964514615.1 uncultured Bifidobacterium sp. | reverse complement strand
CCTGAACGCCCTGTCTGACTTCTTCGGGTCCACCGCGTGGACCATCATGCTCATCATCATCCAGGTGTTCGCCGTGGCGCTGTGGCTGGCGCTGGCGTACTGGGTGTACCAGGACTCCCGGCGCCGGTTCGAGAACGCCGGGGCCATCACGGGCTCCACCGCCATCGCGCTGGTCATCCCGTTCCTCGGCCCGCTCATCTACCTGTTCATCCGCCCGCCGGAATACCTCACCGACGCCCACGATCGCGAGCTCGAGACGCTTGCCCTCGAGGCGCAGGTGGAGGGCCTCCGGTGCCCCGACTGCGAGGCCGTGGTGGGCCCGAAGTTCCTGGTGTGCCCCATGTGCACCGCCCCGCTGCGCGAGCCGTGCCGCCGGTGCTCCGAGCCGCTCGACCCCGCATGGAGGGTGTGCCCGTACTGCGCCACCCCCGCATCCCGTCCCGACCGAAGCCCCTCCGAGGAGACCCGCATCTCATGACCGAACGCACCTTCGTGATGGTGAAGCCCGACGCCGTGGCCCGTGGCCTGTCCGGCGAGATCATCGCGCGCTTCGAGCGCCGTGGCTTCGGCATCATCGGCCTCAAGAAGTGCGTCATGGCACGCGATTCGGCCGAGGAGCACTACGCGGAGCACCGCGACAAGCCGTTCTTCGCCGAACTCGTGGAGTTCATCACCTCGGGTCCCGTGGTGATGATGTGCATCGAGGGCGAGGGGGCCATCGGCGCCTGCCGCACGATGATGGGCGCTACCAACCCGCAGGACGCCGCGCCGGGGACCATCCGGGGCGATTACGCGCTCGACCTCGGCCAGAACGTCATCCATGGGTCCGACGGCACCGAGTCTGCGGCCCGCGAGCTGGCCATCCACTTCGCCGACTCGGAGATCATCGGCTGATCATCCTGGCCTCGCGCTCCCCCCAGCGACGCGGCCTGCTGGGCGCGCTGGGGGTTCCGGTCACCGTGGTGGCGTCCGGCGAGGCCGAGCAGAGCGACCCGTCCCTGCCGGCGGCGGAGAGGGTCATGCAGCACGCACGCGGCAAGGCCCGCGACGTGGTGGCCCGTGCCGGGGTGCCCGCGGGGGGAGCCGTGCTCGCGGCCGACACCGAGGTGGTGCTCGACGGCCGCGCGCTGGGCAAGCCCGCCAGCCCCGATGGGGCCCGGTCCATGCTGTCCTCCCTCTCGGGGCGCACCCACCAGGTCATGACCGGGGTGGTGCTGGTGACGGAGCAGGGACAGCGCGAGGCCCTCGAGTCGGCCGACGTGCGGTTCCGTCCCATCGACGATTCCCTGATGGACTGGTACGTGTCGCGCGGCGAGTGGCAGGGCCGCGCCGGCGGCTACGCCATCCAGGGCGCGGGCGCGGCCCTCGTGGACGAGGTGAGGGGCGACCCGAGCACGATCATCGGCCTCCCAATGGCACGGGTGGCGGAGATGCTGGCGGCGGAGGACCTCTTCCCGGCCTAGCCCGAGAGGGACAGTCCCATGCACGGGACAGTCCCATGCACGGGACAGTCCCACCCCGGGGACAGTCCCAGCGCTGGGACTGTCCCTCTTCGGTGCAATCGGGCGTGCATCAGGAACGCGTGGATTACCGCTCGTAGCGGGGTGGGATACGCTTCGTTGCCAGCGTCGACGGGCGCTGACTTGGACTGGGCGATCGGCACCGGAGGCCCCCGATCGGCGTGATGAGCTACCTGGGCGGGTTCGGCGGCCGTGACATGGCCGTCGACCTCGGCACGGCGAACACCCTCGTGTACGTGAAGGGACGCGGCATCGTGCTGTCGGAGCCCTCCGTGGTGGCCATCGACCAGCGCACGGGCGACGTCCACGCGGTGGGCATCGAGGCCAAGCGCATGCTGGGCCGCACGCCGGGCAACATCACGGCCATCCGCCCCCTGAAGGACGGCGTGATCGCCGACTTCGACGTGACCGAGACCATGCTGCGCCACTTCATCCAGAAGGTGCACCAGAACCGCTGGGCGCACCCGCGCGTGGTGGTGTGCGTGCCGTCGGGGGTCACCGGCGTGGAGAAGCGCGCGGTGGAGGAGGCCACGCTGTCGGCCGGCGCCCGGCAGGCCTACCTGATCGAGGAGCCCATGGCGGCCGCCATCGGCGCGGGCCTCCCGGTGGGCGAGCCCACTGGGAACATGGTGGTCGACATCGGCGGCGGCACCACCGAGGTGGCCGTCATCTCGCTGGGCGGCATCGTCGTGGCGCAGTCCATCCGCGTGGGCGGCGATGAGCTCGACGAGGCCATCGTGAACTACGTGAAGCGCGAGGAGAAGCTGATGATCGGCTCGCAGACCGCGGAAGAGGTGAAGCTCGAGATCGGCTCGGCGTTCGAGTTGAAGGACGAGCTCGAGGCCGAGATCCGCGGCCGCGACATGATCAGCGGCCTGCCCAAGACCGTGGTGCTGACGTCCCAGCAGGTGCGCGAGGCCCTCGAGGAGCCGGTGAGCCAGGTGGTGGACGCCGTCAAGGCCACGCTCGACCGCACCCCGCCCGAGCTCGCATCGGACATCATGGACCGGGGCATCGTGCTGGCCGGCGGCGGATCGCTGCTGAATGGACTGGACGCCCGCCTGCGCGCTGAGACCGAGATGCCCATCCACGTGGCCGACAGCCCGCTCACGTGCGTGGCCGTGGGCTCGGGACGCGCCCTCGAGGAGTTCGAGGTGATCCGCAGGTCGTCGCAGGGTGCCCGGCGCACGCGCCGGACCCGCTACTAGGGCGCGGGAACCCCGGGAGGAACGGAGATTCCCCGCTCGCCACGGAACGACCTGGAGCGACGCCGCACGCTGATCCGCCGCGGGGTGATCGGCGCGCTCGTGGTGGTGTGCCTGATCCTGTTCACCGCGTACTTCCGCGAGGACGGCGATGGCCCGGTCACCGGCACCCAGCAGCTGGCCGGCAGCGTGGTGGCGCCCCTCCAGTCCATCGGCAGCCGCGTGGTGCAGCCCTTCCGTGACGGCTGGGACTGGGTGACCGGCCTGGTGGATGCCCGCGGGCAGAACGACCGGCTGCGCGAGGAGAATGCGGCGCTGCGCGCCCAGGTACTGGCGGCAACCGACCAGGCGGCCGAGGTGGCGCGCCTGCGCGCCCTGTTGCGCCTCGTGGACGACACCCCGACCGGCTACGCGCCGGTGCTGGCGTCGATCGTGGGCAGGTCACCCACCAACTGGTACTCGCGTGCACGCATCGATGCCGGTACCAGCGACGGAGTGGTGGTGAACAGCCCGGTGGTGGCGGCCGCCACGCCGGGGTCGTCCCTGGTGGGGGTGATCACCTCGGCCTCGCGTGGCAGCAGCGTGGTCACGTTCATCACCGACTCGTCCACGCGCGTCGGCGCCACGGTCGATGGATCCGGAGGCGCCCTGGGCGTGCTGCGCCCCACCGTGGGCGGCCAGATGATGATGGACGGCGTTCCCCGCGAGTTCCGCGTGCGCGATGGCGCCGTGGTGCGCACCGCGGGCTTCGTGGCCGACATGCGCCTGCCCTCGGTGTTCCCGCGCGGCATCCCCGTGGGCCAGGTGGCGGGGGCCGGATCCCAGCCGGTCGACACGTTCCGGACCATCCAGGTGACCCCCTTCGTCGACGTTCGCGCCCTGTCCACCGTGGCCGTGCTCGCCCCCCGCTCGGCCGCCGCAAAGCGCCGCGCGGAGGGCTGACGCCGCCGTGGCCGATCCGGTGACCGGGGAGTTCGAGGCCGCCCGCCCGCTTCCGGTCGGGCGCATCCGCAGCCTGCCCGCGCGCCCCCCGCACCTCGGGCGGGTGGCCGCGATGGCTGCCGTGGTGGTGCTGCTGCAGGTCACGCTCATGCCGTACCTGTCGGTGTCGCGGGGCATCCCCGACCTCTGCGTGGCGCTGGTGGTGCTGGTGGCGCTCTTCCGCGGCCCGCTGGTGGGCGCCGTGCTCGGGTTCGCGTGCGGGCTGCTCGTGGAGCTGACCACCCCGGTGGGCACGCTGGGGGTGCTGGCGCTCCTCTACCTGGCCGTGGGCTACTGGTGCGGGCGCTTCGTGGACCGCCCGGAGGCCGAGAGCCTGGGCCTGCCCGTGGTGCTGGTGATCGCCGCGTGCGCCTTCGCGCAGGTGGGGTACGCGGCGTTCCAGTTGCTGCTGGGCACCGAGATCGTGGCATCGGCGGTCGCGGTGCAGATCATCGTGCCCACGATCCTCCTGACCGGGCTGGTGTCGTTCCCCATGCTGCTCGTCGTGCGGCGACTGCTGGGCGCCCCACTCGACGTGGAACCGGGAATGCTTCGGTCGTGAGCACGCTCACGCCGCTACCGCCCGACCTGCCGCCCGGCGACTCGCCGCCGCCGCGCCGCCGCCCGCGCCGCCCGCCCCGGCGGGTGCTCCGCATGACGTCCTTCATGGTGATCATCCTCACGCTGCTCGGCGTGCTGGTGGCCCGCCTGTGGTTCCTCCAGGTCATCGGGGGCGGCGAGTACCAGGAGCGCGCCGAGGCCAACCGCCTGCGCACGGTGGTCACCGAGGCCCCGCGCGGGGCCATCACCGATCGCACGGGCGCCCCCCTGGTGACCAGCCGCGAGGTGCTGAACCTGGTGGCCGACCCCCAGCAGTTGTCGGGTCCCAGGGGCGAGGCCGTGCTGCGCCGCCTGTCGGTGGCGCTGGGAAATCGCCCCGGGTTCTTCGCCGCGAAGGTGCGCAAGGCGCAGGAGGCCCGTCCGTTCGAACCCGTGGTGCTGCAGAAGGAGACCTCGCCGGCGCTGCAGGCGTATGTGCAGGAGCGCCGCGGCCAGCTGCCGGGCATCCGCCTGAAGGCCGCCTACGTGCGCGACTACCCCCAGGGGGCCCTCGCCGCCCATGCGCTGGGGTACGTGGGGCCGATTCCCGCCGAGGCGGCCGATCGCTACACCGAGCGCGGCTACCGGGGCAACGAGACCGTGGGGCGCGCAGGGATCGAGGCCGAGTACGAGCAGTACCTGCGCGGCATCGCCGGCCGCGAGCAGGTGGAGGTGGACGCCCGCGGCGAGGTGGTGGGGCGCGGCATCCTGTCGCAGACCCCACCGCGGCCCGGGCAGACCCTGCGGCTGTCGATCGACCTGAAGACCCAGAAGGCGCTCGAGGCGGCGCTGCGCGCCGAGGTGGTGGGCTCGGGCACCTCCACCGGCGCCGCGGGCATCGCCATCAACCCCAAGACGGGCGCCGTGCTGGCCCTGGCGTCGTATCCCACCTTCCGGCCGGACCTCTTCCAGTCGGGGTCCCCGCGCCAGGTGCGCCGCGTGCTCACCAGTCCCAGCCGCCCGCTGCTCGACCGCGCCATCGGTGGGGAGTACCCGGCGGCGTCCACCTACAAGCCCATCACTGCGGCCGCCGCACTGGAGTCCGGCTTCTACACCCCCGGGGAGACCATCAACTCGCCGGGCAGCGTGGTGCTCTACAAGACCCGCTTCCAGGGCTTCCGCAACCAGGACCACGGCATCATCGCGCTGCCCGAGGCCCTCGAGGTATCGAGCGACACGTTCTTCTACAAGCTCGCGGATCGGTCGTACCGGCGCCAGGGCTGGCCGTTCCAGGACTGGTCCCGCAAGTTCGGCCTGGGTCGCCCCACGGGAATCGACCTGACGGAGGGCGAGAGCAGCGGGCTGGTGCCCGACCTGGCCTACAAGCGACGCACCTGCGATCGGTCGGTGGACCCCATCAACTGCTCGTGGCGACCGGGTGACTCGGTGAACATGTCGATCGGCCAGGGCAACGTGCTGGTGACCCCCATCCAGATGGTGGTGGCCTACGCCGCGCTGGCCAACGGCGGCACCCTGGTCACGCCCACCCTGGGGCAGGCGGTGGTGGACGCCGACGGCCGCGTGCTGCGCGACCTGGTGGGCGCGCGCGCCACGCGCCCGCTGGGTCTGTCGAAGGACAACCTCGACCTCATCCGGAGCGGGCTCGATCGCGCGGCGAACGCCAACGGCGGCACCGCGACGCCCGTGTTCGGCGGGCTGCCGCGGCAGTTCCGGGTGGCGGGGAAGACCGGCACGGCCGAGAACCCGAGCGGCATCGACCATGCGTGGTGGGTGGGCTACGCGCCGGCGGATGACCCGACCATCGCCGTGGCCGTGGTGGTGGAGCGCGGGGGCACCGGCGCCAACACCGCCGCGCCGGTGGCCTGCGCCGCAATCGGGGCGTACCTGGGCTTCGGCCCCAATCGCTGTGGCACCGGGGCCAAGGCCAACTGATGGCCACGTTCCCGGGGCAGGTGGGGGGCACGTCCGCGCGCGACCGCGCCACCTCGGCGCTTGCGGGGCTGGACTGGTGGCTGCTCGGGGCGGCACTGGTCGTCTCCGGATTCGGGGTGTACGTGGTGCGCGTGGCCACCGATGGCGACATCGCCTCGGATCCCGGGTACTTCTTCACGCGGCAGGTGGCGTACGCCCTGATCGGCCTGGTGGCCATGTTCTTCGTGCTGCGCCTCGACCTGGAATGGCTGACGCGCTACGTGTGGACGCTCTATGCGTCGCTCATCGCCGCGGTGGGCATCGTCCTCGTGCTGGGCTCGTCCGTGCGCGGGTCCACGCGCTGGATCGAACTGGGTCCCCTCCGCGTGCAGCCGTCCGAGCTGGGCAAGGTGGTCATCGCCTTCGTCATCGCCGTGGTGGTGGTGGAGCGCATCAAGTCGATGGAGCCGGGCAAGCTGTCGCTGCTCGTCGCCGGGGTCACCGCCGTTCCCGCGGGCATCGTGTTCCTGCAGCCCGACCTCGGGACGGCCCTGGTCTATGCGGCCATCGCGCTTGCGGTGCTGTGGGTGGCGGGCCAGCCGTTCACGCACTTCGTGCTGGCGGGCCTGGTGGTGGCCACGCTGGCGGTGTCGGTGCTGTACCTGTTGCCCGCGGTGGGCGTGAACGTGCTGCAGCCGTACCAAGTCGACCGCCTCACGGCGTTCGTCGACTCCGGGGTGGACCGCTCGGAGACCGGCTACCAGCCGGAGCAGAGCAAGGTGGCAATCGGCTCCGGGGGGGCCTTCGGCAAGGGGCCGGATGGGGCCACGCAGACCATCTACGACTTCCTCCCCGAGCACCACACCGACTTCATCTTCGCCGTCGTGGCCGAGATGTTCGGCTTCATGGGGGCGGGGCTGCTCATCGCCCTGTACTTCGTGATCATCTGGCGCGCCCTGGTGATCATGCGACGAGCAGCCACCGAGCTGGAGCGCCTGGTGGCCGCGGGCATCACCGCCATGCTGGCGTTCCAGGTGTTCGTTAACATCGGGATGAACGTGGGGATCATGCCCATCACCGGAATCCCGCTGCCGCTCATGTCGTACGGCGGGAGCCACACCCTGACCAACCTCGTCGCCGTCGGCGTGCTGCTGCGCATCGGCAGCCGCGGGGCCATGCCGGCATCGCGGGCGGCATAGCCGTGGGCGCCATCACCACCCTCGCGAAGCGCGTGAACACCTTCGCGAAGGACACGCGCAAGCATCACGAGGAGTCCCTCGACGGCGGCACGGTGGCCATCCTGCCCGGCGACCCCGCGATCACCGCGCAGCTCTCGGAGATGCTGGGCATCCCGGCGGGTGACCGGCCGTCGGCCGACCTCCTGGTGATTCCGCTGGGGATGCGCGACGACCCCCGCGCCGCCGCGCTCGAGGCGGCCGCCCGTGCTCGCCAGGACCGGCGCACGCTGGTGGTTGTGGTGTGCCCGCAGTCGCGCCGCGGGGCGCGCGAGGCCCAGTTGCTGGCAGAGCCGGACGTCACCATCGGCGACCTGGCGTTCGCGCCGGATGCCTCGTCCGGCGAGTCGCAGCGCGCGATCGCCGACGCCATCGTCCGCGCCCTGGGCGTGCACAAGGTGGCCGCGGCCCGGCGGTATCCGGCGCTTCGCGACGCGGTGCGCCGCGACATCGTGGCCGCGGCCGCCCGCGAGTCCGCGGTGGCCGGCGCGCTCAACTGGTTCAGCGGGGCATCTGCGGCGCAGTTGCGCATGGTGGTCCGCTCGGGGTCGGCGGATGGGCATCAGCTCGATGCCCGCCGGCTCCCGGAGATCGCCGCTGCCGTGGGCAGCGGACTCGTCATCGCCGGCGTCGCCCGTGGCGCGTCGCGCGTCGTCCCCGCTCCGCGGTGGATGGTGCGTGGCGCGGTCGCCTGGGCGTCGACCGTCGCACTCGCAGCGGCCACCGACCGCATCGCGCAGCAGATGGGCGAGGGCAACCTGCCCGCCGATCCGCGCGGCGCCGTCCGCTCGCTGCTCCATCGCGTCCGTGAGGGGCGCAGGGAGAGGAACTGATCAAGCAGATCCTGGTTTCCGTGGATCGCGCCGAGACGCGCGTGGCCATCATCGAGGACGGCCGCGTGGCGGAGGTGCAGATCGAGCGTCGCGGCAAGGGCTCCGTGGTGGGCCACATCTGGAAGGGGCGCGTGGAGTCGGTGCTCGCCGGCATGGAGGCCTCGTTCATCGAGGTGGGCATCGGCAAGAACGGCTTCCTCCACGTGGACGACGTGGTGGCCGTGGGCGTGCCCAAGCGCAAGCGGCTCATCGCGGACCTCCTGAAGAAGGGCGATGAGGTGATCGTGCAGGCCGTCAAGGACCCCATGGGCACCAAGGGCGCGCGGCTCACCATGCAGCTGTCGCTGGCGGGGCGGTTCCTGGTGTACGTGCCCTTCGGCGATGGCATCGGCATCTCCAAGCGCCTCGACGACGACGAGCGCCACCGCCTGCGCGACATCTGCAGGCGCCTTCCCACGGACGGCGGCGGCATCATCGTGCGCACCGCCGCCGCGGGGGCCTCGGCGGCGGAGCTCGCGCGCGACCTTGCGTCGCTCACCCTGCTGTGGAAGGCCATCCGCGAGCGCTCCGACAAGGTCACCACGCCCGCGCTGCTCTACAGCGAAGCCGATTCGTCGCTCAAGGTCATCCGCGACATGCTCAACGAGACCGTGGACGAGGTGCTGGTGGACGATGCCCGCCAGCACGAGCGCATCCAGGGCTTCCTGCGGCGCACGTCGCCCGAGCTGGCCGATCGGGTCAAGCTGTACGAGGGCACGGCCCCGCTCATGGAGGCCCATGGCGTGGAGGCCGCGGTGCGCAGCACCCTCAGCCGCCGCGTGCCGCTGGCGTCGGGTGGGTCGCTGGTGATCGACGACACCGAGGCAATGACGGTCATCGACGTCAACTCGGGCAAGAACGTGGGGCGCGGCAACACCCAGCTCGAGGCCACCATCACGCGCACAAACCTCGAGGCCGCCGAGGAGGTCGTGCGCCAGCTGCGGCTGCGGGACATCGGCGGCATCATCGTCATCGACTTCATCGACATGGACGACGCCAAGAACCGCCGGGCGGTCACCAAGGCGCTGAACGACGCCCTCGAAGGCGACCGCACGCGCACGTTCGTGGTGGACATCTCGCCGCTGGGGCTCGTGCAGATGACCCGCCAGAACATCAGCGACGGCGTGCGCGAGATCATGACCCGGGCATGCCCTACGTGCGGTGGCCAGGGGTTCGTCGTCAGCGCCGAGACCCACGCCATCGACGCCGAGCGGCAGATCCGCCTGCTGCTCGCGAAGGGCGGCGCCACCTCGCCCGTGTCGGTGGCGGTGCACCCGGAGGTGGCCGACTACCTGGAGGCCGACGGCAACGCCGCGCTCTCGGACCTCGAGGAGGACCTCGGCGCGAGCATCGCGCTCGAGCGCGATGGCTCGATGGCGCCGGGCAGCGCCCGCATCGCCGGGGGGTCGGGCGGCGCGTCCTCGGGACGCACGCGCAGTCGCTCGCGGTCGCGCGCCAGGGCGGAGTCCGCCGCCGAGTAGCCCGGGGCGGCAGCATGTGGCGCGTGCGGGGGCGGTTCGCTACTGTCCCCGATCGCGCCCGCAGCCGGGCGCACCGTCGTACGTGGAGAGAAACGTGGCCGATTACGCCGTCATCGCCCTCGGGGGCAAGCAGTACAGGGTTCGCGAGGGCGAGACCATCGTGGTGGACCGCGTGGCCGCCGAGCCGGGCGAGAGCATCTCGCCGAAGGTGCTCGCCGTCGGCGGCACCCAGGGCATCAGCGATGGCGGCAGCGTCACCGCGGAGGTCGAGGAGCACGTGCTCGGCCCGAAGATCACGGTATTCACGTACCGCGCCAAGAAGGACAGCAAGCGCAAGATGGGTCACCGCTCGCGCCTCTCGCGCGTGCGCATCACGGGGATCGGGGGCTAGGGATGGCTCACAAGAAGGGTGGCGGGTCCAGCCGCAACGGCCGTGACTCCAACTCCAAGCGCCTCGGCGTGAAGGTGTTCGCCGGCCAGGTGGTGCCCGCGGGCTCCATCATCGTGCGCCAGCGCGGCACGGTGTTCACGC
>CAZEUE010000059.1:0-10406 GCA_964514615.1 uncultured Bifidobacterium sp. | reverse complement strand
CGGAGCACTGCGGGTTCTCGCGCATGCCGACGTTGAACCACACGGGCGAGTTGAAGGCGGCCATCTGGTTGACGAGCAGGTGGGTGAGCTCGTACTCGAACACCTCGGCCTCGTCCTTGGAGTTGAAGTAGCCCTCCTCGACGCCCCAGGCCTTGATGGTGAGCGCCACGCGATCGATGAGCTGCTTCACCGAGTACTCGCGCTCGGGCGAGCCCATCGCGCCGCGGAAGTACTTGCTGGCCACCACGTTGGTGGCGAGCTGGCTCCACTCGGAGGGCACCTCGATGTTGTCCTGCTCGAACACGCTGGTGCCGTCGCCCGACGAGATCCCGGCGGTGCGCCGCTCCCACTCGAGGAGGTCGTAGGGGTGCTTGCCCTTCTTGGTGAAGTGGCGCTGCAGCCCCAGGGCCTTGCCGCGCTTGGCCTTGGTCTTGTCGCTCGGCGCGGTGCCGACCACCTCAGTCGCCATCAGTTGCCTCCTCGGCATTGGTGTTGTCAGTCGCGGTGTCGTCCTCCACCCCGAGCCCGCCGGCCAGCGCCCTCAGGCGTCGGCGGGGTGGGCGCTCAGCGGGTGCGGGCTCGGTGAGAAGCTCGAACATGTGCTCGTCGAGAGGGCGCTGGCCACGGGGAAGCGGTGGCTCGCGCTCCAGGCGATGGAGCTCGTCGGCGAACTCGTCGGTGTCCTCGAACTGGCGGTACACCGATGCGAACCGCACGTAGGCCACCGTGTCGACGTCCTTCAGGCGCCTCAGGGCCAGCTCGCCGATGGCGTTGCTGGACACCTCCTGCTTGAGGCGGTTCCTCAGGCTCACCTCGATGTCGCGCACGGCGGCCTCGAGGTGGGCGGTGGGGACGGGGCGCTTGTGGCAGGCGCGCTGCAGGCCCGAGAGCAGCTTGTCGCGGTCGAATGGCTCACGATCGCCATTGCTCTTGATGACGATGAGCGGCATCTCCTCCACGCGCTCGTACGTGGTGAAGCGCCTGCCACATGTCTGGCACTCCCTGCGGCGCCGGATGGCGTCCTTGCTGTCGGGCACGCGCGACTCCATCACGCGGTGCTCCGAACCCTCGCAATACGGGCAAATCATGCGAAAAAGACTATGGGTGGGGTGTGCCGCATGGGCGGGCACACTACATCTAGTGTTGCCCGCGATGCAAGACGGGTTTTCGCACCATTTGTTGCAATCTGGCAGCAAAATGCGCGAAAAGTCCCCGTACCATGGCCGAAATCCCCATCGGAGAGCCCATGAGCGCCCACGACATCCCCGGTACGCCGGAAATCCGCCGCACGGTGGCCGAGCAGGGGGCCGAATCGATGCGGCTGATGGGCCTGGATGGTCCCGAGGTGCAGCCCTGGGAGGACGGTTTCCGGTCGCACGACCACATGGACCATGCCTTCGAGTGGTGGTACTTCGACATGGACCTCGACGACGGATCCACGCTGGTGGCCACGTTCAGCACCAAGCCCGCGGCGGCGGCCGATGGGCCCCTCGACCCCTCGGTGCTCATCATCCACCGGGCGGCTGATGGCACCTCCACCCGCGAGACCGTGGCCGTAGCCCCCGGCGACTTCACGGCGAGCACCGACGGCTGCCACGTGGTGGCCGGCGCCAGCCACGTTCGGGGAGACCTCGCGAGCTACGCGCTGCACATCGAGGGCACGCACGTGAGCGCGGACCTGGTGCTCACCCGGGGCGCGCCGTCGTGGCGCCCGGGCGCGGGGGTCACGTGGTTCGACCACGCGAAGACGCACTTCCTGGCCTGGGTGGTGCCGGTTCCCTACGGCACGGTCGAGGGCACGGTCACCAGCGGGGGTGCCACCCGGCAGGTCACCGGCACCGGATACCACGACCACAACTGGGGCAACCGCCAGATGAACGCCGGGCTCGACCACTGGTACTGGGGCCGGGCGCACATCGGCGAGTACACCGTGGTGTACGCGCGCCTCACCTCGAAGGGGCTGCTCGGGCTTGGCCAGCTGCACCTGCCCACCGTCATGCTGAGCACCAGCGACCGCCTGCTCACCGACGACTTCCTGCCCCTCAGGCTGCAGACCTCCGGCGACGTGCCGGGGCCATCACCCACGCAGCAGCCCTACCCCACCGACCTCCTGTGGACCTGGGAGTCGGGAGAGGAGTCGTTTCGCATGCACGTGACCAACCCGCGGCTCATCGAGTCGCTCGACATGGCGGCCAAGCAGTCATCGTGGCGTCACCGCATGCTGCATGCGCACGACCACCCCTGGTACTACGACTTCACCGCCGACATGACCCTCACCATCGACGTGGCCGGGGTCAAGGACCAGGTGACGGGCACCACGCTGTACGAGAAGATGTTCCTGCGGTAGCGCGGGGGGCTAGCTGAGGAAGCGCACCCGGGTGATGGGCCAGTAGATCAACTCGGCCTGGCCGATCACGTTGCCGGTGGGGGTGAACTCCGCGCCGCGCTGGATCCACACGTGGGCGTCGCATGATCCCGGGCGGTTGTCGCCCAGCACCAGCACGTTGTCGGGTGGCACCTCGGGGAACGACACCTCGTAGTCGGGGGTGATGGCGCCGTCCACCACCAAGGGGCGGGGCTTCGCCTGCCCCTTCTCCTTCACGTAGGTCACGTAGGTGGTGTCGCCCTCGCCCAGGGTCTCCTCGCGCACGCCGTCGGGACCGAACGAATTGGGCTCGGCCACCCTCCGCACCGCCAGCTCGCCCCCGGGGCGAAGCGCCGGGTCGGGGTTGGACTGCGACACGGTCTCCTGCTTGATGGTGACGGTGTCGCCCGGCAGCCCCACCACGCGCTTGACGAACGGCACATCACCCGGCTCGCTGCAGGCGGCGCGGGCGCCACGCGTGGGATCGAACACCACCACGTCGCCCCGCGAGATGTCGCGCAGCTTGTAGATGACCCGGTTCGCGATGACCCGGTCCGGCGCGCGATCGCCGGTGGAGTTGGCGCCCTGGATGGCGGGGTACATCGAGTTGGTGGGGATCTCGTACGGCTTGGCGATGGACGCCTGGATGACGAACGCCAGCGTCACGGCCACCGCCACGGGCAGCACCAGGTCCTTGATGAACTTCCTCACGGGGTGGAGTCGTCCCCGCCCCGGCCGCGACGCGACACCACCAGGTACACCACGAAGGCCAGCACGGCCAGTGCGCCCACCACCACGAGTCCGATCACCAGCGGCGACATGCCGCCGTCCTCGGCGGGCACCGCGCCCTCGTCGAGCTCTCCGGCCACCTCGCCACCGCTGCCCGAGGCGCCACCCGGGAGGTCACCCGAGGCGCCATCCGCCGAGGTGCCCCCGCACGCCCCGCCGGGCCTGCGGATGTTGGTGAGCTCGGCCTGGCGGATGACGTCGACGGCCGCGCCGTACTGCTGCTGGTCGGGCCGGATGAGCTTGAGGGCCTCCTCGAAGTCGGCCAACGTGTAGCAGCCGTCGATGGCGCCGTTGTCCTCGTAGTCCGCCAGCACCTGCTGGCCCGAGCCGAATGCGGGCACGGCCATCGCCCCCATGGCAAGCGCGATGAGGAATGTCGCGAGTACGCTGCGGCGGATGACGGCGGGGATCAACGGGCCGAGCGTAGCCGCTCGGGGGGGCGCACGCTGACCGGCGCGGTGCGCCGCGCCCGGGGGGCGCTGATCGCCGGCGCGGTGCTGCTGGCGTGCTGGACGGTGCTCACGGTGCTGTCCGGGGGCATCGACCTGGGCGACGGGCTCGCAACGCGCGGCGCCACCGCGGCCATGCTGGCCACGCTCATCGCGGCGCCATTCGCGGCCTGGGCACTCATGCAGGCGCGCGACCGGGCCGCCCCGCGGTCGGGGCCCGCGCTGCTGGCGATGGGCGGGATCGTGGGGCTCGCCGTGTGGGCGGGGATCTCCATCGCGTGGGCCCTGGCCGGGGACCTGGCCTGGACCGAGGCCAACCGAATCGCGCTCGCCGCGCTGGCGCTGGTCATCGGCATCGGACTGGCGGCCGTGCTGCCGCGCGCGCCCGAGTGGTTTGCGGTGGGGCTGTCGATCGCCGCGGCGCCGGTGCTGCTGTGGGCGCTGCTGGCCCGGGGGCTCCCCACGGTGTTCGGCAGCGACTTCGAGCCCTCGCGGCTGCAGGCACCGGTGGGCTACTGGAACGCCCTGGCGCTGGTGTGCGTGGTCGCCATCCCCGGGCTGCTCTGGTGGGCATCGCGCGCGGGCGCGGATGACCGCGACACCATGGGCGCCGCAGCGGCCGTGGTGGTGGCGCTCACGGTGCTGGTGCTCACCTACTCGCGCAGCGGCCTGCTGGCGCTGCTGGTGGTGGTGGCAATCGTGGTGGGGCTCATGCCGGGGCGCATACGCCAGATCTCGGCACTGGCGGGCGGGGTGGCCGGGGCGATCCTGCCCCTCTGGTACGGGCTCACCACCGATGCGCTCACCGACGACGCCCTCATCGCCGCCGATCGCTCCGATGCCGGCCTGGGGCTGCTGTGGCGCGTGGTGGCGGGGCTGGCCATCGCCGCGGCGGTGACGTGGGGGCTGCGGCGCCTGCTGGGCGGGGGCCGGCTCAACCGGCGGCGCGCGGGGGTGGCCGCGCTGGTGGTGGTGTTCGCCGGGGTGGCGGTGGCCGGCGGGTACGCGCTGGCCAAGCCCCGGGAAGTGGGCAGTTGGATCTCGGCACGGTCGGCCGAGATCAGCGGGCAGTCAGGGGGCCTGGCCAACACCCCGGGGCGCCTGGGCAGCCTCGACACCAACCAGCGCATCGAGTGGTGGCGCGAGGCCGCGCGGTCGGCCGGTGGCAACATCGTGGTGGGGGAGGGCGCGGGATCATTCCCGCTGGTGCACCTGCGCGAGCGGGCCACCGGCGAGGACCGCCTCAACGTTCGCCAGCCGCACAACCTGGTGCTCGAGCTCGCATCGGGCCTGGGGCTGGTGGGGCTGGCGCTGTTCGGATGCCTGATCGCGGGCGTGGCGTGGGCGGCGGCGCGGGCGTTCCAGGACCGGGCGCCGCCTACCGTGGCGCTGCCACTCGCGGTGTTCGGGGCGTTCCTGGTGCAGTCGCAGCTCGACTGGACATGGACCGTGCCTGCGCTCACCACGGCCGCCATGGCCGCGGGTGGCGTGGTGATCGCCGCGGCCGCGCCCGGGCCCGCGCCGCCGGGCCGCGCCGTGCCGCGCCCGGTGGTGGCCGGCGCATGGGCGGTGGCGCCCGTGGTCATGTTGAGCGCGCTGCTGCCCTGGTGGAGCCAGGAGAAGGTGGCCTCGGGCAACCGGGCCATCTCGGCGGGCCAACCGGCCATCGCCATCGAGCGCGCAGCGGAGGCCAGCGACCTCAACCCGCTGGCAATCCACCCGTGGCTGCTGCGCGCGCGCGCGGCCGCCCTGCTGGACGATCCGGTGGGCATGCGGCGGGCGGCCACGCGCGCCACGCAGGTGCAGCCCGAGAACCCCTCGGGGTGGGTTCTGCTGGCCATCGCATACGGCGACACCGCGCAAGGCCAAGCCGCGTGGCAGCAAGTGCTGGTGCTGAGCCCGCAGGACCAGCGTGCACGGCTGGCGGTGGAGGCGGCCGGGTGAGCGACCGGGGCACTGATGAGCTGTTCGACGCCGCGGCCGATGCCTACGACGACCAGCTGGTGCCGGCGTTCTTCGACGAGTGGGCGGCGCACGTGGCCGGGCTGCTGGGCCCTCCGCCGGCACGGGGCGCCGTGCTGGACGTCGGATGCGGCACGGGGGTGCTGGCACCGCACCTGGCCGCGGCGGGATGGTCGCGCATCATCGGGGTGGATCCCTCGCAGGGCATGCTGGCGCGGGCGAGGGCGCGGGGTGTGCCCGGGGCCGAGTGGGTGGAGGGCACGGCCGAGGGGCTTCCGCTCGCAGATGGCCCCGTGGATGCATTGGCGTCGGACTTCGCCCTGATGTTCATGCCGCAGCCCGCGACAGCGGTGCGCGCGATGGCCGCGGCGGTGCGGGGCGGCGGGCCCGTGGTGGTGTGCACATGGGGCGACCTGCAGGACATCCCCGCCATGGGTGCCATCTGCGAGGCGCTCGAGCAGGTGGGCGGGCACGAGGCCTCGGCACTGCTGCGACGGGCGTTCTCCATGGGTCGCCGTGAGGTGCTCGAGCAGGTGGTGGCCGATGCCGGGCTGCCGGGAGCCCGGGTCGAGGCGCACCGGGTGACGGCGCGGTTCCCCGATGTGCGGGCCCTCGCAGGCATCTACGCCGGGCCGCTCGGGCTGGACGACGTGTCGCGCACCGACGCCCTGTGCCGGGCGCTCGATGCGCGGCTCGCGCCGTTCATCCGCGACGGGCAGGTGGGCTTCGCGATGACGGGCCTCATCATCAGGGCGACGGGGACGGCGGGGCCCTGATGGCGGACATCGTGCTGCTGCATCCATTCCCCGTCGATCACCGCTTCTGGCGCGATGTGGCGGCGGCGCTGGGTGCCGCGGGCCACTCGGTGACGGCGCCCGACCTGCCGGGCTTCGGGAGCAGGCCGCCCGAGCCCGGGTGGACCATGAACGGCGAGGCCGACCGCCTGGCCACGCAGGTGCCCGCCGGCGCCACGGTGGTGGGGCTCTCGATGGGCGGGTACCTGGCGCTGGCGCTCGCGCGTCGGCACCCGGGCGTGCCGGCGGCGCTGGTGCTGGCCGACACCCGGGCGGAGGGCGAGGCGCCCGAGGGCCTCGAGGCGAGGCGGGAGGCGGCGGCCGGGCTGCGGGCCGATGGCACCGAGGAGTTCGTGACGGCGTTCGTGCCACGCGCCATGTGGCCGGGGGCGGCGCCCGCGGCCGTGGAGCGCCTGCGCGACTTGGCCCGGGCGCAGTCAGCGCAGGCCATGGCCGACGCCACCATGGCCATCGCGGGGCGCGACGACCAGGTGGACCTGCTGCCGCGCATCGCGGTGCCCACGCTGGTGGTGGTGGGCGAGCACGACGCCATCACCCCGCCCGCGCTCTCCACCGCGATGGCGGCGGCAATCCCCCGCGCCCGCCTGGCGATCATCGGCGACGCCGGCCACATGTCGGCGCTGGAGCACCCGGAGGAATTCGCAGACCTGGTGGTGACGCCCCCCGCGCGACACTAGGGGGGACAGTCCCAGCCCGGGGTCAAGCGGAAGAATCTCCTGCTCATAGTCTGTTTTCTTGACTCCGGGTGACCGGGCGGCCTAGTCTCTCGCGCTCTATGCCTTCACTTCCGCCTGCAATCAATCTCAACTTCACCACCAAGGGCGATGGGCCGCTGGTGGTGGCACTCCACGATGTCGGCCGGCCGGCCAAGGACCTCCAGAAGGCCCTCAAGCCGCTGCTGAGCGACCACCGGGTGCTCATCCCCGAGCTGCGCGGGCACGGAGACTCGCCCTGCCCCGCGGGCCCCTGGAGCATCGATGACTTCGCATCCGACGTGGCCCGCCTGGTGGCCGGCGAGGGTGGCGGAGCCGTGATGCTGGGCATCGGCCTGGGCGGCGCCACGGCGCTGGCCCTGGCGCTGGGCCACCCCGGCCTGGTGAGCGGCCTCGTGCTGTCGGGCATCGGCCCGCGCGGCGAGGAGTCCGACGGCCGCGACCGCTGGATGCTGATTGCCCGGGCGCTCCGCGAGCGCAATCGCGACGAGGGGCAGGCCCTGGCCGCCGAGGCCATGGCCACGCGGCCCGATTGGCGCGGCGCCCTTGCCCAGGTGGATGCCCCGGTGGCCATTATCGCGGGCTCCGAGGACAAGGCGGTTCCGCCGCAGGACCAGCGCGAGCTGGCCATCTGGCTGCGCGCGGCCACCTTCGACATCGTCGAGGGCGCGGGTCACGACATGGCCAAGGACGGAGGGGCCGACCTGGTGGCGGCCGTGCGCCGGCTGTCGGTGCAGGATGCCCAGGAGGCCGTGACCGCATAGCCGGCACGGCACCACTTGTCGTCGACCTCGACGGCACGCTGGTCACGCGCGACACCATGCTGCAGCTGGTGGGCGAGATGGCGCGGCGGGCGCCCCACCGCGTGGGGCACCTGGCCGGGCAGTTCCGCCGATCGCAGGCCCATGGCCGGGAGTTCCTGTGGCGCGAGATGGGGCTCGACCCCTCGCGGCTGCACTACTCGGCCTCGGTGGTGGCCTACCTGCGCGACCAGCATGCGGCAGGTCGCACCCTCGTGCTGGCCAGCGGATCCACGCAGGCCATGGCCGACGCCGTGGCCGGGCACCTGGGGATCTTCGCCGATGCCATCGGGGCCGCACCGCCCGAGCACCTCACGTCCACCCGCAAGGCCAGGCGCCTGGCCGATGCATTCGGCCGCCGGGGGTTCGACTACGCGGGCAACTCCTCCGCCGACATCCCCGTGTGGGCCGTGGCCCGCACGGGGGTGGTGTGCAACGCCTCATCACGCGTGCTGCGCGCCGCCCGCCAGGTCACGCACGTGGTGGCCACGTTCGACGACCGCCGCTGGAAGGGCCCGGGCCTGCAGGACCTGCTGGCCCTGATGGACCGCAACTAGGCCGCGCTCGAGGCGGCGTCGGCCTGGCGGTCGGGCTCGCCGCCCAGCGCCACGCGCACCTTCTCCACCCGTCCCCGCAGGCGCTCCTCGCGTCCCAGCGCACGCGCCATCCGGCGCGGCCTGCGCCGGTACATGTTGCGCGACCACCAGCTGGGGGTGCGCGCCAGGCGGATGGCCCCCACCAGCGTGACGATGGGGACGAATATCCCGATGGCCGCCATCATCACCTTGCCCTTGAGCAACGTGATCACCACCAGCGCCATGTTGATGGCGATGACCACCGGCACCACCAGTGGAGCGTCGTCGATGTCGCCGGGGGCCACCCCCAGCGGGCCGGTGCCCAGCACCAGCGCGGTCAGCACGCACACGGTGGCCACCACGGCGTCCACCGATTTCTGGCCCTCGGCGCTCCAGTAGACGTCGTCCAGGTGCAGGAACAGTGCGAACTCATCCAGCACCAGCGCGGCGCCCACCCCGAACAGCGCCCCGAAGATCTCGAGCCACGGCGACCCGAACTCGTACGAGAACTCCAGGATGCCCATGGTGAGCATGAGCAGCATCCCCCACACCTGGTGGTGGATGTGCACCCCGCCGATGTGGATGTCCTTGATGACCCCGCCCCCGGCGGCGTCATCCGGCGACAGGCGCCCCTCGGCGATGGCCCGCTCGCGCTCCCGGGCCTCGCGGCGGATCTTGCGGGTGATGCCCCGGGTGATGAGGAACGTGGTGACGAACGCGATGAGGATCCACGTGACCCCCGCGCGCCCCTCGTACACGATGTAGTCGTAGTACCACTGCATGCGGCGTGATCAGCCCTCGGCGTCTTCCGCCTGGTCGGGATCCACCAGGCCCTCGATGGCGGAGTCGTCCTCATCCTCGCCCAGGCGGCCGGCGGCGATGTCGGACAGCGTGCGGATGATGGTGACGCACAGGGCGTCGCTCACGGCCAGCTGGGCAGACGATCCGTCGGCGTCCTGCAGCTGCACGGTCCAGTGCGGGACGATGCCCACCTCGTCGTTGGTGTGCGGCGGGGTGACCGACGCGCCCACCAGGCTCTCGATGTTCACGCCGAAGAGCATGGCGGCGGGCAGCACGGTCTCCTCGGGCTCCCACCCCTGGGCCTCGGGTGGCATGTCGCCGCGCATGGGCTCGGCCTGGGTGAAGGCCCCCATCAGGTTCTCGGCGTCCTGGCGGCTCACGAACGCGCTCACCTGCACCGACGGCCCGCCCAGGAACACGATGATGGCCGAGGGGATCTGATCGGGCTCGGGCGGCGCCTCGCCGTCGGGCACCTCGAGCTGCACATCCACCGGGGCGGCCTGGAATGCGGTGGCCTGGAAGGCAATGGTGTGGCGCACGTCGGGAATCCCTCTCGTCGTTGTGTAGCGTCGCAGGCGATGCCGGGGGGTCGCATTCTCTCACGCAGGGCCGGGCCGGTGGCCCTGCCCCTGGGTACCGGGTTACCGGCCGACCACCTGCTGGCCGCGGTCCTGCACCTGGATGCCCCCGTGCTCGTGCGCCATCAAGGCCATACCATCGTGGCCGCGTGCCCCGACCAGGTGGCCACCGGGGCATCGGTGTGGGACGCCCTCAGGCGGCCGCCCGCGGGCCGGGCCGGTGCGACGGCGCACCCCATGGCGGGGGGGTGGATCGGGCTGCTGGCCGACCGCCTGGCGGGCACCGTGGAACTGCTGCCGGGGTCGCCGCCCGACGACGCCGGGCCGCCCGCAGGAATGATCGCCCGCTACCCGGCGGTGCTGGTGGTGGACGACCACGGCACCGCCCGCCTGGTGGCCGAGCGCCCCGGCCCCGAGGCCGACGCCCTGCTGGATGCCGTGCACGCGCGCACCGGCGCCCTGCCTCGGGTGCCGCCACCGGGATCGGACGTGCGCTCGTCGCTGCCCGGGGCCATGTACGAGGCCGCGGTGGAGCGCGCACGCGATCTCATCCGGGCGG
>CAZEUE010000058.1:0-10487 GCA_964514615.1 uncultured Bifidobacterium sp. | reverse complement strand
AGCGGGAGCGCCGGAGCAGCTTCCGGACCATGCAGAGCGGGGACGACGTGCTGTCGCGGCTCGACGCCATCGAGGCGCTCGAGGCAGCCGAGGAGCGCGCCCGTGCGGAGGCGCACCCGGAGCAGGCCGCGGCCGGTGACGACGTGGCGGAGGAGCCCCGCCAGGGCTAGTCGTCCCGGGAGGGTCCGATCCCCCTTCCGCCCGCCAGATGCGGGTCTAGGCTCGGACCCGTGACCACCCTCGACGCCAGGCCGCACGCGGCCCCGCCGTCGCTCGCCCGCCGGCTGTGGGCCCACGCGCTGGTGGTGCTCGAGCGGCCGCGGTACTTCGTCCCGTTCCTCGTGGTGTTCACCGCACTCGGCCTGTGGCTCGACTCGCTCTCGGGCCTGGGCTGGCAACTCGTGCTCTCGGCCATCGCCTGGGCCGTGCTCATCGCCGCGTGCGTGCCGCTCGCGCCCATCGACCGGGCGCGGGTGTTCGTGGTGGTCGTCGTGGCCACCACCGCCGAGGTCATCTTCTCGAGCATCCTCGGGGTCTACGACTACCGGTTGGGCAACCTGCCGCTGTTCGTGCCCGCGGGCCACGGGCTCGTGTACCTGGCGGGCTACAGGTTCTCGCAGAGCCGCCTCGCGCGCGTCCACCCGCGCGCGGTGGTGGGCATCGCCATCGCCGGCGCCGTGGCATGGGGCATCGTGGGGCTCACCAACGTGCTCGGGCGCGTGGACGTGGCGGGGGCCCTGGCCGTGGTGTTCCTGGTGGTGTTCCTGCTGGTGGGGCGCGCGCCCACGCTGTACGCCGGGGTGTTCTTCTTCGTGGCCTTCCTCGAGGTGTGGGGGACCTGGGTGGGCACCTGGACCTGGTACGAGTACATGCCGTTCATCGGGGTGATGAACGGCAATCCGCCGAGCGGGGCAGCCGCGGGGTACGTGCTGTTCGACATCTGCGCGCTCGCCCTCGCGCCCGCCGTGCTGGCCGCCTGGCGATGGGTCGCGCGGCGCGTGCGCGGCGCGCCCTCGGGAGCCTGATGGGCACGCAGGGGCCCACGGGGTTCCGGCCCGCGGGGCACCCGCTGTTCTCGGGTGACGTCGACGTGCCGCCCGCTCCCGAGGCCGGGTCTCCGGTGCTCGCGGCGCTGCTGGGGCGCGCCATGCGCATCCGCGACGCGACGTCGCCGGTCCAGGCCGTGGTGGACCTGGCCGTGCATGCGTGGATGGAGGGTCACCTGGCGGGCGAGGATCACTGCCCGGGGTGCGAGGGGCGATGCGGGTTCGATCGCGGCCCGGGACGCCCCGCGGCAATCGCCGCCGCCACGGGATCGGGGGCGGCGGGCGCGGTGCCCGGCCTCGCGTCGCCCGGCCCCGTGCCGCCCTTCCCGGACCCGGCGGACCCGGTGCTGGTGGCCATCGTGATCGGGGCCCTCGGGTTGCTGCGCGAGGGCCGCCCCGCGGAGCGCGTGCTGCCCATGGTGGCCGCGCGTGCGTGGGCCGAGGGGCACATCGCGGCCGAGGACCGCTGCCCCGGCTGCGCCTGGCGCGGCGGCCTGGCCGTGGGCGAGGAGCGCGCCCCGCACGTGCGCGGGCCCGGAACGGACGCGGGGTAGGCTGGCGGGCATGCGCGTGGGGATGATCGGCGCCGGGCTCATGGGCGCCGGCATGGTGCGCAACATCGCGGCGGGGGGCCACGAGGTGCGGGTGCACGCGCGCACCCCGGCGCGTGCGGTCGGCCTTCCCGCCACGCCGGTGGACAGCGTGGTGGCCGCAGCCGAGGCCAGCGACATCGTGGTGCTGTCGGTCACCGACTCGCCCGACGTGCTCGAGGTGGTCGCGCAGGTGGCGTCGGCCACGGTACCCCCGCCGGTCATCGTGGACACGTCCACCATCGCGCCGGCCGCCGCGCGGGAGGCGGCCGGCATCGCGGCTGCGGTCGGCGCGCAGTACCTGGACTGCCCGGTGAGCGGTGGCCCGCCCGGCGCCGAGGCGGGCACGCTGGCCGTCATGTGCGGCGGCCCCGACGCGGGCGTGGCCGCCGCGGTGCCCGTGCTGGACCTCATCGGGGACCCCGCGAAGCGCGTGCACTGCGGCCCCGTGGGCGCGGGGCTCGTGGCCAAGTTGGTGAACAACCTGCTGGTGGCGGTGATCGCGGCGGGAACCGCCGAGGCGCTGGGCATGGGGCAGCGCGCCGGCGTGCCCCCCGAGGTGCTGGCGCGCGTGGTGCAGGCCTCGTCCGGCGACTCGTGGCAGCTCCGCAACCTCTTCCCGCGCGTGCTCGACGGAGACCACGAGCCGGGCTTCCGTGCCCGCGACCTGCGCAAGGACCTGGGTCACGCGCGCGACCTGGCGGGCGCCCCGCTTGCCGTGGGCGACCCGGTGGCGGCGCTCTTCGCGCAAGTGGACGGCGCGCGCGACTATGGCGCGGTGGCGCGCCTGCTCATGGACCTGCCCGACCCCGGAGGAGAAGCATGATCACCCTGTTCCAGATCACCGGATCGTCGTCATTCGCGGCACGGGCCGCGCTGGAATGCGCGGGTGCCGAGTACGAGGTTGTCAATGTCCACCCGCGGCGCCGTGACGAGGCCCCGGGGTTCGCAGACGCCAACCCGCTCATGCGCGTGCCCGCCCTTCGCGACGGCGACGTGCGCCTGGGCGAGACCGGGGCCATCCTCCTGTGGATCGGCGATCGGTTTCCCGGTGCCCGCCTGGCCCCGGCCGAGGGCACGACCGCGCGGGCGGACCACTACCGGTGGGTCACATGGTGCGCCAACACGCTCCACGTGGGCTGGTGGCCCATCATGGCCGCCTTCTACTTCACCACCAATGAGTCGGCGCAGCAGTCGCTGGAGCAACGCGGCCGCGAGCACATGGCGCGCCACGGCGAGCACCTGGAGGCGTGGCTGGCGGACCATGAGTGGCTCGCGGGCGACCAGCCCGGCGTGTCCGACATCTACGCGTACATGCTGGTGGGCTGGGCCAACTACTACGACGACATCACGCTGGGCGGGTCCGCCGTGGCGTCGCACTACGCGCGGGTGGGTGCCCTTCCGGGCGTCGCGCGCGCACGCGAACTCGACGACCTCGACGAGCGCCTCATCCGGTTCCACCCCGATCTGCGGGGAGGGAAGCCGCTCGGCTGACCCGCGTCAGCCGGCCCCGGGCTCGCGCTGGTCGGGATCCTCGCGCAGCGCGTCGGGTATGAGGCGCGCGAGCCAACGCGGCAGCGGGCCGCGAAGGGGCTCGGGCCGGAACTGCCGGTCCAGCATCCACAGGCCCGATGCCGTGATGGCCGCGCCCGAGAGGGCAACGGTCACGTCGATGGCGCTGAGCGTGGTGAGCTCGAAGAACTCGCGCAGCGGCCCGACCAGGATGAACATCACGTACAGCCCGGCCATGGCCATGCACATGAAGATCACCCAGGCGCTGCGCTTGACCCCCGACACCTCGAGGATGAGCACCAGCCACAGGCCGATGGCCATGAGGGCGGTCACGGCGACCGTGCGCGACGTGGCGGTGTCCGACTGCACCACGTTCAGGGAGAACAGGTAGCTCGACACCACGCCGAGCCCGGCGGCCACGCCGGCAGGCAGGGCGAACCGGAACGTGGACCCCAGGTACTCACGGGCCCGCCACGCCCCCGTGCTGGGCGCGAGCGCCAGGAAGAAGGCGGGTATGCCGACCGTGAGGAACGACAGCAGGGTCAGGTGCCGCGGCAGGAAGGGGTAGGTGGTGGGCACCAGGCCGATCGTCAGCACGAGGAACGCCGCGAGGAATGACTTGGCCACGAACAGCTTGCCCACGCGCTGGAGGTTGCGCAGCACCTGGCGCCCCTCCACGATCATGGGCGCGAGCGATGCGAACCCGCCCCGCACCATCACGATGTCGGCGACGGCGCGCGCCATCTGGCTGGCCTCGCCCGGGGCGATCGCCACGCGCGACTTCTTGAGGGCCGGGACATCGTTCACGCCGTCGCCGATCATCGCCACGTTGTGGCCCTCGGCCGCCAGCGCCGCCACGATGCGCTCCTTGTCGTCAGGCGTGGCGCGTCCCACGATGCCCGCGCCGGTGACCACGCGCGCCAGCGCCGTCGGGTCGGTGGGCAGCTCGGCCGCGAGTATCGGCGAGCTCGAATGGATGCCGCAATCCGCGGCGATGGCGCCCACGGTGGCCGGGGCGTCACCCGATACCACGTGCACGGGGATGCCCTCGCGCCCCAGGAACTCGATGGCGCCGCGCACGTCCGGCTGCAGCGTCTCGGCGAGCGCCACCATGCCGATGGCGCGCACCGATGGGGGCGGCGTGGCATCGGGCCCGTGGTCGCCGAGGGGGCCGGCGCCCTGGGCGATCACCAGCACGCGCCGTCCCCGCGCCGACTCGCGGTGCACGTCATCGGCGAGCGCGCCGGGATTGATGACGCCCGGGGCGCCCAGCACGAGGACGCGGTCTCCCACCCGCACGCCCGCCCACCGGCGCCGCGACGTGAATGGCACGGCCTCGTCGGGCTCGACCGGTGCGTGGGGGAGGTCCCGGGCAATGGCGTCGAGGGTCTCGTCGCCGTCGCGCCAGCACGCGGCGTATGTGGCAAGGGCGGCGTCGAGGCTCGCGGCATCGGTACCGGGCACCGGCTCGCGCGCCACCATGCGCGCCTCGCCGGTGGTGAGCGTGCCGGTCTTGTCCACCAGCACCATGTCGGCCGAGGCAAGGGCCTCGATGGCCGACAACTGCTGCGCCAGGGCCCCGCGCCGCGACATGCGGATGGTGCTCACCGCATACGTGATGCTGGCGAGGAGGATGAGCCCCTCGGGGATGAGCGTGACCATGGCCGCGGTGGCCGTGGACACGGCCTCCTCCAGGTCCGGGCTGGTGCGCCACAGGGCGAGCGCCAGCACGGCGCCCAGGGGGATCATGATGCTCACCATGGCGATGAGCAGCCGGTTCATCCCGCGCTGCAGGGGCGACAGGGGATGCCGGAACGACCGCGCGATCCCCGACACATGCCCCGCGTAGGAGTCGTCCCCCACGGCCTCCGCCACGTACGCGCCGGAGCCCTCCGAGCAGAACGCCCCGGCCCGCACCTGCTCGCCCGCGTCGCGGGTGACGGGGCGCGACTCGCCCGTGAGCACGGCCTCGTCCAGCGCGAGCCCCTCGGAGGCGCGGAGGACGCCGTCTGCCACCACCTGGTCGCCCGCCCCCAGCAGCACCAGGTCGCCCGGCACCACGTCGTCCACGTCCAGTTGCTGCTCCGCGCCGTCGCGCATCACGCGGGCGGTGGGCGCCACCAGCGCCGCCAGGCGCTCCACGGCCCACTTGGCCCGCACCTCCTGCGCGATCCCGATGGTGATGTTGACCACGAGGATGGCCAGGAAGAACACGTCGCGCCAGTCGCCGAACACCAGGGTGATCACCGCGAACGTCACGAGGATCAGGTTGAACAGCGTGAAGACGTTGGCCCGCACGATGCTGGCGTACGAGCGGCCGGGGGTGCGCCGCCGCCCCCGTGGCCTGCGCGCCATGGCCTCTGCCTGCGTGAGCCCGCCCGGTCCCGTGGCCGCTGCGACGACGGCCGTGTCGGCGGTGTGGGTGCTCACCCCCGAAGCGTTGCATCCGGGGCCCCGCGCCGCCTCGCGGGGCGTCGCGCCGCTGGTACCCTCGCCGCCATGCGCATCGTGCTGCGGGCACTCCTGCTCTCCGTGCTCCTGGCGCCGGCCACCGCCCTGGGCGCGGCGGTCGCCCCCACCCCGAAGGGCGCGTCGTGGTTGCTGGCGGATGCCCAGACGGGGGAGGTGCTCGCGCAGCGCGCGGCCGACCAGCCGCGTCCCATGGCCAGCCTCACGAAGATGATGACCGCGCTGGTGGCGCTGGAGTCCGGTGATCCCGATCGCGTGGTGGCCGTGGCCCCGGCGGCGACTGCCGTGGGGGAGTCGTCCGCGGGCCTGCGGCCGGGCGAGCGGCTGTCGGTGCGCGATCTGGTGCGCGCGCTGATGATCGGCAGCGGCAACGACGCCGCCACTGCGCTGGCCTACGCCGTCGCGGGGTCCGAGGCCGAGTTCGTGGCGCGCATGAACGACACGGCGCGCTCGCTGGGGATGACCCGCACCAGGTTCGCCAATCCCCATGGCCTCGACGAGCCCGGCCAGCAGTCGTCGCCCGCGGACCTGCTGGTGCTCGGCCGCCAGGTGATGGACCAGCCCTTCCTGCGCAGGCTGGTGGCCAATCGCTCGGTCACCATCCCGGGACCGGGCGGTCAGGGGACCCGCAGGCTCGAATCCGAGAACGACCTGCTCGCGATCATGCCGGACGCCGATGGCATAAAGACGGGGCAGACCGACGACGCCGGGTACACGCTGGTGGCTCATGCGACATCCGCGCGCCTGGGCCGCGAGCTGTATGCCGTGCTCATGGGCGAGCCCGACCGGGCCACGCGCGCCCGCGATGCCAAGGCCCTGCTGGAGTGGGGCTTCTCGCAGTTCGCGCGACCGGTCATCGTGCCGCGCGGCCGCCCGGTGGCCGACGTGCCGGTGCAGGGGGTGCCGGGCGCCACGGTGGCGCTGGCCCCGGCGTCCCCCGTGGCGGCCACCATCCGCGTGGGGCGGCCGGTGACGATGCGGGTGAGCGCGCCGGCGATGGCGCAGGCGCCGATGGTGCCCGGGCAGCGCGTGGGCACGCTCGAGGTTCGCCAGGGAGACGACGTCGTGGCGCGGTCGGCGCTGGTGGCCCGCTCGTCCGTGGGCGCGCCGGGCTTCACCGACTCCTTGCGGACCGCCCTTTCCGGTATAGGGTCCGTTTTCACATGATCCTCACCGTCACCCTCAATGCCGCGCTCGACCGCACGTTGAGCGTGCCCAACTTCCAGGCGGGACGGCGGCATCGCGCCAGCGATGCCCTCACGCTGCCCGGCGGCAAGGGGGTGAACGTGGCGCGCGCGCTGCGCAACCTCGGCCAGCCGGTCATCGCCACCGGGCTGGCCGGCGGGCGCACCGGCACCTCGATCATCGAGCAGCTCACGGCCGAGGGGATCCTCAACGACTTCGTGCGCATTGCCGACGAGTCCCGCACATCCACCGCCGTGGTGGACCCGACATCGCTGCAGCAGACCGAGATCAACGAGTACGGGCCGTCGGTGGGCGACTCGGAACTGGAGCTGCTCATGCAGAAGCTGGCGTACCTCTCGAAGGGCGCGGACATCGTGGTGCTGGCGGGGTCGCTGCCCCGCGACGTTCCCGCCGACTTCTACGCCGTGCTGGTGCAGGAGCTCGCCCGCCCCGACCTGCCCATCGTGGTGGACGTGCCCGGCCCGCCGCTGCGCGCCGCACTGGGGTCGGAGCCCTGGCTGGTGAGCCCCAACGCCCGCGAGGCCGAGGAGGTCGTGGGCAACGAGTTCTCGGACGACGAGGACAAGGCGGTCGGCGCCGAGGCCCTGTGCGCCATGGGCGCGCGCGTGGCGCTGGTGCACGACGAGGGCGGGTGCGTGGCGCGCGTCGGCGACCACGACGGGCCCGGGCGCACGTTGTCGGCCCGCATCGACGTGCGCAGCGACGTGGTGAGCACCGTGGGCTCGGGCGACGCCTTCCTTGCCGGGTTCCTCGCGGGCACCTACGACGGCGACGGGGTCGACGAGGCGCTCCGCCGCGCGGTGGCGTCGGGCGCCGCCAGCACCCAGCTGCTCGGAGCCGGCGTGGTGGACCGTTCCGACGTGGATGCGCTGGCCCGCCAGGTGTCCGTGGAGGAGCTGGCCGCGGGGGCCTGAGGGGCCCCCGCACCCGCATTGGCAGTGGCATCCGGGCGTCCGGACGGGGGTGGTAGGTTGCCCCCTCACGTCGAACGGACCGGGGAGCACGGGTGGAGATCGAGATCGGCCGGGGCAAGCGCGGGCGGAGGGCCTACGGGCTGGACGAGATCGCCATCGTCCCCAGCAGGCGCACGCGCGATCCGGAGGATGTCGACCTGTCATGGCAGCTGGGCCCGTACACGCTCGAGATGCCCCTGCTGGCCTCGGCCATGGACGGCGTGGTGTCGCCGGCCACGGCCATCGAGATCGGCAAGCTCGGTGGCCTCGGCGTCCTCAACCTCGAGGGCATCCAGAGCCGGTACGAGGACCCCGACGCCGAGCTGCGGAAGATCGCGGAATTCCCGCCCGACAAGGCCACGGCCGGCCTGCAGGACATCTACCGCGCGCGGGATGTCGACACCGACCTCATGGTTGAGCGCATCCAGCAGATCAAGGCCTCCGGAGTGCTCACCGCGGGGTCGCTCACCCCGCAGCGCGTGGAGTCCCTCATCGGCCCCGCGCTCGAGGCGGGCCTCGACATCCTGGTCATCCAGGGCACGGTGGTCTCGGCGGAGCACGTGTCGTCGTCGGTCGAGCCGCTCAACCTCAAGCAGTTCATCGCCGACCTGCCCGTGCCGGTGATCGTGGGCGGATGCGCGTCGTACTCCACCGCGCTGCACCTCATGCGCACCGGCGCCGTCGGCGTGCTGGTGGGCGTGGGCCCGGGCGCGGCCTGCACCACCCGCCAGGTGATCGGCGTGGGCGTGCCGCAGGCCACGGCCATCGCCGATGCCGCGGGCGCCCGCATGCAGCACCTGCTCGAGACCGGCCAGTACGTGAACGTCATCGCCGACGGCGGCATGGCCTACGGCGGCGACCTGGCCAAGGCCATCGCGTGCGGTGCCGACGCCTGCATGGTGGGCTCGCCGCTGGCCAAGGCCGCCGAGGCCCCGGGCCACGGCAACCACTGGGGCATGGCCACCTTCCACCCGGAGCTTCCGCGCGGCACCCGCGTGCGCACCACCACGCTGGGCACCATCAAGGAGATCCTGCTGGGCCCGGCCAACGAGAATGACGGCTCGCTCAACCTCATCGGTGGCCTGCGCAACGCGCTTGCCACCTGTGGCTACGAGTCCATCCAGAGCTTCCAGAAGTGCGAGGTCATGATCGCCCCGGCGCTCAAGACCGAGGGCAAGAAGCTGCAGCAGGCGCAGTCGGTGGGCATGGGCTGACGGTGGCGTTCCACCTCGCCCCCGAACTGGAGCACCAGGCGGCGGGCGGCGTGCTGGTCGTCGACTTCGGCGCCCAGTACAGCCAGCTCATCGCCCGCCGCATACGCGAGTGCCGCGTGTTCTCGGCCATCGTGCCGCATGACATCGACCCCGCGGAGGTGGCGCGCATCGCCCCGGGCGGAATCGTCCTGTCGGGCGGGCCGGCATCGGTGTACGAGGACGGCGCGCCGTCGCTCGACCGCCGCCTGCTCGAGCTGGGCATCCCGGTGCTGGGCATCTGCTACGGCATGCAGTCGATGGCGCAGGCGCTGGGCGGGGTGGTCACCAACAACGGGGCGGGGGAGTTCGGGCGCACCGATATCCGCGTGCTGTCGCGCGAGGGCCTTTTCCGCGACCTCCCCGCCGACACCTGCTGGATGAGCCACCGCGACGCGGTCACCACCGCGCCCGATGGCTTCACGGTCACCGCCCAGACGCAGGGCGCGCCCATCGCGGCCATGGAGGACCGCGCCGCGCGCCGCTTCGGCGTGCAGTTCCACCCCGAGGTGGTGCACACGCCGTTCGGCACCGACCTGCTCAAGGCATTCCTGTTCGACGCCTGCGACCTGGCGCCCATCTGGACCCCCGCCAACGTCATCGACGACCAGGTGCGTCGCATCCGCGAGCAGGTGGGCGACCAGAAGGCCATCTGCGGGCTGTCGGGCGGGGTGGACAGCGCCGTGGCCGCGCTGCTGGTGCACCGCGCCATCGGCGACAACCTCACCTGCGTGTTCGTCGACCACGGCATGCTGCGCATGAACGAGGGCGAGCAGGTGGAGGAGGCCTTCGGGCACCACTTCCACGTGCCGCTGGTGCACGTGCGCGCGCAGGACCAGTTCCTGTCGAAGCTCGCGGGCGTCACCGATCCCGAGCAGAAGCGCAAGATCATCGGCGCGGAGTTCATCAACACCTTCGACGCCGAGGCCGCCAAGCTGGGCAACGAGAAGTTCCTGGTGCAGGGGACGCTCTACAGCGACGTCATCGAGTCGGGCGGTGGCACCAACGCCGCCACCATCAAGAGCCACCACAACGTGGGCGGCCTGCCCGACGACATGGAGATGGAGCTGGTCGAACCGCTGCGCCAGTTGTTCAAGGACGAGGTGCGGCTGGTGGGCGAGGAGCTCGGGCTGCCCGAGCGCATGGTGTGGCGCCAGCCGTTCCCGGGCCCCGGCCTGGCCATCCGCATCATCGGGGAGGTCACGGCCGAGAGGCTGGAGATCCTGCGCCAGGCCGACTTCGTGCTCCAGGAGGAGATCCGCCTGGCCGGCATGTACCGCGATCTGTGGCAGTCGTTCGCCGTGCTGCCCGCGGTGCGCTCGGTGGGGGTGCAGGGCGACAGCCGCACCTACGCGTACCCCGTGGTCATCCGCGCGGTCACCAGTGACGACGCCATGACCGCCGACTGGGCGCGCTTGCCCTACGACCTCATCGAGAAGATCTCGGGACGCATCATCAACG
>CAZEUE010000057.1:0-10596 GCA_964514615.1 uncultured Bifidobacterium sp. | reverse complement strand
CCGTGCGCCGTGCGGCGTGCTCGGCCGCGGCGCTCTCCAGGAGCGCCCGGTAGATCGTGGTGTCCACGAAGGTGGGCAGCAGGTCGGACAGCAGCGCCACCGGCTCGGGCTCGAACTCGGCGAGGGCCTTCGAGAAGACCGGCTGGGTGTCCGGGTTGTCGTCGTCGTCCTCGACCACCTCGCGCGGCACGGGCAGCAGCTGCTCCGCGGTGACCCGCTGCTCCACGAGCGACTTGAACTCGTTGAACACGAGCACCACCCGGTCGGTCTCGCCCTCGAGGTACCGCTGGCCCACGAACTCGGCCACCGCGGAGGCATCGGCGAAGGTGGGCTCGGACGAGAAGCCCTGGAAGTGGTAGTCGAGCTCCATGCCGCGGAAGCGCAGCGTGCCGCCGCCCTTCTTGCCCACGGCGGTGAAGACCACTTCCTCGAAGCCCTCGTCCAGGAGGGCCTGGCGCTCCTGCAGGGCACGGCGCACCACGTTCACGTTGAACGCGCCGGCAAGGCCCCGGTCGCCGGTGACGACCAGAACCGCCGCGCGGCGGGTCTCCGTGCGCTCGTCCAGCAGCGGGATGCCGTTGAGGTTGCCGGCGCGGCGGGCGGCACCGGCCATCAGCCGGCGCATGCCCTTGGCGTACGGCCGGAGTGCCTCGATGCGCACCTGGGCGCGGCGCAGCTTGGCCGACGCCACCAGCTCCATGGCACGGGTGATCTTGCTGGTGCCCGTGACCGAGGTGATGCGCTGCTTGATGTCCTGCTGGCTCGGCACTAGCTGGCGGCCCCGGCGGGGGTGCCCACAAGGCGCTTCATCAGGTCCTGGAGGAAGGTGCCCAGCTTCTCCTGCAGGGCGTCCGGCAGGTCCTTGCTGTCGCGGATCTCGGCGAGGATCGCGCCCTCGTCACGCAGCGCCGAGCGGATCTCCTCGTTCACGCGCGGGATGTCCCCCGGCTCCACGTCGTCGAGGTACCCACGCGACGCCGCGAAGATGATCGCCACCTGCTCCTCCACCGGCCACGGCTGGAACGCCGGCTGGTTGAGGGTGGCCACCAGGCGGGCGCCGCGGGCGAGCGTCTGCTGGGTGGCGGCGTCCAGTTCCGACCCGAACTGCGCGAAGGCCTCGAGGTCGCGGTACTGCGACAGCTCGATCTTCAGGCGACCCGCCACCTTGCGCATGGCCTTGATCTGCGCGTTGCCGCCCACGCGCGACACCGAGATACCCACGTTCACCGCCGGACGGATGCCCGAGTAGAACAGCTTCGCCTCGAGGAAGATCTGGCCGTCGGTGATGGAGATGACGTTGGTGGGGATGTACGCCGACACGTCACCGGCCTGCGTCTCGATGATCGGCAGCGCCGTGAGCGACCCGCCGCCCAACTCGTCACTGAGCTTGCAGGCGCGCTCCAGCAGGCGCGAGTGCAGGTAGAAGACGTCACCCGGGAAAGCCTCGCGGCCCGGCGGGCGGCGGAGCAGCAGCGACATCTGGCGGTAGGCGTCGGCCTGCTTCGACAGGTCGTCGTACACGCACAGGGCGTGCTGGCCGTTGTAGAGGAAGTGCTCGGCCATGGCCGCACCCGAGTAGGGGGCCAGGTACTTGAGCGGCGCGCTCGAGGAGGCGCTGGCCACCACCACGGTGGTGTACTCCATGGCGCCGGCCTCGCGCAGGCGCTCCACCACCTGGGCCACGGTGGACGCCTTCTGGCCGATGGCCACGTAGAAGCACTTCACGTCCTGGCCGCGCTGGTTGATGATGGTGTCGATGGCGATGGTGGTCTTGCCGGTCTGGCGGTCGCCGATGATCAACTCGCGCTGGCCGCGCCCGATGGGGATGAGGGCGTCGATGGCCTTGATGCCGGTCTGCAGGGGCTCGGTCACCGGCTGGCGCTGCACCACGCCCGGCGCCTTGAACTCCACGGGGCGGAAATCGTTGGTCTGGATGGGACCGCGGCCGTCGAGCGGGTTGCCCAGCGGGTCAACCACGCGGCCCAGCAGGGCGTCGCCCACCGGGACCTGGATGACCTTGCCGGTGCGCCGTACGGGGTCGCCCTCCTTGATGAGGGTGTCCTCGCCCAGCAGCACCACGCCCACGTTGTCCTCCTCGAGGTTCAGCGCGAGGCCGGCCACCCCGTGCGGCAGCTCGAGGGTCTCGAGGGACAGCACCGAGGGCAGGCCGTGCACGCGGGCGATGCCGTCGCCCACCTGCAGGACGGTGCCCACCTCGTCGGCCTCGGCAACGCCCTCGTACTGCTCGATCTGGGCGCGGAGGACCTTGGTGATCTCGTCGGGGCGGAGCTTCATCGGGCGGTCAATACCTTTCTCGTGTGATGCGGCGGTGCCGCGCGTCAGGCCTCGACGGCCGTGGAGAGGTCGATGGGCGCCGACTCGAGCGAGCGTCGCATCTCGTCGAGGCGGGTGCGGAGCGAGGCATCCACCACCACGTCGCCCACCCGGAGCACGAGGCCCCCGATGATCGACGGGTCGACGGTCTCCTCGATCTCGGCGTCGCGCCCGGTCTGGGCGCGCACCTTGTCCTGGATCTTCTGTCGCAGCTCCGGGGTGAGCGGGATCGCGGTGACGGCCGTTACCACCACGCGGCCCTCGGCGGCATCCACGCGGCGTCCGTACGCGGCCACCACGTCGTCGATCTCGCCGATGCGGCCCCTGTCGAGCAGCACCTGCACGAGGCCCACCGACACGGGGTGGGCCCCATCCATCAGTTCCGACACCGCGGCGTGCTTGGCGGCGACATCCACCTCGGGACCCATCAGGGCATCCCGCAGGTCGGACCCGGCCGGCATGGCGGCCGCGAACTCACCGAGCTCGGTGCGCACCTGGTCCACGGCCGACTGCGCCTGCGCGGCCTCGAAGAGCGCCTCCGCGTATGTGGCGGCGACGCTCATCCGGCGGACCGCAGCCCGCTGAGGTCGGCGTCGGCGAGGGCGTCCTCCACGAGCTTGCGGTGGTCGTCCTCGGACAGGCTCTTGCCGGTCACCTTCTCGGCGGCCGTCAGCGCCAGCACCACGACGTCGTCGCGGATGCCGGCCACGGCCGCCTGGGCCTGGGCGTCGATCTGCGTCCTCGTGTCGCCGACGATGCGCTCGCGCTGCTCCTGGGCCTGCCCGACGATCTCGGTCTTCTGGCGCTCGCCCTCGCGGCGCCCGGCCTCGCGCAGCTCGTCGGCCTCGCGACGCGCCTGCGCCAACTGGGCCTTGTACTCCTCGAGCAGGCGGACGGCCTCGTCACGGCTGCTCTCGGCCTCCTCGATGGAGGCGCTGATGGATGCGCGACGCTTCTCGATCGCCTCGCCCACCGGGCCGAAGACGAACTTCTTGAGGATGAGCAGGGTGAGCAGGAAGACGACGACGGTCCAGATCATCAGACCCGGACTCACCTGCAGCAGGGGGTTGGCCCCTACGGGATCGACGCCTGAGAGCGGGCCCATTGCCTAGACCAGGAAGAAGGCGACGAAGCCCATGAGCAGGGCGTAGAACGTGATCGCCTCGGTCAGGGCAAGTCCGAGGAAGGTGATCGAGAGAAGGTCACCGCGCAGCTCGGGCTGGCGGGCGACCGACTCGACGGTCTTGCCGAAGATGTATCCCACGCCGATGCCCGGGCCGATGGCGCCCAGTCCGGTCGCCAGACCGAGCGTGAGAGCCTTGGATGCGTCGACGATGTTGCCTTCGAGAGCCACGTGGCCTCCTGTGTGGTGAATTGCGTCCCTAGTGCTCGGACATCGCTGCGTAGCCAATGTAGATGCCGGACAGCAGGGCGAAGATGAATGCCTGCAGGCCGGCGATCAACACGACTTCGAACACGTAGAAGAAGAGGGCGAAAGGGATCCCCAGGACGCCCAGCAGGCTACCCACGAGGATCGAGAAGCCCGCGGCCATGATGATCAGCAGGTGACCGGCGAGCAGGTTTGCGAAGAGCCGCACCGAGAGGCTGACGAGGCGCAGTACCTGCGACAGCAGCTCGAGCACGAAGATGAAGGGCGCGATGCCCTTGCCGGAACCCGGCGGGATGAGGGTCTTGAAGTACCCGACGAACCCGTGGGTGGTGAAGCCCTCCCAGAGGAAGGCCACGAAGGTCATGAGCGCCAGCGCGAACGTGACGTTGATGTTCGCCGTGGCGGCGTACAGCCCCAGGTCGCCGACCACCCGGAAGGTGTCGGTGTGCGGGGCGGTGGGAAGGGGGACGAACGAGATGAGGTTGTTCACCGCGATGAACAGGAACAGCGTGGCCAGGTAGGGGAACCATTTCTTGAACACGTGCTGGGGAAGCGATGCCCCGGCGATCTGCTCCTCCGAGAACTCGTAGGCGATCTCGAGCACGTTCTGCGACTTGGTGGGCTTCATCTTCAGCCCCCCGCGCACCACCAGGACGCCGAAGACGATGATCACGGCGCTCGAGATGAGCATGTAGACGACGGCCTTGTTGATGCTGAGGTCGACGAAGCCCAGGTCGATGGGGATCCACTGGCCGACGTTGAACTCGTCCTGCGGCTTGAAGTCCTCGGCGGCCGAGGCAAGTGCGGGCACGGCGAGCAGCAGGCCCAGCATGGCGGCCAGCCACCACCTCATGCGCGACGCCGCCGACCTCACTCCGCGGCCTCCGCGGGCGCGTTGGCCTTCTCGCGGGCGGCGAATGCGAACGCCCTGCCGGCCAGGTCGGCGGTGAACGCGGCCAGGAACACGGCCGCGCCGATCAACGCCACGGTCTCATCGAACCTGAGCGCCGTGACGAACAGCACGCCGGCCACGGTCCAGGCGCGGATGATGAACGACAGGCCAGTCACGCCCACTGCGGCGGACTGGCCCATCTTCAGGGCGTGCTTGGCGGTGGCGAGTTGGATGGCCCAGTTGGCAACCCACAGCGCGGTGCCCAGCACCCACCCGTTCAGCGGCCCGCCCAGCGCGAGCACGATGGGCAGGGCGACGAGGCACGCGATGAGGCTGGAGACCGTGGCGATCACCGTCACGCGACGCGGGGCCTCCTTCGAGGCCGGCGCGGGCGCAATGCGGTCTGCAGCCTGGCCAGGGGCGGCTGAGGTGATGCTCATTCCCTCCGGGCGTGGAACACGGACCGCGCAGGAGCGCGGCAACGGCGGGAGCATACCCATCGCCCACCGCGCCGCCCCCCGAACCACGACCCGTACGGGGGTGACAGGCGTCCTGCCTTGGCGCGAAAAGGACCCGGCGCATGCCCGCCGGGGCGCGCGTCAGCGCTTGGTGGTGGCCACCTCGTTCCCCTCGGCCCGCCTGCGGCGCACGATCTGCACCACCGGCTCGCTGCGCCACTTGAGGATCTCCAGCACGTACACCAGGTACACGGCGCCGGCCAGGCCCAGGGCGCCGATGGCGGCGAGCAGCGCGGTCCAGCCCGCGTTCCAGTCGCCGTGGCCATCGGTGTACGGCACGAACCGCATGGCCAGGGCCAGCGCGCACATCAGCGCGGTCCAGGCATAGATGGCCAGCACCGTGCGGCGCTGGCTCCACCCGATGGCCAGGAAACGGTGATGGAAGTGGCTCTTGTCGGCCGTGTACACCGGGTTGCCGTGCTTGATGCGCTTGAGGATCACGAACGACGTGTCGAGGATCGGGATGGCCAGCACCACGAGCGGCAGCACGATCGCCACCGCCGCGGCGCTCTTCATCACACCGCTGATCGCGATGCCCGCCAGCAGGAACCCCAGGAACATCGAGCCGCCGTCGCCCATGAACGTGCGGGCCGGATTGAAGTTGTACTTCAGGAACGCGATGCAGGCTCCGGCCAGGGCGGCGGCCAGGATGGCGGCGTCCGCGCGGCCCAGCGACGCCGCGATGATCGCGAACGTGGTGGCGCCGATGCCCACCACGCCCGCCGCCAGGCCGTCCATGCCATCGGTGAAGTTGATGATGTTCACGATGGCCACGATCCACAGCACGGTCAGCGGGTACTGCGCGGCGCCGAGGTCGAACGCACCGATCAGGGGGAGGGTGCCGTTGGCGATGGTCAGGCCCGCGGCCACCGGCACGCATGCGCACGCCACCTGCCCCAGCAGCTTCACGGCCGGGTGCATGCCCAGGATGTCGTCGGCCATCCCCAGCGCCGCGATCAGCACCGCCCCGGCGATCAGGCCGCGTGCCGCCGGATCACCGGGCAGGAACCACACGGCCGGCAGCAGGAACCCCAGCACGATGGCCAGTCCGCCCAGGCGCGGGATGGGCCGATCATGGATGCGCCGGGCCGAGGGCTGGTCCACCGCGCCCACGCGGCGGGCGAGGGCCATGGTGGCCGGCGTGAGGACGAGCACGACGATGGCCGCCGCGATTGCGCTGAGTATGGGGATCAGCGTCGTCGTCATCGCTAGCGGATTCTACGAGTGACCCGCGTGCACCTGCGTGCCCACGGGCACCGCGGTATCAGTGCCGGGGCCGGTGGTAGATGCCCGCGCCCCAGGCCGACGTCGCCTCGCCCAGCAAGCCGGTGAGCGGCATGGTGATGGGCGCGAGCGGCCCGCTGGCCACCACTGGGTTGCGGCGCCGGCGATCGAGCACGCGGATGACGCGGGCCGCCACCGACCCGGCGGACTCGGTGGGCATGAGGCGCGGCAGGTCCTTGCCCCAGCCCAGGCGGTGGAACGCCGTGCGCACCGGACCCGGGCAGATGGCGAAGGCGCGCACGCCGGTGCCCCGCAGCTCGCGGTCGAGGCCCCGCACGAATCGCATCTCGAAGGCCTTCGTGGCCGCGTAGGTGCTCATCCACGGAATCGCCTGCGACGCGGCGGCCGACGACATCACCACCAGGTCGCCGCGCCCGTTGGCCACCATCCCCGGCAGCACGTGCGAGGCCATGTCCACCACGGCCACGCAGTTCAGGCGCACCTCGCGCACCTCCTTCTCGCGCGGCAGGTCGACGAACGCCCCCTGCGTGCCGATGCCCGCGTTGAGCACCGCCACCTCCACGGGGCCACGCAACTGGTCCACCACCCCGCGCACGGTGTCGCGCCCGTCCTCGCGCGAGAGGTCCGCGGCCACCCCGCGCACCTCCACCCCGTAGGTGCGACGCGCCTGCTCGGCCAGCGCCGCCAGGCGGTCGCCACGGCGGGCCACCACCACCAGCGGATGGCCCCGGCGGGCCAGCCGCAGCGCCACCTCCGCCCCGATGCCGGCCGACGCACCGGTCACCAGCGCCCACCCGCGGCTCACGGCATCGGCCGCCACGCAGTCAGGAGACGGGGGCGGCTTCGGCGATGAGCTGGGGGTACAGGGGGAAGCGCTCGCCCAGCGCCTTCGAGCGCTGGCGAAGGGAGTCGAGGCCGGCGTCGGTGGTGTCGGGCGTGAGGGCCTCGGCGATGATGGCGCCCACCTCGCGCAGCTCGTCCGGGCCCATGCCACGGGTGGTGAGCGCGGCGGTGCCGATGCGCACGCCGGACGTGACCGTGGGCGGCCGCTGGTCGAACGGCACGCCGTTCTTGTTGACCGTGATGCCCGCGCGGTCCAGGCGCTCCTCGCCGTCCACGCCCGTGAGCGGCGTGTTCGACAGGTCCACCAGCACCAGGTGGTTGTCGGTGCCCCCGGTGACCAGGTCGATCCCCCCGGCCAGGAGCACCTGCGCCATGGCCTGGCAGTTGTCCACGGTGCGCTGCTGGCGCTCGCGGAACTCCGGGGTGAGGCACTGGCCGAACGCAATGGCCTTGCCGGCGATCACGTGCATGAGCGGGCCGCCCTGCAGCCCCGGGAACACGGCGCGGTCGATAGCGGTGGCGAACTCCTCGTCGCACATGATGAACCCGGCGCGCGGGCCCCCGAGGGTCTTGTGCATGGTGGAGGTGACCACATGGGCGATGCCCACAGGGCTCGGGTGCACGCCGCCGGCCACCAGGCCCGAGATGTGCGCCATGTCCACCATGAGGCGCGCGCCCACCTCGTCGGCGATCTCGCGGAACGCCGGGAAGTCGAGGGTGCGCGGGTACGCGCTGGCCCCCGCCACGATGAGCTTGGGCTTCACCTCGTGCGCCTGGCGGCGGATCTCGTCCATGTCGAGGCGGTGGGTGCCGGGGCTCACCCCGTAGCCGTGGAACTCGTACATGCGACCCGAGAAGTTCACCTTCAGGCCGTGCGTCAGGTGCCCGCCGTGCGCCAGCGACATGCCCATCACGCGGTCGCCCGGCTCCAGCAGCACGCTGTACGCGGCCTCGTTGGCGGTGCTGCCCGAGTGCGGCTGCACGTTCACGTGGTCGCAGCCGAACAGCTCCGTGGCGCGCGCGATGGCGAGGTCCTCCACCTCATCCACCACCTCGCACCCCCCGTAGTACCTCTTGTGCGGAAGGCCCTCTGCGTACTTGTTGGTGAGCACCGATCCCACGGCCTGCAGGATGGAGATGCTGGTGAAGTTCTCGCTGGCGATCATCTCCAACGTCTCGGCCTGGCGCTCGAGCTCGCGCCTGAGGAGCGCGGCCACCGCCGGGTCGGCCTCGGACACGTCCTGGGACAACTGGCTCTCGGGATCGAAGAAGCTCACGCCTGCGCTCCGGCTGTCGACTGCGGGGAACGCCGCCATGGTAGCGGGGGCCCCGGATTCCCCCGAGGGGTCATGCGCCCCCGATGCGATGCCCATGGAGGGCGCGCGGGATGCCGGCCAGGTCGGGTCGCGCGCCGACGTCGCCGAAGCCGCCGGCCACCATCAGCGCCTCCACGGCGTCGTGCTGCCCCTCCCCGATCTCCATCACCAGGAGGCCACCGGGGGCCAGCGCGTCGGCGGCCTCCCGCACCACGCGCGCATGGTCCTCGGTACCCGCGGGACCGGCCACCAGCGCCTGCTCGGGCTCTTGGCGGAGGGCCGGGAACCGCTGCAGGTCGGCCGGCACCAGGTACGGCGGGTTCGACACCACCACCTCGAACCGCTCGCCCGCCACGGCCGCCATGCCGTCGCTCTGCAGCATGCGCACGCGCCCCGCCAGGTCGGGACGGGACGCCAGGTTGCGGCGGGCCACGTCGAGGGCCGCGGCACTGCGCTCGAGCCCGGTCACCGCCACGTCGGGGCGCTGGTCGGCCACCGACAGCGCGATGGCGCCGGATCCGGTGCCCCAGTCGGCCACGCGCGCGCCCTCGGGCGCGAGTTCCACCACCACGTCCACCACCACCTCGGTATCGGGACGCGGCACCAGCACATCGGGCGTCACCTCAAGGTCGAGGCGCCCGAACGCCCGCCGCCCCGTGATGTGGGCCACCGGCACCAGGTCGCCGCGGCGCGCGACCAGCGCCCTGCATGCCGCGAGCTCGTCCTCGGTGAGCGGCCTGTCGGCCTCGGTGTAGAGCTGGATGCGCTCGAGCCCCAGCGCGTGCCCGATGAGCACCTCGGCATCCAGCCGCGGCGTGTCGGACCCCCTCGCGCCCAGCCACTCGGTGGACCGCCGCACGATCTCGGCGACGGTCAGCGGGCCGCCCGTCAGGTGGCGCCCCCGGCCAGCTCCTCCTCCTGGGCCTCCAGCAGGATGCGGCGCTCCTCGGCCTGCAGGGCGTCGGTCAGCGCCCCAAGCTGGCCCTGCAGCACCTGCTCCTTCAACGGCACCGTGACCCCGATGCGGTGGTCGGTCACCCGGTTCTGGGGGTAGTTGTAGGTGCGGATCTTCTCGGAGCGGTCGCCACTGCCCACGTGCGCCTGGCGGGTGCTGCGCAGTTCGGCCTCCTGCTCGGCCTGCGCCCTCTCGAGCAGGCGCGCCCGCAGCACGCGCATGGCGCGCTCCTTGTTCTGCAGCTGGCTCTTCTCGTCCTGCATCGACACCACCACCCCGGTGGGGACGTGCGTGATGCGCACGGCGGAGTCGGTGGTGTTCACGCTCTGGCCGCCCGGGCCGCTGGAGCGGTAGACGTCGATCTTCAGGTCGTTCTGGTCGATCTGCACGTCCACCTCCTCGGCCTCGGGCAGCACGGCCACCGTGGCGGTGGACGTGTGGATTCGCCCCTGGCTCTCGGTGGCGGGCACGCGCTGCACGCGGTGCACCCCTCCCTCGTGCTTGAACACGCTGAAGGCGCCCGGGCCCTTCACCGCGAAGGTGGCCTCCTTCACGCCGCCGGCGTCGGCCTCGCGCACGTCGAGCAGCTCCACCTTGTAGCCGCGCGCCGCGCCGTACCGGCCGTAGACGTCCAGCAGGTCCCGTGCGAACAGCGCGGCCTCCTCGCCCCCGGCACCCGCGCGCACCTCCACGATGACGTCGCGGGAGTCGTTGGGGTCGGGCTCCACCATGGCCTGGCGGATGAGGGGCTCGAGCTCCTCGATCTCGGCCTCGGCCTCGCGCAGCAGCGCGCGGATGTCGTCGTCGTCGGCCTCGGCCAGCATCTCGCGGGCCTCGGTGGCCTGCTGCTCGGCATCGCGCCATCGCGCCGCCAGCGTGGCGGCCTCCTCCAGCCCCGCGTACCGTCGCGTCAGGTCCGCGTACCGCGAGCGGTCGGATGCGGCGTCGGGGTCCGACAGCGCGTCGGACAGCTCGGCGCGGGTGCGCTCGACCTGCTCGACGAGGCGTGATACCCCGCCGCTCACCGGAGCGCTATTCCGCGTGCTTGCGCTTCTTGTTGAAGCGCTCGATGCGGCCGCCGGTGTCCACGATCTTCTGCTTGC
>CAZEUE010000056.1:0-10708 GCA_964514615.1 uncultured Bifidobacterium sp. | reverse complement strand
GGGACGGCTGGAAGCTGCTCACCGACGCCGTGGGCCAGGACGTCCAGCTGGTGGGCGACGACCTGTTCGTCACCAACACCGCGCGCCTGCAGATGGGCATCGACCGCGGCGTCGCCAACGCCATCCTCATCAAGGTCAACCAGATCGGCACGCTGTCGGAGACCCTCGCGGCCATCGAGCTGGCGGCGCGTCACGGGTACCGGTCCATCATCTCGCACCGCTCCGGCGAGACCGAGGACACCTTCATCGCCGACCTCGCGGTGGCCACCGGTGCCGGGCAGATCAAGACCGGCGCACCCGCGCGCGGCGAGCGCACCGCCAAGTACAACCAGCTGCTGCGCATCGATGAGCAGCTGGGCCCGGCGGCGTCGTATCCCGGCACCCAGGCGTTCTCGCATCACTGATGGCAGGAAGTCGCCAGCGGAGGGCGTACCCCGGTACCGAAGGGGCCCAGCGGGGGCCCCGCTCGTGGCGGGAACCGCGCGCTGCTCAAGCGACTGCTCATCATCGGACTCATCGGCGGCCTGGCGTTCGCCTACGTGGGGCCGGTGCGCGACTACATGCGCCAGAAGGAGCAGTTGCGCACCGAGCAGGTGGAGCTGATCGAGGCGCGCACGGTGCGCGACGACCTGGCCCGGCAGATCAAGGCGCTCGGCCGGGCCGACGTGCTGGAGGCCCGCGCGCGCGAGCTGGGCATGGTGCGCCCTGGCGAGACGCCCTACGCGGTGCGGGGCATCACCAAGGCCGTGCCGCCACCCAAGGCGCCTGTCGATGAGCCCACCGGTGTCTGGGGGTTCATCACCGGATTCCTCGGCTGACGCCGAGGCGGTGCGCGCCCTCATCGGCCGCGAGCCGCACGCGGGATTCCGGGTGAGCGTGCGGTGCCCGTTCGGGGCGCCGGCCGTCATCGAGAACGCGCCTCGTGATGCAGAGGGGCACCCGTTCCCCACCCGGGAGTGGCTCACCTGCCGTGCCCTCGCCACCGCCGTCAGCCGCCTCGAGGCGGACGGGGGAGTGCGAATGCTCGAGCAGGACCCCGACCTTGCGCAGGCGCTGGCCGGCGCGCATGCGCGCCATCAGGCGGTGCACGAGGGGCACCGCGTGGCGGGCGCGGGCGACCCCGACCACGTCAAGTGCCTGCACGCGCAGCTGGCCTTTGCGTTGTCGGAGGGGGGCAACCCCGTGGGCGACTGGATCATCGCGCGCAGCGGCGCCGGGTGGCCCGCCACCTGCTGCGTGGAGCGCACCGCATGAGGGGCGCCCCGCCCGCCGTGGCCAACGCCCTGATCGAGTGGGACGCCGGCGAGCGGCGGCTCGACCAATCGGGTCCCGCGCGCGATGCCCGCCTGCGCGTGGTGGCCGCCGTGGACGACGAACTGCGGCGCCGCGTGGGCGCCAGCTACTCGCTCGGCGACCTCCTGCGGGCCTACGAGGAGTCGTCGTCGTGGTTCCTGGAGCTCGCGGAGCGCGTGGCGCCGGCGACGCCGGCCGCATGGGATCCCTCGGCAACGCTGGATGCCGCCTTCGCGCGGTGGGCCCGTAACGCCACCGATGCGGTGGCCCGATGAGCACGGCCCGCGCGCGCGGCGAGAAGCCGGGCGGCCGACCCCCGGGCACGGTCACGCGCACGGTGGCCATCCTCCTCGCGGCGGGGGCGCTGGTGATCGGCGGCATCATCGGTTACGTGGCGCGCGGCGGCCCCGACCAGCCGGATCAGCTCCAGGTCACCACGCCGCTGCCGGTGGTCACGGTCACCGTCACGAAGCCCTAGGCGCCGCCGCAGTCCATTCGGCCGCCAGCACCGGGTCGGAGGTCTCGCCGCGGTCGATGAGGGCGTGGATGGCCGGCAGGGCGTCGCGGCGCAGGTACACATGGCGTTGCCCCACGCTGGGCTTCTCGCCCAGCAGGCCGGCCCGCACCAGCGCCTCGCCCACCTCCAGCGCATCGCGGCGGTCCTCGGGCGCCGCGCCGCGGTACAGGTGGTCGAACTCCGTGTGGTACTGCGCGCCCACCTTCCCCATGCGCAGCAGGCGTCGCAGCACCGTGCGCGCATGCCGGCGACGCGGGCACGGGTCGTCCTCCACCTCGAGGCTCGGGGCATCCGGCGGCGGCGGCACGCCGTCCAGGCCCCACCGGCGCAGTTGGTCGGTGATCTCGGGAGGGTATGAGCGGGCATCCATGGCCTGGCCATGGGCCGCCAGCACCAGGGCCACCCGCAGCGGGTGGCTCCAGGTGGCCGTGGCGAGCGCGCTCAGGGGGTCGTCCGGATCGGGCCGCGCGGGCGGGCCGGGCAGCGCCACCTCGGGTCCGTCGGGCCGCACGTCGCGGGGCAGCAGGGCCAGCATGCCGCGCGACGGAGGGGGGAAGGCCTCGGCCACGGCGAGCGGGGCGATCTCATCGTCCACGCCCGGCAGCGTCAGCACGGCCAGCCCGTGCCAGTCGAGCACCGTCACGGCATCCGGCGTGGCGCCGGCCTCCACCGCGGCGCCCACGGCGCGCATCATCACGCCGGCGGCGTGGCGCGGCGCCATGTCGCGCACCTGCTGGGCCGACACCGGGAGGATCCAGGCCGGGCAGTCGTCGGGCGTCGCGCCGGCCCAGATCCACGCCACGCACGCGCGGTCGTGCAGGTGCTTCTTCGACAGCGCCAGCGCCTCGCGCACGGCATCGTCATGATCGCCCCGCGCCCATGCGGGCAGCGACCCGGCCACCTCGGCCGGATCGCGGGAGAGGTCCGCGATGCCGAGGCGCGTCACCGGCCCGTTCCCGGGCCGGTCCGGCTAGTCCTCGTCGGGCAGGTCGGCGTCGCCGTCGCCGTCGAGGAGGTCATCCACGCCGGCGTTGACATCCCCGCCCTCCACGATGCTCGCGTCCGTCGCGCCCTCGATGGTCTCGGCCTCGCCCGATGCCACGGCTTCCAGGGCCTCCACCAGCGTGGCCGCCACGGCGCCGCTGCCCTCCGCCTCGGCCTCGAGGGCATCCTCGTCCTCCAGTTCCAGGAGGAGCGGGTCGGCCTCGAATACCGTGGCCTCCGGAAGCTCGCGCTCCTCCGGGCTGCCGTCGGGGTTCCAATGCACGTCCACCTCGCCGGCGAGGATCTCCGCCTCGCTCAGGGCCACCGGGTCGCGCGACGACAGCTCGCCGGGCGCAGGCGGCGGGGCGTCCTCGGAGCGCAGCTCGGCGGGGTCGGCGGTCAGCCACAGCGTGATCTGCCGCGCGCGCTTCGACACGGCGTGCACCAGCGCGTAGCGGCTGCCATCGACGTGCTCGAGAGCGTCATCCAGCCGGCGTCCGTAGAGCATCAACCCTCCATGGTGGAACGAGGAACGGCGGTGCAGTGTAGCGGCTTGCCCCGGAAGCGCGGGTTGACGCGGCGATCGGGGATTGACACTATCCGCACATGAAGCAGGTGAAAGACGCCATGAGCGCGCTCAACGCGATGGTTGGCCCGGAGCACTCGCTCCGCCAGGCATCCGAGAAGATGGTGCAGCACCGCACGGGCGCCGCTGTGGTGATGGATCACGGGCTCCCGGGGCCCTGCGTCATCACCGAGCGCGACCTGCTCAAGGCCATCGCCGCCGGCATGGACGTGGACGCCGAGGTAGTGGGCGATCACATGACCGGCTCGCTCATCACGGCCGCCCCGGAGTGGCCCCTGCAGACGGCAGCCGACCAGATGGTGCGTCACGGCATCCGCCACGTGCTGGTGTTCGAGGGCCCCGAACTCGTGGGCATCCTCTCGATGCGCGATGTCATCCGCGTGGGCGGCCTGCCGGCCGACGCGGGCGCCGACGCCGCCTAGGCGGCCTGCTCCAGGTCCACCCGGATGCGCGTGGCGTCGTCGCCGTCGCGCTCCACGGTGACCCGGTCCACCAGTTGGCGCACGATCCACAGGCCGCGTCCGCGGCGCGAGTCGGGGCGGGGCGGGTGCTCGCGCACCGCCTCGGTCCAGTCGAAGCCGCTCCCGGCGTCGGTCACCTGCACGTGCACGCCGCTGCCCTCGTCGGCCTCCGCCACCACGTGGATGGGGGCGGCGCCGTGCTCCTGGGCGTTGGCGATGAGCTCGTTGATGGCAAGGGCCAGGTCGTCGGCCCGCTCGGCATACCCCGCCCTCTCGGCCAGGTCGTGCACGGCGTCGCGCACCGAGGCGATCTCGCCGGGGTCGTCGCCGATCGTGGCCTCGATATGCCGGGTTTCGGAAATCACGGGAGGCATCAGACAATACGCCGAACCCGCGACGACATCCTGCCTTCGGTCGGTGGGTTACGCAGCGGCGCCGTACCCGCCGCGCGTGGCGCGCGCGGGCGGCGCCGCTAGCATGCCGCCGTCCGCCTTCCCGACCCGGAGTTCCCGTGCCACGGCCCCGCCTTCACACGTACCTCGCCATCGCCGCCGTGGGCGCCGCGCCCGCCCTCGCGCTGGGGCAGGGAACCGGCACCACGCCGTCCGCGCCGCAGTTCCCGGCGGGGGTCATCGCCTCGGGGGTGAGCATCGGCGGGGTGGACGTGTCCAACCTGGCGGCCCTCGATGCGCGCCAGCGCGTGTTCGAGCAGTTCGTCGCGCCCCGCCGCGCCCCGCTGCCGGTGTCCTTCCGCGGCAGGGAGTTCACCATCGCGCCCGACGCAGTGGGGTACCGGGCCGACGTCGACGCGGCCATCTTCCGGGCGTTCCAGGTGTTCCCGGTGCCGGGCACCACCGAGGACATCCCGGTGGCGCAGTCGATCCGCAGGGCCAAGCTGCGCACCGTGCTCACCTGGCGCGCCACCCAGTACGAGGTCGAGGGGCGGGACGCCCTGGTGGTACTGCGCGGTCGGAGGCCCATCATCCGCCGGGCCGTCCTCGGTTCGGAGATCGACGTTCGCCGGTCGATGGGCCGCGTGGAGTCCGCCCTCAGGGTGGCCCGGCCCGCCGCGCCCGTGGCCCTGGCCGTCAGGCGCGTGCGGCCCACCAGCACCTCGGTGGGCCCCGTCATCGTCATCGACAAGAGCGACTTCAAGCTGCGGCTCTACCGCGGCACCACGAAGCGCAACGGCACGGTGATGAAGCGCATCCGCACGTATCCCGTCGCCATCGGCCAGCCCGCGTACCCCACGCCCACGGGCAACTACGCGGTCATCCAGAAGCAGATGAACCCCACGTGGTTCCCGCCCGACTCCCCGTGGGCCGCGGGCCTGGGCCCCGTGCCGCCCGGCGCGAACAATCCCCTGGGGACCCGGTGGATCGGCACGTCGGCCCCGGCGATCGGCATGCACGGAACGCCCAACCCGTCGTCCATCGGCACCATGGCGTCGCACGGCTGCGTGCGCATGTACATGCGCGACGTCGAGAACCTCTACTCGCGGGTGCGCATCGGCACCCCGGTGTTCATCCGCAACTAGCGGGCGGAGGCCAGCAGGGCGCGCACGCGGGCGGCATCGGCCGGCGGCATGAGGGCGCGGATGACGGTGCCCTCGGGGCCGGCGTCCTGGCTCACGTCCCTGCCGTGCGCGTAGACGGCCGAGATGACGTCCCCGCGGGCGTACGGAACCTCCAGCTCCACGCGCTCCCACCGTGCACGCGCGGTAGCAAGCAGGCGGTCACGCAGGTCGTCAAGCCCCTCGCCGGTGATCGCCGAGGTCATCACCGCCTGTGGATGGCGGCGCGCCAGGGCATCGCGCTCCTCGTCGTCGAGCAGGTCCACCTTGTTCAGCACCAGCAGGCGGGGGATCTCGTGCGCCCCGATCTCGTCGAGCACCTCCTCCACCGCCGCCGACCGGGCGGCGCGGCCCTCGTCGTGCTCGCTGGCATCGGCCACGTGGATGATCAGGTGGGCGTCGCGCACCTCCTCGAGCGTCGAGCGGAACGCGTCGACCAGCTGATGGGGCAGGTGGCGGATGAACCCCACGGTGTCCGACACCAGAACCTTCATGCCGTCCTTCTGGAATGCGCGCGTGGTGGCGTCGAGGGTCTCGAAGAGCGCGTCGTTCACGTCCACGTGCGCGCCGGTGAGGGCGTTCATCAGGCTCGACTTCCCGGCGTTCGTGTAGCCCGCCAGCGCCACGCGGGTGACCGACGAGGCCAGGCGCTCCTCGCGCATGGTGTCGCGGCTCTTCGCCACCTCGGCGATGCGCGCGCGCAGCACCCCCATGCGCGACCGGATCATCCGCCGGTCGCTCTCGAGCTGGCTCTCACCGGGGCCCCGCGTGCCCACGCCGCCGCCGAGGCGCTCCAGGTGCTGCCACAGCCCCTCCTGGCGTGAGTACGAGTACTCCAGCTGCGCCAGCTCCACCTGCAGCTTGCCCTCCGCCGAGCGGGCGTGCAGGGCGAAGATGTCCAGGATGATCCCCGTGCGGTCCACCACGCGGGTCTTCAGCCGGTCCTCGAGGTGGCGCTGCTGCCCGGCGCTGAGATCACCCTCGCAGGCGATGAGGTCGGGCGTGTTCTCCTTCACCCAGTCCACCAGCTCGTCGAGGCGGCCGCGTCCCAGGTAGAGCCGCGGGTCGGGCCGGTCGCGGTGCTGCACCACGCGGTGCACGACGGTGGCACCCGCGGTGTCGAGCAGGTCGCGCATCTCGGTGAGGCGATCGGCCTCCTCCACCGCCGAGCACCCGAGCGAGGCGATCAGCACCGTGCGCTCCTCCACGGCGCTGTCGTGCAGGCCGCGCTGGTCGTCCGGGTGCTCCTCGCGCCAGGCCCGCCCGCGATACGTGCGTTGCAGCTCCCTAGCCACCCGTTGCCCTTCCGCGCTCATCCTGCTGGGCCGCGGCCTTGCGCATCAGCTCCACCGTGCGCAGCACGGCGTCGTCGCCGATGGGCCCCTCGGCCAGCACGAAGAGCGACACCTTGCCCACCACCACGTTCAGCGCGCGGCGGTCGGCCGACCGGTAGCCCTGCGACGCCCCGAACTGCGCGGGCGTCCACGCCGCGCCGCCCGGCACCGCGGCGCGCGCCACCTCGCCGCCGATCGCCTGCGCCGGCTCGCTGTCGTCCCACAGCCCCGCCACGGCCACCAGTCGCGCGCCATCGGGGCCCGTCCACTCACGCACCGCGGCGTCGCGCAGGCCCGCCTCACGGGCGCTGTCGGCGAGTGCCGGCTCGGCGCGGCCCAGGGTGGCGCGGTCGAAGCCCTGCGAGCCCACGCTGCGCTCGGGCCCGGCGATCTCGAGCCCCGGGCGGGTGGGCAGAACCCTCACCACGAACGCCGGGTCGGCCTCGAGGTTCTGCTGCTCGGCACGGCCGCCCACGCCGCATCCGGCGAGGATCGTGGCCAGCACCACGAGCGCGGCGGCCAGGCCCGCACGCAGCCTTAACCGTCGCACAATGGCCGATCGCGTTCCGCCGGTTTCCACCCGCCATATACTGACATGCGTCGTAAGGGTTCCCCTGTCATCCAGCGCTTCCGGAGGAACGATGCACACCGGTTCCAAGACCGCATGGAACTACTTCAAGACCGCCATGCTCATGGCCGCCCTCACGGCGGTGCTCATCCTGCTCGGCGGGCTCATCGGTGGATCGACCGGCCTCATCATCATGGTGGTCATCGCCGTCGTGTTCAACTTCGCCATGTACTGGGGCAGTGGCCCCATGGCGCTGAAGATGTCGCGCGCGGTGGAGGTCACTCCCGACCAGGCGCCCGAGCTCCACGCCATGGTGGACCGCCTGTCCGCCCGCGCCGGCATCCCCAAGCCGGGCGTGTACGTGACGCCTGACCAGCAGGCCAACGCCTTCGCCTGCGGGCGCAACCCCGCACACGCGTCGGTCGCCGTGACCCAGGGCATCCAGAACGCCCTCTCCATGCGCGAGCTCGAGGGCGTGATGGCCCATGAGATCGCCCACATCAAGAACCGCGACATCCTCATCGCCAGCGTTGCCGCCATGGCGGCCGGCGCCATCTCGGCCGTGGCCAACTGGCTGCAGTTCTCGCTGATCTTCGGCGGGGGCGACGACGAGGGGGGGCTGGGCCTCATCGGCACCCTCGCCGCCATGATCATCGCGCCCATCGCGGCGGTGATGATCCAGATGGCCATCTCGCGCGGGCGGGAGTACGAGGCCGACCGCACCGGTGCCCAGCTGATGGGCGAGGCCGAGCCGCTGGCCAGCGCGCTCGAGAAGCTGCAGGCGGGCGCGGAGCGCATCCCGATGGATCCCAACCCCGCGACGGCGCAGATGTATATCGTCAACCCGTTCACTGCATTCCACGGCCGTGGCATCACCAAGATGTTCTCCACGCACCCGCCCATGGATGAGCGGGTCCGGCGCCTGAGGGAGCTCGACGGGGTGGTCGCGGTCCCGGCCCGGGAGGCCCTGGCATGAGCATCAAGGAGACCATCGCGAGCATGATCACGGACGAGAGCGCGGCGCATAAGCGCCTCGTCGAGTACGTGACCAGCCAGCTGTCACAGGGCCGGTCGCTGGCGGACGTGGTGGAGGACCCCTACGTCACCAACCGGCTCAACCCGATGGAGCGACGCGCGCTGGTGGAAGAGCCCGAGATCGTGGCCGCGGCCCAGCACGAGGCCCTCGACGACCTGCGCGCGCGCCTGGAGGAGCTGGCCACCTCCTGACCCGCGCCGTAGGGCGCCAGGCTCATGGAGACCTTCTTCGAGCAGAACGACACCCTCCTCGTGTTCGTGCACGGGGTGGTGTTGTTCGCTCTCGGCTTCGCGCTGTGGCTGCAGCGCCGGCGCGCCACGCGCCTGGCGCTGACGTCGTCGCTCATCTGGCTGGCGTCGTTCGCGTTCCTCAGCAGCCTGGTGGTGTGGGGATACGTGTTCATCCCCATCCAGGCCGCCTACCTGGCCCCCGAGGTCATCGAGGCCCTCGTGGTGCTGCGCACGGTGCTCAACACCGTCGCCGTGGTGTTCCTGCTGCAGTTCGGGCTGCGCCTCGTGCCGTGGACCCGGCGTCACCTGGTGCCCCTCACCATCGCGTCGGTGGTGGCGTGGGGGGCCGTGCTCGTGGCGTCCACGCTCGTCGCCGGCGAGGAGGGGTGGGGCGTGCTCGAATGGGAGGCCACCGTGGGTGCCCTCGCGCGGTACGTCTTCGTGATCCCCGGCGCACTGCTCTCGGCGTACGGGCTGTGGGTGCAGCGCGGGGAGCTCACGCGCGAGGGCATGACCGGCATCCGCTGGTACGCGGCCGTGGCATCGTGGGCGTTCCTGGCCTACGCGCTGGTGGGGGGCTTCATCGTTGAGCCCGCGCCATGGGCTCCGGGGGGCATCGCCAACGAGGCCGCCTGGTTCGACGCCACCGGCGTCCCCCTGGAGGTCGTCCGCACGCTGGTGGCCCTGGTGCTGCTGCTGGCGTTCATCAAGCTGCTCGACATCTTCGAGGTGGAGGCCGCACAGCGGGTGGAGGTGCTCGACCGGGCGCGCCTGGTGGCCGAGGAGCGCGCGCGGTTCGGTCGCGACCTGCACGACGGCACCATCCAGTCGATCTACGCCTCGGGCCTGCACCTCGAGGCCATCGCGCTCAACACGGGCGATCCCGAGGCGCGCGACGAGATACGCCGGGTGGTGGGCAGCCTCAACTCCACGATCGACGGCCTCCGCGGGTACATCCGCGGGTTGCAGGCACCCGACGGCGGCCCGGCGGGCATCGCATCGGACGTCGACCGCATCGTGGAGGAGTTCGCGGCGGACACCCGCTTCGAGGTGACCTACCGCGTCACCGGCATCGAGACCTGCGGTCCGCTGCCGGAGGACGCCGGCCAGCACCTGCGCCACGTGGTGCGCGAGGCGCTGGCCAACGTGGCCCGGCACGCCGGTCCCTGCGCCGTGGAGGTGCTCCTGGCCTTCCGGCCGGACGAGATCACCCTCGTGGTGGCCGACGGCGGATCGGGCTTCCCGACGGACGCATCCGACCGCACGCAACCCGGGCACGGCAACGGCGTCCGTAACATGCAGGAGCGGGCCCGCTGGCTGGGCGGGCGCGTGGTATTCGAGCAGGCCCCAGCCGGTGGCACCCGCGTGGTGCTCGCCGTTCCCCTCGACGATGTCGAGGCAACCGAGATGCCCGCCACCACGAGTGGCGTGGCAGATGAGGTGATCAGCACATGACGCCCAGTCCCACCGATCCCATCCGCGTGCTCATCGTGGACGACCACCACGTGGTGCGCCTGGGCCTGCGCTCGCTGCTGTCGCACTCAGGGGGCTTCCGCGTGGTGGGCGAGGCCGGGTCGGTGGCCGAGTCGGTGCAGATGGCCGCGCAGCTCACGCCCGACGTGGTGCTCATGGACATCCGCCTGCCGGACGGGAGCGGCGTGGATGCATGCCGCCGCATCAAGCAGGACAACGACGACATCCGCGTGGTCATGCTCACCTCGTACTCCGACGAGGAGGCCATCGTCGGGTCGGTGATGGCCGGTGCGTCGGGCTACCTGCTGAAGCAGGCCGACGCCGAGCGCCTTACGCAGGCCATCCGCGACGCCGCCTCGGGCGCCTCCACGCTCGACCCCCGCGCCACGGGTGCCCTGCTCAGCCAGTTCCGCGAGCTCTCGGCCAAGCAGGCCGAGGCCGAGCTGGCCGGGCTCACCGACCGCGAGCGCCGCATGCTGGCGCTCATCGCCGAGGGCTATACCAACCGCGCCATCGGCGAGGTGCTCCATCTCTCCGAGAAGACCGTGCGCAACCACGTGTCGCAGCTCCTGCGCAAGCTCGGCTTCCAGCGCCGCTCCCAGGCCGCCGCCTGGGCCGGTGAGCGCCGCCTCGAGCTTCCTCCCGAGTAAGCC
>CAZEUE010000055.1:0-10770 GCA_964514615.1 uncultured Bifidobacterium sp. | reverse complement strand
GGCGAGGAGCTGGCGGTGGTCGTGCCCGTGGCCGGGGGCTAGGCCGGCTCCCCGTACTGCTCGATGGCCAGGTCGGCCAGGCCGGCCTTCTCCAGCGCCTCGACGGGCGCGCGGAAGGTCACCTGGATCACGCCCGGTGCGCGGCCGATCTCGATGCCGCCGGAGATGGTGGCCCGGTTCATGACCTCGGGCACCTCCATGCCGAGCAGCGCGGCGGCGCGGCCCAGGCCGTTCTCGATGGCCGAGTTCAGGTCGGGGCCGGTGCCCACCACCGAGATGGGCAGGCTGCGCTCCAGCGCCGGCGCGCCGCTGCGCGCGGCCAGGGCGTCGGCCTTGGCGCGCTCGGCGGGCGTGATGGGCCGTGCCAGGAACGGCAGGTCATCGGCCAGCGGGAAGATGACCGGTCCGTCGATGCCCAGGCCCTTGCGCACCTCCACCTGCAACGTGACGGTACCCGCCACGTCGGCGGTGTGGCCGGCGATCTCGCCATCGCCCTGCAGCGCGTGCATGTCGCCCATGTACACGCCGCCGCCCGGGATCTTCACGGGGCACACCACGATCGCTCCCTCGCGCACGACGTCGATGTCCATGTGGCCGTCGGTGCGGGTCGCCAGCTGCTCGGCGGTGACCGCGTGGCTGTGGGGCGCGCCCACCAGGAAGTTGCCGAAGTCGCCCGCGTTGTGGGAGTCGGGCAGGTCGATGGCCGGCATGGTGCCGAGCTGGCCCATGAACGGCCGCATGCGCGAGATCACGCCCACCAGGTCACCCGGCGCGAACAGCAGGATGGGGTTCTGCACCGAGTTGCCGGGCAGGGCGGCGTAGCGGGCGGCGTCGCGCGCGTACACCTCGGCCTGCGCGCCGTGCACGGTCACGCCCAGCTCGCGCGTGTCGTCGAACGCCATGGTGTAGCCGTTGGTGAAGGTGAAGGGCGCCGCGGGGGCACCGCAGTCGGCGCACCGCACGCTGTCCGGGCCGATGCCCTCCACCACGGTGGGCTCATCGGCGCGGCCGCACTGCGGGCACACCTTGGCGCAGTAGGGGTCGCCGTTGAATCGCCCCTCCATCATCTGGTCGTTGCCCGACGCCGTGGCCGCCGATGTGACCTCGATGCCGCGGATGCGGATGGCGATGCCGTCGCCCGGCTCGGCACCCTCCACGGCAACGGGCAGGGTCACCTCGTGCCCGCCCTGGATCTCGGGGGTGATCATCGGCCCCCAGCACCCGGGCGCGGTGTTGGCAACGATGTGCCCGCCGCTCCTCACGATGCCGATGACCTCGGCACTCGGCCCGATGATGCCGTTGCAGAAGCGGTCGACATAGACCGTCTCCTGGGCGGTGCCGGCTTCGGTGGTGGTCATCCCATGCCTCCCGGGTGTCGCCTTCGTGCCGAAAGGGTACGCCCGGGAGGCATGGGGCAGTCGGCTAACCGTCGGGCCCGCCTCCGCGTATGGCCGTGATCCTGCGGGTGTAGTCGTCAGGCCCGATCTCGCCGCGCGCCAGGCGCTCGTCGAGCAGCGCCTTCGCACCGTCGGCATCCGCGCCGGCGTCACCGCCCGGGCTGCCGTGCGATGCGCGCCAGTTGAGGATGGTGAACACGGTGAGCGTGATGAGGGAGATGGCGATGAGGGTGAGGCAGATCCCGAACCACCACCCGAAGCCGCTGCCGAGCCCCGCGTCAAGGCCGCCTCCACCGCGCCCGCCGCCCATGAATCCCTCGCGGAATCCGCGATCCATCGTCGTTGCCTCCTGTCTCGTGTGCGGGCAGTCCACTGCGCCCGCCGAAGACCGGAACGAGAGCGGCCGAAGACGTTCGTAAGAGGCGCGGCAGGGCGCATGCGGGCGTACGCTGGATCCGGATTCGCCCGACTCCCCGCACCCGGAGGCCCAGTCATGCAGTTGGACGGAAAGCACGTGTTGATCACCGGCGCATCACGCGGCGTGGGCGCAGCCCTCGCGGATGCGTTCGCGGCCACGGGCGCACGGCTCACGCTGGTGGCCCGGAGCGCCGATCAGCTGCAGGAGGTGGCGGCCCGCACGGGCGGTGACGTGCTGGTGGCCGACCTGGCCGACCCCGCCCAGGTGGACGGCCTCATCGGCAGGGTCGAGGCCGCGAGCGGCCCGGTGGACGTGCTGGTGAACAACGCGGGCATCGACCTGACCGGGGCATTCACGGAGATGCCCGCGAGCGACATCCAGCGGATGGTGCAGCTGAACGCCATCACGGTCGCCGACCTCACCCGGCAGGTGCTCCCGGGCATGATCGAGCGCGGGGGAGGGCACGTGGTGCAGGTGTCGTCGCTGGCCGGCACCGGCACGTTCCCGGGCATCTCGGTGTACGGCGGCACCAAGGCGTTCGTCACGCACATGACCGCCGGCGTGCGGCTCGAGATGAAGGGCCTCCCCATCGGGCTGACCGTGGTGGAGACGGGTCTCATCACGCCAACCGACATGGCCGACTCGGTGCTGTCGTACCCGCCCACCGAGGCGTCGTTCCGCCGCTTCTACCGCCTGCTCCTGCTGGCGGACGCCGACGTGGTGAAGGTGGCGCAGAAGACCGTGCGCGCCGTGGAGACGGGCAGGCGCTCGGTGCGCATGCCGGCCCGCGCGTTCCTGTTCCCCATGCTCACCAACGCCCCGCGCCGCCTGGTGGAGATGTTCCTGGTCGGGGTGCCCCGGCGGGAGGGCGGCTAGCGCGTTGCGGCCCTCAGGCCGCGGGGCCGATGCAGTTGCCGGCGCGGCAGCCACGGGGGCCGCCGCATCAGGTGCCATGACCGCGGAAGGTGCCTGCAGCGGGTCGGATCACGCGAGATGCGGGGATCACCTCCGGACGCCTGCGCGGGAAGCAGTTGGTCGATGACGCGTGATCCGGGAACGACCATGTGGGGGCATTCCTACCCCTCCGGATGACCATCGTGGGGAAACCGTCTCACCTGCGCAACCAATTCGCGCAACGTGCAGGCGACCCCGTGAAACAGCCCGAACAGCCAGTGACCCACGCGGGCGCGACGGGGTACATTGCCCGGCCCATGACGCTCCTCCCCGACGCCCGCCCGTCCACCTGTTCGCTGGCCATGATGGCCAGCGCGGCACGCGATCGGAGCGGCGGCACCCTCGAGGGACGCGCACGGCAGTTCGAGATGGCGGCCCGGGCGCTCGTGGAGGAGTTCGACCACGTCTTCAGCGCGGAATTCGTGGAGCGCACGCTGGGTGAGTGCGTGGCGGACGCCGTCATGGTCACCGACGATCCCGACCTGGTGTCGTTGCTCAGCTTCCGGGCGGCCCGGCACCGCCTGGGCGAGGTCGAGGCCGTGCGGACGAGCGCCCTCGGCGACCCCTCGCTGGCTGCGTAGTCAGCCGCGCGCCACGGCGCGCGTCGCGAACACCACGGCTCCCGCGGCCAGCACGGCCGCGCCCTGCACCACCGTCGTCCACGGCAGCGAAGCCGCCAGCGCCACGCAGCCCACCACGCCGACCGCGGGCAGCACCGTGCCCCCGCGGGCCCGGGCGCGGGGCAGGGTGAGTGCCGCGGCATTGGCGATGGCGTAGTAGCCGAGCACGGCGAAGGAACTGAAGGCGATCGCCCCGCGAAGGTCGCCCACCGCGACCGCGGCGATCACCACCGCCCCTACGGCCACCTCGGCCCGATAGGGCGTGCGGAAGCGCGGGTGCACCGCAGCCAGCCACCTGGGCAGGTCGCCGCCGCGGGCCATGGCAAGCCCCGTGCGGCTGACCCCCGCGATCAGCGCCAGCAGCACGCCGACCGAGGCGATGGCGGCGCCCGCTCGCACCACCGGCGCTGCGCCTGGCATCCCGCCCGCCTCGACGGCCGCGGCCAGCGGCGCGGGCGACGTCGCAAGCAGTGCGGGCCCCGCCGCCCAGAGCGCCGCCAGGCCCACCACCAGGTACACCACCAGCGTCATCGCAAGCGCCCGGGGAATGGCCCGGGGGATGGTGCGCGCCGGGTCGCGGACCTCCTCGCCCATTGTGGCGATGCGGGCGTATCCCGCGAAGGCGAAGAAGAAGAACGCTGCCGCCTGCGCGATGCCCGTGACGCCGCCCGCCGCGCCGGCCGCCTGCCCGTCCGCGCGTCCGCCGCCCAGCAGCGCCACCACCGTCACCGCCAGGATGACCAGCGTGATGGCCAGGATCACCCGCGTGGCCGCCGCGGTGCGCTGGATGCCGGCGTAGTTGACGGCGACGAGTGCCACCACGGCGGCGATGGCCAGCGCCCGTGCCTGGTCGGGCCACAGGTACACCCCGATGGTGAACGCCATGGCGGCGCAACTGGCCAGCTTGCCCACCACGAACGCCCACCCGGCGAGGAACCCCCAGAAATGGCCCAGGCGCCTGCGGCCGTAGACATACGTGCCCCCGGATTCGGGGTAGAGGGCCGCAAGCCACGCGGACGACATGGCGTTGCACAGGGCCACGAGCCCGGCCAGCGCGAGGCCGAGCAGCAGCCAGTTCCCCGCAGCGGCCGCCGCGGGACCGATGGCGGTGAACACCCCGGCGCCGATCATCGAGCCCATGCCGATCACCACGGCGTCGCGCGTGCCGAGGGCCCGGCGCAGGGAGGTCGCCTTGCTCACGGGGCGAGCGTATCGCCGTGGGCGCCTCGTTCCCGCGTGCGTGACAATACGGGCCATGTCCACGCAGAGACGTGAATCCATCGCCGGCGGGTTCAGCGACACCGCGTCCGATTACGAGGGCGCGGTGCGGTACAACCTGGAGGGCGCGCAGCGACTCGCGCTGTCCATCCCGCCGGGCACCTACGAGGACGTGCTCGACGTGGGGTGCGGCAGCGGGTGGGCCGCGCAGGCGGTGATCGACCGCTTCCGCCCCGCGCGCGTGACCGGGGTGGATCCCAGTGAGGGGATGCTGGAGCAGTTCCAGGCCAAGCTGGGCGGCATCGAGGGCGTGGAGGTATCGCTGGTGCAGGCCGGCGTCGAGGACATGCCGGTGCCCGATGACGCCTTCGACCTGGTGGTGTGCTCGATGGCCTACCACTGGTTCCAGCACCGCTGGGATGCCGCGGCCGCCATGGCCCGGGCCATGAAGCCCGGCGGCGTGGTGGCCATCCTGTGCTCGGGCAAGGGCGGCGAGCAGGCGTACCGGGACGTCATCGCGGATGTCGAGCCCATCAACTACGCGTGGCTGGGGGCCTTCGACGGCAACCTGCGCGACATCGGGGAGATGGAGGGCTACCTCACGGCCGCGGGCCTCGAGCCCCTCGACATCTGGATGGAGCGCCGCGTGCGCCACGTGCCGGTGGAGGAGTACATGGAGCGCATGCGGGTGGTGGCCGGGCACATCATTGGCGATCCGTCCGACCCCGAGGTGGCCGACTGGCTCGGCCGAGTGGAGGCCCTCATGCGCGAGCGGTCCGGGCCGCGCGGCTGGCGGTACGACTTCATGAAGCTCTACGCCGTGGCCCGCAAGCCGGCCTAGCGCCCCCGGGACTCAGCCCCCGGCGCCGCCCGAGACCTCGGCCAGGGACCTGCTGGCGGTGAACACCGGCGTGGCCCGGCGCCCGCCCAGCGGCCAGTCGGGGGCCCGGTACACCGCGATGCGCGCGGACTGCACGCAGTCGCCGGTGGCGATGCACGTGAGCGTGCCCGACACGCCCTCGTAGCCGTCCACGTCGAGCATCGCGGCGCGCAATTGCGCGCGGTTGATGCGCAGCGCGCCGCCCGGCAGCGGCACGGCCACCCGGCGCACCGCGCTGATGACCAGGTTGATGGCGTCGAACGCCTGGGCGGTGAACACCCCGGCGGGGGGCGAGCCGAACCTCTGCCGGTACGCCGTCAGGAACTCCGTGCGGTAGAAGTCGTTGCGGTTCACCCGCGCCGTGTCGGGCGCCGAGGCGTACACGTCCGGGTCGCCCAGCCCGGCCGTGAACGACCGCACCAGGCAGCTCTCGGCCACCACCACGGGGGTCCGCCGCAGCGCGGGCTGCTCGCGGATGGCGCGCAGGGCCTGCCCGCATCGCGGCTCGAAGAGGGGCAGGAAGATGGCATTGGGCCGGGCCGCGGCCAGCCGCTCCGCCGCCGCCCGCATCGAGGTGCCACCGCCCGCCACCTGCCGCGACACCACGGTGCCGCCCGCCACGCGGAAGGCATCGGCGAAGGCGCCGGCCAGCACCGTGGAGTAGGGGTCGTCCACGGCCAGCGTGGCGGCGGTGCGGGCGCGGAGCCGCTGGCGCGTGAAGTCGGCCACCACCGCAGCCTGGATGAGGTCGTTGAACGCAGTGCGGAAGTAGTACCGCTCGCGTCCCTCGGGCCGCGACATGAGGGGCGAGGTGTTGGTGGGCGACACCATCAGCACCCGGCGCTGGCTGAGCACCGTCGCGGCCGCGCGAAACGCCGATGCGGAGCAGATGGTGCCGATGACGGCCACCAGGTCGTCGGCCTCGGCCAGCAGGCGCCGCGCCCCGGCACGCCCGCCCGCGGGCGTGCAGTCCTCGACCTCGTTCAGCACCTCCACGCGGTGCCCCAGCACCTCGCCCTCGCGGGCGTCGAATGCGCCATCCAGGTAATCGAGCGCCAGGGTGATGGTGTTGCGCGTGTCCGGGCCGCTGGGATCGCCCGGGAACAGCAGCGTGCCGATGGGGATGGGCTGCCCGATGCCGATGGTCACGCAGTTGTCCGGCCGGGCGTCGCACTCGGGATCGGGCGCCACCGCGGAGTCGCCCCCGCACCCGGCCAGGGGCACCAGGGCGGCGGCGGCGATGAGGGCGGCGAGCGCCCTCATGGGCTGTTCACCCATGGCAGGTACGCGCCCCGCGCGAGCTCGTCGAGCAGCTCGGTCACCGGCGTGGTGTCCACCACGAACGCACCCGTGAAGGGGGCGCTGATCGCCAGGATGGCGCCCAGGTCGAGAGCCACCGCCAGCACGATCCCGGCGGCCACCAACCCGTACCGCGCCCCCTGGCGCGCCGATACCAGCAGGGAGTTCACGATGAGCGCCAGGCCCGCCAGCAGCGAGAGGGCGAAGAGCGGGAAGGGCAGCCCGCTGGAGGCGATGACCAGCCGCTGGCGCCGACTGGTGGTGATGGCGTTCACCGATTCCTGCAGGCTGCTCGCGGCAGGCCCCGGCACGTAGGGCTTGCTGGTGACCCTGAAAACGGTCGACTGCAGGCTGCGCAGCCTCGCGGCCGCGGGCGAGGCCCCGGCCGCCCCGGCCTCGAGCGCCGTCCACTCGCCCGCGGGCAGCACCGACAGGTATGCCGTGAGGTCCTCCTGCACCTTCCCTGTGTCGGCGGGGGTCAGCGATCCGCTGGCCTGGGCCAGCTGGCTGGCCGCGGCCACCTCGGCCCCCAGGGCGTTGCGGGCATCGCGAAGGGTGAGGTACTCGGAGCTGATCAGGAATCCCGTGAGGATGGCGAACAGGCTGCCGAGCGCCGTCATGTACGCCGCCGCGGTGGTGCCCGCCTTGTCGCGCGGGCCCGGCCCCAGCATCCTCACGATGGCCCAGTTGGTGACGGCGGCGAACGCGACGATGGCCACGAGGGTGGCGCCCAGCACCAGCCACAGGTCGAGCGAGGTGAGAAGGCCCATCAGCCGGACGCCCCGGCCACGCCGGCCTGCCATGCGTCCTCGGTGGCGCGGATGTCCGCGGGGGAGAGGCCGGAACCCGGGCGCCCCAGCAGCCCGGGGGATGCCACGATGTCGCCGAATGCCCGCGCGGCCCGACCATCGGATCCCGCGCCGTTGGCCTGCACGAACATGAACAGGTCGCGGGTGAGCGGATAGCTGTCCGCCGCGATCGACTCGGGCGTGGGGGCCACGCATCCATCGCCGTCGTTCACCTGGATGGCCCGCACGCGATCCAGGGCGGGCTGCACCGTGGCGAACCCGGTGATGCCGATGGCGCCCCGGGTGCCGAGGACCCGTGCCAGCATCTGGGCCCCCTGCGTGGCGGGAACCGCGTCCGGCCGAAGGCCCGGGCCCCCGCCGCCGGCGGGGTCGCTGAGCACCTGGTCCACGAAGGCATCGCGCGTGCCCGAGCCGGGCTCCGGCACCACCACCACGAGTGGCAGCCCGGCCGGCCCGATGCCGGCCCAGGTGCGCAGGGGGGCGGGGGCCGCGCCGGCCGCACGGCGCAGTTCGGCCGTGCTCAGGCACGCGGGCACGCGCGAGCCCCGGGAGGTGAACGCCACGATGGCGTCGCGCCCGACCAGCAGCGGCACGGCCTGCACGCCCGACGCCGCGCATGCGCGCTGCTCGCGGGGCGACTCGGGCCTGCTGGCGGCCGCGGCCCCCGCGATGCCATCGCACAGCAGGGCGAAGCCATCACCGGTGCCCGTCAGGTCCACGCGTACCCGGGCCAGCGGGTGCTGCTGCGTGAACGCCGCGGTGGCCTGCTGCACGAAGGGCAGCAGGGTGCTGGATCCGCCGACGCGCACCGAGCCCACCACCCCGGGATCCGACCCGCATCCGGCACCCACGCCGACGGCGGCGAACAGCATGGCGATGAAGGCCGCGATGGGGCCGCGCGGGAGGCGCATGGCGCGAGTCTATCCGCGCGTGCTCGGCTAGCGTGGGCTTCCCATGCATCCCGTCCTGCGCATGCTCGCGGTCGCGGCCGTGGCCACGGTGGCGTCATTGGCGCCGGGCTGCGGCGCGGGCGGGCAGTCCGGCACCCCGGGCGCCGCCACCGCAGAGGTGACGGCGCCACCGGTGCCTGGCACCGTGGGCAGCACCACGAACGTGCGGGTGGGCTTCGTCACCAACGCGCAGCACCCCTACGGCCGGGCGCTCGCGGGCTTCGCCCAGCGGGTCTTCGACGTGTCGGGGGGCCGCATGGGCGTCGAGCTCGTGCCGGAGTACGGCGGTGGCGACGACCTGGCCCTGCTCGACGACCTGCGCGCCGGGCGCATCGCCGCCGGCTCGGTGTCGGCGCCCGTGTGGCAGTCGGCCGGGGTCAACGCGTTCGTCGCGCTGCAGATGCCCTTCCTCGTGAGCGATTACGCCCTCGAGCGTGCCGTGCTGGGGTCTCCGCTGGCCGCCGAGATGCTCGAGGGCACGAAGGCCCTGGGCCTGCAGGGACTGGCCATCCACGAGGGCGGGCTGCGCAAGCCCGCGGCCGTGGACGGCTGCCTGCTCGCGCTGGACGACTGGCGCGGGGTCACCATGCGCTCCGTGCAGTCGCCGCTCCTGTCCGAGTCGATCCGCGCGCTGGGGGCCACTCCGGTGGAGATGCCGCTCTCCGACGTGCGGCGGTCCATGCAGGCGGGCCAGCTGGACGCCGTGGAGGCCAACGTGGGCCTGGTGTACTCGCTGGGGCTGTACGACGTGCTCCGGTGCATGTCGGGCAACGTGAACCTGTGGCCGTTTCCCACCGTGCTCGCGATGAACGGCGCGGCATGGGATGCGTTGTCGCCGGCCGAGCGGCGGTGGATGCGCGCCGCGGCCCGGGAGGTGCCCGGGGCATCCATCGACATCCTCACCAGCCCGCAGAGCACGCTGATGGGAGATGTCTGCCGCGACGGCCAGGGCTACTTCTTCTTCGCCAACGCCACGCCCGGCGAGCTGCGCGCCCTGCGCGGGGCCGTGCAGCCCGTGTACGACCGCTACCTGGCCACCGAGCCCACCGGCGGTTTCGTGCGGCGCATCCAGCGGATGAAGCAGGCCATGCCCGCCGCGCCCGCCCCGCCGGCGTACCCACCGGGCTGCGGCGCCGGCTGAGGCGTTCCCGCCGGGCCGGCCCCACCCGAACGGGGGGCCCGGGCCGCCATCATGTGTGGGACCGTTGCAGGGGCCTCACCGTTTGGGGGTTGCGCAGGTGCTGAGGGTGGCCATTGCCGATGAGTACCCGATGTTCCGCCTCGGGCTGCAGAGCGCCCTCGAGGCCGACGATGGCATGCGCGTGGTGGTGAACGCCGCCGATGGCCATGAGTTGCTGCGGCGGCTCGAGACCGATCCGGCCGATGTGGTGCTGATCGAGCCCTGGATGCGCGCCGGCGATGGCCTGCTGGCGGTGGGCGAGGTGCTGCGACGCCACCCGGGAACCGTGGTGATCGCCCTCTCGCGCGTGTGGGACGGCCAGCGCGTGCGCCACATGCAGGAGATGGGCGTGCACGGCTACCTGGACAAGCGCACTGAGCCGGCCGACCTCCCGTCGGTGGTGCGGCACGTGGTGGCGGGAGGGCACGTGGTGCCCGCCCCGGGCGGGGTGCCGGCCGGCGGGGCATCACCGTCGCGCGGGGCGCTCAGCCCGCGCGAGCTCGAGGTGCTCACCCTCGTGGCGCAGGGGTTCTCCAACCGCGAGATCGCCGACCGGTTGTTCGTGACCGGGCAGACGGTGAAGTTCCACCTGGCCAACGTCTATCGCAAGTTGGGGGCGCGCAACCGCACCCAGGCCGCCCGTTCGGCCATGCACCAGGGGCTGATCGGCTAGTTTTCGCGTGCTTGCACACGCAAGCAAACGAGGGAACGACCCCGGAGGCATCCTCATGGCGAACGTCGCCGTCATCTATTACTCGGCAACCGGCAGCGTGCACCGCCTGGCCCAGGCCATCGGCGAGGGAGCGGCGTCGCAGGGCGCCGAGGTGCGCGTGAAGCACGTGCCCGAGCTGGCCCCGGCGGATGCCATCGCCAGCAACCCCGAGTGGCAGGCGCACTACGACGCCATCAAGGACGGCGAGTTCGCCACCCTCGACGACCTCGCATGGGCCGACGCCTACGTGCTGGGCACACCCACCCGGTTCGGCAACGTGAGCAGCCAGCTCAAGCAGTTCATCGACACCGCCGGCGGGCTGTGGATGGAGGG
>CAZEUE010000054.1:3416-10843 GCA_964514615.1 uncultured Bifidobacterium sp. | reverse complement strand
GTGCTGGCAAAGGCCACGCCATACGGAGCGCCGGGCCCAGCCGGTGTCGCCCCGAGGTCGTGGGCGCAGCTCTGGGCCCCGGAGTCGCCCGCCGCCACCAGGAACGTCACCCCGGCGCCCGCGCCGGTGGCCATCACCCAGTCGGTCAGGCGACGCGACGCGGAGCCGCTCATGAAGGGCGCCTGCGAGCTGCCCTGCGCGAGCAGTTCGCAGACCCCGTAGCTCACCGACACCACATCTGGCACGCCGCGCAGGCGTCGGCCATCGAGCGTGGTCGACATCACCTCGGGCATCGACGCCAGCGAGCTGCCCTGCACCATGGTGATCCGCGCGCGCGGGGCCGCCATCATCACGGCCTGCGCGTCCAGGGTGGCCTCGACCGTCGCCCCGCCCCCCGCGACCGGATCAACGGGCGTGGCCTGCCCCACGGGGACGATCCGGAGGTTCGGGGCGGGCAGGCCGAAGCAGCGGGCGAAGGTGGTCAGGTCGGACCTCTTCACGCCCGCGCCCACCTCGAACAGCGCGATGTGCTGGCCCTGCCCCTGGATACCCGCGCGATGAAGCGGGGTCATGCCGAATGCCGTCTGGAACTGGTTGGGCGTGAAGACCGTGGACGACGGCGGGGCGGGTGTGGACGATCCGGGCGGTGCTATCGAGGTGCCCACGCCCTGCGCGCAGCCCCTGGCGGTCCCGGTGTGGCTGGGCCACCGCACGCCGGGCGATGCCTGCGCCTCGCGGGCCTTCGGAGTGAGCGCGGGCTCATCGATGAGGATCTCGGTGATGACGCCGCCCAGGCCGGAGCGCAGGCGCGCCATGGCCGCGGCCCCGGCCGGGCTGCCTGCCTGCATCTCGGCCGAACCCCCCTCCAGTGCCTGCGCCTGCTGCGCCGTGGCCGGCACCACGAGGAACCCGCGGGTCACGTCAAGGATGCTCCGCGTGAATCCCGCGCGGCGCAGGGCCTTGCGCACCCGCGCCACCGCGGCATCGGTTGCCCCGTATTCGCGGGCGATGCGGGTGACGGGCATGTACGAGCGGTACGACGGGCTGGTCGGGTCGGACACCCGGGCGGCCATCGCCTGCAGGCCCGGGGTGTCGCGCTGCAGGCCGACGACCACGCGGACCTCCACGGGACCGGTGCTGCCCGCGGACGCCACCGCAGGAGCCGCGACCAGGATTGACGCCGCGCCCACCGCGGCCCGGCGGAGCATTCGAGAGGTTGGCATTTCCTGACGATACACGGCGTCGCCTCACACGACGCGCGTACGGTCAGTATTAACGCACGGCTAGGTGCCTGGCACCGGGGCCAGGCGGCGGTAACCGCCCTGCCACCACGCCAGCGGGTCGCCGTCGGCCACATCGGCGGCCAGCACGCGGCCGATCAGGATCGAGTGGTCGCCGCCCTCCACCACCTCGTAGCGCTCGCAGGCCAGGCGGGCCAGAGCATCCGGCAGCAGCGGCACGCCCAGCGGGCCCTCCTGCACGTCGAGCCCCTCGAACCTGTCGCCGCGCTTGAACGCGAAGGTGTTGGAGATCTCCTCCTGCCCCGCCTCCAGGATGTGCACGCCGAAGCCCGGCGCCTGGGTGAGGTGCTCGTGGTGGTACGAGGCCTGCCCGATGCACACCAGCACCAGCGGAGGGTGCAGTGACAGCGACGAGAAGGCCGAGGCCGTGAGGCCCACCGGCCCCTCGGGACCCTGCGCGGTGACCACCGTGATTCCGCTGGCCCACCGCCCCAGGGCGGCCTTGAAGGCGTCGGCGTCCACGGCGGCGTGGCCGGGCTGGTGATGCGCACTCACATTGCTGACTGTATCGGCCCGCGACCTGACATGCTGCGGGCATGGCATTGCCCCCTGCCCGGCACCCCGCCATCGCCCTCATGCTGATCGCGGCTCTCACGGCCATCATGGCGTGGGTGGTGCTCACCGTCACGGCCGACACGCGGGAGCGGGAGCGCCTCGATGCCCTCGCGCCGTTCTACGTGCCCCCCAACCCGCTGCCCGACGCGCCACCGGGCACGGTGCTGCGCACCGAGCCGCTCGGCGTGCCCGTGCAGGGCGGCCGCGCGGTGCGGATGCTGTACCTCTCGCAGCAGGGCAACGGGGAACCGCGCGCGGCCAGCGGACGGGTGTTCATCCCGGATGGCCCGGCACCGGCAGGCGGCCGCCCCGTCATCGCCTGGTCGCACGGCACCATCGGGCTGGGCGACCAGTGCACGCCGTCGAAGGGCGCCGACCCCATTCCGCTCATCCCGTGGGTGGAGGAGATGATGGCCCGCGGCTGGGTGGTGGCCGCCACCGACTACGCGGGCCTCGGCACCCCCGGCACATCGGGCTACATGATCTCGGCCGAGGAGTCGCGCGACGTCATCAACTCGGTGCGCGCGGCACGCGACCTCCCTGCGGCCGGTGCATCGCCGCGATGGATCGCCTGGGGGCATTCGCAGGGCGGTCACGCCGCCCTGGCGGCGGGTGCGCTGGCGCCGTCGTACGCACCCGACCTCGAGCTCGAGGGCGTGGCCACAGCTGCGCCGGCGGCCGAGCTGCGCCTGCTCATGGATGCCGAGTGGAACACCGCCAACGCCTGGGTGATCGGCAGCGAGATCGCCGGCACCTGGCCGGAGTTCTACCCGGGGCTCGAGCGATCGCAGGTGCTCACCACGAACGGCGAGAACCACTGGCAGGCCCTCATGGACAAGTGCATCACCAGCGCCGCCTACACCGCGCTGTTCCGCCAGGACATCCTGCGGCAGGACTTCTTCCGCGTGAACCCGTGGCAGGTGCCCGAGTGGCGCCGTCACATCACGCAGAACACCGCGCGCACGCTGCCGGCCACGGTGCCCCTGTACGTGGCGCAGAGCACCACCGACACCATCGTGCTGCCCGGCACCACCGCGGTGTTCATCCGCAGGTCATGCGCCACCGGAGGGCGCGTGGCCACCACATGGATCACCGACGTGCCCCACCAGAAGACCGCCATCGTGGTGGGCCCCACCGCGGTGCAGTGGATGGAGCAGGTGCTCGGCGGGCGAACGCCCCCCGACGACTGCGGCCTGCCGTTCCCCGTGGCGCCGGCATCACCCGCGTCGGGGTGATGCCGGCGGGGGATGCCGTTACTCGGCCCGGTCCTGCTCGAGCGAGGCGCCCGCCTTGCCCGGGTTGATGATGAGCACGATGATCAGCGCGATGATGGGCAGGAATACCGCCAGCAGGCCGAAGCCCAGCGGGCTGCGGTTCTTGCTGGCCGCGATGTTCATGGTGATGAAGATCAACGCGATGTAGACGATGATCGAGATGATGTAGAGAAAGATCATGGGTGGCACCTTACGGATGTGCCCGGGGGCATCCGGGCCGCCCTGATACGGTGCCCTCACCGATCGCCCGCCGTGGGAGAGACCGGCCTCGAGCCGGCGCCGAAGGAGCAACCGCCCCGGAATCTCTCAGGCACACGGACCGTGGTGGGCGCGGTGACGCTGGAGAGAGGGTGCCGAGCACCCCGCCGACGGGGAAAGCCCCAGATGGGGTGCATCTCTCAGGCACACGGACAGCGGGGGCTCCAATCGCAGCCGAGCGAGGAGCACCATGGCCACCACCCAGCAGCGCGCCGACCTTTCCGCACTCGAGGCGCACGACGACTTCATCGGGCGCCACATCGGCCCCGGCGCGGACGACCTGCCCCGCATGCTGCAGGTGGTGGGCGCCGCCTCCGTGGACGAGCTGATCGACCAGACGGTGCCGGCGTCCATCCGGCTCGCGGCCCCGCTCGACCTGCCCGACCCCGTGGGCGAGCCCCAGGCCGTCGCACGGCTGCGCGACCTGGCCTCGCGCAACACCGTGATGCGCTCGATGATCGGCCTGGGCTACCACGGCACCATCACGCCACCGGTGGTGCTGCGCAACATCATCGAGAACCCGGCCTGGTACACGTCGTACACCCCGTACCAGCCCGAGATCTCGCAGGGGCGCCTGGAGGCCCTGCTCAACTTCCAGACCATGGTGAGCGACCTCACCGGCCTGCCGCTGGCCGGCGCGTCGCTGCTGGACGAAGGCACCGCGGCCGCCGAGGCCATGGCCATGGCCCACCGGGGCGGGGCCAGCGACTCGGACGTGTTCTTCATCGACTCCGACTGCCACCCGCAGACCATCGCCGTGGTGGCCACCCGCGCGGAGCCCTTCGGCATCGAGGTGGTGGTGGGCGACCCCGCGACCGACATCCCCGATGCCGTCTTCGGGGCGCTGCTGGCCAGCCCCGGGTCGTCGGGCCAGGTGCGCGACCTGGCGCCGGCCATCGAGCGGGTGCACCGGGCCGGCGGCCTGGCCGTGGTGGTGGCCGACCCGCTCTCGATGGTGCTGGTCACCTCGCCCGGCGACATGGGTGCCGACATCGCCGTGGGCACCACCCAGCGCTTCGGCACGCCCATGGCATACGGCGGGCCGCACGCGGGGTTCATCGCCACGCGCGAGGAGTTCGCCCGCGCGCTGCCCGGCCGCCTGGTGGGCGTGTCCATCGACGCCGCGGGCCGGCCCGCCCTGCGCCTGGCCCTGCAGACCCGCGAGCAGCACATCCGCCGCGAGAAGGCCACCAGCAACATCTGCACCGCCCAGGCACTCCTGGCCATCGCCAACGCCATGTACGCCTCGTGGCACGGGCCCGACGGCCTGCGCCGCATCGCCGAGCGCGTGCACCGGCTCACGGGCATCCTGGCCCAGGGGCTGCGCGACGGCGGCGTGGAGATCGTGGGCGACACCTGGTTCGACACCATCGTGGCCCGCGTGCCCGGCCGCGCCGCGCAGGTGCTGCAGGCCGCGCGCGACCGCGGCATCAACCTGCGCGAGATCGACGACGACCACGTGGGGATGACCCTCGACGAGGTCAGCGACCGCGCCGCGGTGCAGGACGCCTGGGCGGCGTTCGGCGTGCAGGCATCGGTGGAGGCCCTCGACGCCACGGCGCCCGATGGCCTGCCGGCCGAGCTGCGCCGCACCGACGACATCCTCACGCACCCGGTGTTCCACCGGTACCGCACCGAGCACGAGATGCTGCGGTACATCCGCAGGCTCTCGGACCGCGACCTGGCGCTCGACCGCACCATGATCCCCCTGGGCTCGTGCACCATGAAGCTCAACGCCACCACCGAGATGCAGGCCATCACGTGGCCGGAGTTCGCGAACATCCACCCCTTCGCACCGGCCGACCAGGCCCGGGGATACGCGGAGATGATCGGCGACCTCGAGCAGGCGCTGTGCGAGGTCACCGGCTACGACGCCATCTCGCTGCAGCCCAATGCCGGGTCGCAGGGCGAGTACGCGGGCCTGCTGGCGATCCGCGCGTACCACCGCGCCAACGGCGACGACCAGCGCACGGTGTGCCTCATCCCGTCGTCCGCGCACGGCACCAATCCGGCGTCGGCCGCCATGGCCGGCATGAGCGTGACCGTGGTGGCCTGCGACGCCGACGGCAACGTCGACCTGGCCGACCTGCGCGCCAAGGCCGCGGATGCCGGTGACCGCCTGGCCGCCATCATGATCACCTACCCCTCCACCCACGGGGTGTTCGAAGAGGGCGTGGGCGAGATCTGCGCCATCGTGCACGAGCACGGCGGCCAGGTGTACGTGGATGGCGCCAACCTCAACGCGCTGGTGGGCCTGGCCAAGCCCGGCACGTTCGGGGCGGATGTGTCGCACCTCAACCTGCACAAGACCTTCTGCATCCCGCACGGCGGCGGCGGGCCGGGCGTGGGCCCGGTGGGCGTGCGCGCGCACCTGGCGCCCTACCTGCCCAACCACCCCATGCGCGATGGCGCCGGTCCGGCCACGGGGGTGGGCCCCATCTCGGCGGCCCCCTGGGGGTCGGCGGGCATCCTGCCCATCCCGTGGGCGTACATCACCATGATGGGGTCGCAGGGGCTCACCGACGCGACGAGGGTGGCCATCCTCTCGGCCAACTACGTGGCCGCGCGCCTGGCCCCGCACTATCCCATCCTGCACACCGGCGCCAACGGCCGGGTGGCGCACGAGTGCATCCTCGACATGCGGCCCATCAAGGACGCCTCGGGCGTGACGGTGGACGATATCGCCAAGCGGCTCATCGACCACGGCATCCACGCCCCCACCATGTCGTTCCCCGTTGCCGGCACGCTGATGGTGGAGCCCACCGAGAGCGAGTCGCTGGCCGAGCTCGACCGGTTCTGCGATGCCATGATCGAGATCCGCGACGAGATCCGGCGCGTGGAGGCCGGCGAGTGGGCACCCGAGGACAGCCCACTGCGCCACGCCCCGCACACGGCCGACGACGTGGCCACCGACGCCTGGGACCGCGCCTACCCGCGCGAGCTCGCCGGCTACCCGTTGGCCGGCATGCAGGCGACCAAGTACTGGCCGCCCGTGGGCCGCATCGACTCGGTGCACGGCGACCGTAACCTCACCTGCTCGTGCCTGCCGGTCGAGGCGTACGCTGGGGACTGACCACCCCGTCCCCGGAGGACCCATGCCCCGCAACCGCCGCCCGCTCGCCCTGGTCGCCATCGTCGTCGCCGGCGGCACGCTCGCCGGGGCAGCCCTGGCCACCGCCCAGGTGCCGCGCACGGTGACCGCGCTCACCATCAGCGGTAACGGACCATTCGACATCCGGCAGAGCGGCAGGCTCACGGGCTTCGACATCCAGCTGGTGGAGCAGGCCGCCCGGCTGGCCGGCGTGCGCACCGTGCAGTGGCGGGTGGTGGACTTCGACGACCTCCTCGATGGCGTGGAGGAGGGCAGGGCAATGATGGGCGCGTCGTCCATCACCATCACGCCGCAGCGCGCCGCGCAGGTGACCTTCGGCAGCCCATACCTGCGCGCCAACATGGGCATCGTCACCCGCAAGAACACCACCGGCGTGCGGCGCAAGGCCGACCTGGTGGGATCCACCATCGGCGTGCTGCAGGGCTCCACGGCCGTGCCCGTGGCCCGCAGCGTGCGCGGTGCGCGCGTGCTGCAGTACCCCACCATGCAGGGCGCCTACAAGGCGCTGCTCGACGCCCGGGTCGACTCCGTGATCAACGACTACGGCCAGTCACGCTGGTACGTCAGGAACAACGCGCCCAAGTTCCGGTACGCCGGCACCATCCCGGTGAACCAGCAGTACGGCCTGGCGTTCAACGACGACCGGGACGCCCTGCGCGTGGCCATGAACCGCTCGCTCACCCGCATGAAGAAGAACGGCCAGTACCAGCGGCTCATCACCCGCTGGGGACTCGCCACCCTGCAGGGATAGGGCGCCCCGCGGGACCCGCCGAGGTCGTGAGCCTCCGGGCCCTGAGACCGTCGGCTGACGACCTCCGATCACGCAGGCGGGCTACGCCCGCGTGGCGAGGCTAGGTGGTCAGCCTCCGGGTCCTGAGACCGTCGGCTGACGACCTCCGATCACGCAGGCGGGCTACGCCCGCGTGG
>CAZEUE010000054.1:0-3316 GCA_964514615.1 uncultured Bifidobacterium sp. | reverse complement strand
CGAGGCTAGGTGGTCAGCCTCCGGTAGAGCTGCGGCAGCTTCTGGGGCAGCGTGCGGATGTCGTCGATCACCACGAAGTTGGCGTCGCTGTACATCTGCGGCAGGTAGTCGGCGCCCTCCTGGTCCACCGTCACGCAGAAGAGGTGGATCTTCTCGCGGCGGGCCTCGCGCAGCGCCATCTGGGTGTCGGCCTGGGCGTACGCGTTGTCCTGGTAGGTGTCGCTGTCGTAGGGCCGGCCGTCGGTGAGCAGGATCATCAGCTTCACGTTGCTGTCCACGCTCATCAGCCGCTTCGTGGCGTGGCGGATGGCCGGGCCCATGCGCGTCTTGCTGCGGCCGTAGATGCCGCCGATGCGCCAGCGCACGCGGTCGTCGTAGCGCTCGCCCAGCTCCTTCACGGTGTAGAACTGCGCGTCGTCGCGGCCGTTGCCCGAGAAGCCGTAGATCGCGTACTCGTCGCGGATGGCCTCGAGCGCCTCGCACATGAGGATGAGGCCTTCCTTCTCGATGTCGATGATGCGCTTGCGGCCGTCGATCTTGCGGTCGGTGGATGACGACATGTCCACCAGGAACGCCGTGGTGACGTCGCGGTCCTTCTTGTCGCGCTTGATGTACACGCGGTCGGTGGGCGTGAGGCGGGCCTTGCGGTCGACCACGTGCTCCACCAGGCCGTCCAGGTCGAGGTCGTCGCCCTCGGTCTGGTAGCGCATCTTGCGCATGCGCTCGGGGCGCATCAGCTGGAAGTTGCGACGGATCTGGGTGACCACCCCGCCGTACTCGTGGAACACCGCCGCCACGAACGCCGGCACCTCGCGGGTGGCGCGCGTCTCGCGCAGCGTGCACCACGACGGCCGGTAGTCCTCGATGCGGTGATCCCACTCGTCGTACAGGAAGACCTGCTCGCCCAGGTCCTCCTCGGCCTCCTCGTCACCCTGCGCCACGTCGGGGCCGGCGCCCTCGGGGGTCATGCCGCCCGCGGAGTCGGGTGTCTCCTCGCCCTCGGCGTCACTGCCCCGGCCGCTCTCCTCCATGTCGGCGTCCGACTCGGCCTTCTGCGCCGCGGCGTCCTCGTCCATCTGGCCCTCGGACACCTGCTGGGCCTGCATCACCTTGTCGGCGGCCTCCATCGACTCCGCCTCGGCGTCGTCGCCCTTGTTGCCCTCCTTGTCGGCGTCGCCCTCCACGTCCTGCGCCTCGATCTGGTTCTGGGCCGTGCTCTCGGGCTGGACCAGTTCCTCCATCACGGGCGGCACGAAGGGCGGCATCTCCATGGGCTCGTACTCATCGAGCGGGTTGAAGTCGACGTCGCCGGTGTCCTGCTCGCCCTCGCCATCCTCGGGCTTGGTGGGCTGCTGCTGCTTGGCCTCGTCGCTGAAGGGGTCGGTGATGCCCCGGCGGCCGGCCTGCATGGCATCGTCGATCAGCGCGTAGATGCGCGCCGTCACGCGCGCGGTGTCGCCCACCGTGGCGTCGGGCGACTCCACCTCGGCCATCAGGCCGATCGCGCCCTCGCTGGCCTCGCGCACGTGCGCGCTCATGCCCTCGAACGGCGGCTCGCCATCCATGGTGGCCACCATCAGGGCGTCGATCACCTGTCCCACCTCGGGCAGGTCGGCCGGCGAGGTGCCCATCTCCTCGCGCCGCGCCAGGGTCTGCTCCTGGATCAGGTCCATGTCGCGGCGGATTCCGGGGTACCGGCTGCGGATGAGGGCCTCGATGCGCTGGCCCTCCACGATGTTGAAGATGTCACGCGCCAGCGCGGGCGACGGGAACAGGTTGTAGAACTTGGTCAGGTCGCTCTCGCGGCGCCACTCGGCCTCGGTGCTGGCCGTGGGGAACGGGCTCTCCCTGGTGCTCATGCGGCCCCCAGTCCGTACTTGGCGTCGAGTTCCGCGACCGTGTCGGGGATCTCCGACAGCTCGAACCGGTAGGTGCCGAACTCGATGCGCGCGGCCCCATGGGCGGCGGCCACCTTGTACGCCACGAAGTTGCGGTCGTCGTCGTCGAAGAACCGCATGTCGGCGGGCAGGATGATGTGATCCGGGCCGAAGCGGTCGACCGAATCCATCTCGTCGATGCCGCGCACCGCCACGTCGCGCCCGGACAGCGCGGTGGCGTACAGCTTGAGCACGCGGGCCACCTGGCGCAGGGCCAGGCCCTCGCGCAGTTCCTCGAGCACGTCGAGCGAGTACTTGGATCCCATGCGGAAGTACCCGCGCCCGACTTCCTTGTTCTTCTCGAGCACGTCAAGGCCGCGGCGCGTCCACTCGGCCGCGCCGTCGTGCGACACCCGCTCGCCGTTGAGCAGGTCGAGCAACGTGTTGGCGGCCTCCAGCGCGGCCTCGGGGTCGGCGGCGGCCACCAGGCGCACCTCGCGCATGTAGCAATCCCGGTGCTTGGGGCGCAGCCGCGCGAGGATGGGCGGCAGCGCGGCGGCCAGCTCCTGCGCGTGCTTGCGGCGGCGCTCATCGCGGCGATCGCGCGCGGCCAGCAGCGACTTGAGCTCGGTGGCCCGCTGCTGCTTGGGCTCGATCTCGCGTAGCTGGCGCTCGAGGTCCTCCAGCTCCGAGGCGAACGCCTGCGTCTCCTCGTCGTCGGGCGGGCCGAGGGTGGCCTCGGTGACGATCTCCACGTAGGCCTCGGCGATGGCCGGGTCGGGCGCGTGGTAGAGGTCCGGCAGCTGCTTGGCCACCTCCACACCGGACTTCCACCCGACGTCCGCGATGGCGCGCACCTGGTCGAGGTAGCGCTCGATCGCCACATCGTCCTGCTCCTCGAACAACCGGGGCAGCTGGCGCGCCACCTCCACGCCCAGCTGGTACTTCAGGTCGGAGATCTCCTGCACCAGGCGCAGGTAGTCGTCGCGCCGCTCCTCCGGCACGGCCGCCAGCATGTCGCGCCCCACGTACATGCCGACGTTGCCGGCGCCGCCTCCGCCCTGTGTGGACATCGCCCCGGCCCTAGAACTGCGTGTTGACGAGCTCGAGGATGGAGCGCTGCATCTCGAGGTCGTCCGTGATGGGCCGGCAGATGGTGGCCTCGCAGGCCGCCACCGGCTCCACGCCCCCATGGATGAGCTGGCCGGCGTACACCAGCAGGCGCGTGGACACGCCCTCCTCCAGGCCGTGCGTGCGCAGGTTGCGCACCTTCTCGGCCACCTTCACCAGCCGCTCGGCCACGTCGCCGTCCACCCCGGACTCCTGCTTCACGATCTCCTCCTCGAGATCGGCGGCGGGGTAGTCGAACTCCAGGGCCACGAACCGCTGCTTGGTGGAGTGCTTCAGGTCCTTCAGCACCGACTGGTAGCCCGGGTTGT
>CAZEUE010000053.1:0-10853 GCA_964514615.1 uncultured Bifidobacterium sp. | reverse complement strand
TCGACCAGCGCATCCTGCTGGACGACATGATCACCATCGAGACGTCGGTGGGGGGAGTGGGCACCACGTCGTTCCGCAGCCGCCACAGGTTCCTGCGGGGGGATGAGCTCTGCGCCGAGGGCCAGCTGGTGCACGTGTGCATCGAGCGCGCGGGGCGCACCCCGGTGCCCGTGCCCGGGTGGATCAGGGCGGCGGCCACCCCCGACTGAGGTGGCCGCGCGCCCTGATGCCGCCCCGCGGGCGGGTCAGTCGTCGATCTCGGCCTTCACCACCCGGCCGGTCGCGGACACGTACACCTCCCACTCGGCACCGTTGGCCGCGCGCACCTCGACCTCCCATGCCACTCCGCGGTCGTCCTCGCGCTCCACCTTGATGAGGCTGCTGCCATCGCCCACGCGCGCCAGGGCAACGGCCACCGCCTGCTCCGCGCCGATGGAGTCGGGGGGCAGCGGCGACCGGTAATCGTCGCCGTCGTCCACGCGGGTCCGCACCACGGCGCCGCCGGCGCTGACGTACACCTTCACCCGGGCGCCGTCGGTGCGACGCACCTTCACCTCCCATGCGGCGCCGTAGTCGTCCTCGCGCTCCACGCTGACGAGGGCGCTCCCGCTGCCCACTGCCGCCAGCGCCACCCTCACCGCGCCGTCGGCGTCGATGGCCCCCGGGGGGAGGGGGTCCGTGGGTGAGTCGGACGATCGCGTGCCGGGCGAACCGCTCCCGGTCGAGTCCCGGGAGTCGTCATCCAGCACGGTGACCCGTCGGTTGACCGTGATGCAGCCGTCGGAGTCGCACGCGCGCACGCGCACCCGGATGGTCTTTCCGGTGGCCTGCCGCACGCGCGTGAGGCGCGCCGTGGCCGTGACCGGGTCGCCGGCCTGCGTGGCCTCGCGCCAGTCGTCCAGGTCCACGCGCGCGCGGGCGCGCACGTTGGCGCGCCGGGCCTTCCCCGATCGGTTCACCCGCACCAGGCGCGAGCTCACGGTGATGCGCGGCCGGGCGGCATCGGTGCCCCTCTCGGTGTCGACGTCCACCTCGAGGGTGGTGGCGCCCGTGCGGTTGACCTCCACGCTGTCGATGACCGGGGCCGCCATGCCGGCACCCGCCATGCCGAGCCCTGCGATGGCCACGATGCCGGATGCGATGAGAGTGCGGTGCGTCATCCTCTTCCCCCTGATGGATTCAGAACGATCCGCACCGTATGGAGCGGGCCGTTCGGGGCGCTCCATGGAGGGGTAAGGAATCGGTAAGCGCGCGCCACGGGTGCGCGCGCATGTTGTTGCGCGCCGGTGTGGATGCGTAACGCCGGGCGGGCGCATGCTGGCGGCATCGCCAATCGCCATCTGGGAGAGCCCCATGAGCGCCCTGAAGAAGGTCCCCGTGCATGCCTGGATCGTTCCCGGATCGCTGGCCGTGGCCGAGCGGCCCGGGGGAGGTGGCCGCGGGCATCGGGTGACCCGGCGGCATGCGGAGCTCGCCTGGTGGCGGGCACAGGGGGTGACCACCATCGTGTCGACCATGCGCAGCCGCCACTGCGTGATCGAGTACGCGCAGGCGGGGTTCGGGGTGCGGTGGCATCCGCTTAAGGACGTCGTGCAGGCGCGGGCGCAGTTGCCGCGCGTGGCCGAGGATGTCGCCGCAACGATGGCCCGCGAGCCCGGTGCCGTGCTGGTGCACTGCGACCGGGTGAGCGAGTGGCTGGCCGCCGTGGACGCCGCCCTGCGCCTGAGGCTGGGGCTGGCCGATGACGTACCCGACGCCCTTCGGCAGGCAGAGGCTGACGGCATGCCGGTGGGCGATCTCGCCCGTGAGCTGATGAACCCGGAGGGCTGCCCGCCGGCGGCGGCGTGACATCCGGCCGGGGGCCGTGGCCCGACCTCCCGGAGGGGGCGTTCGTGGTGGACCCCGTGTCCGGGAGGGCGGTGGTGGTGCCGGAGCGGATCCTCCGCACGATCGACGGTGACCACGGGGCGTACTTCACGCCCCGACGGGATGTGATCCTCGACGCGCTGGCACACGCAGAGGGGCTGGCGCCAGACCCGCGCGCGGGAAGGCATCGCCATTGGCGCTGGATCCCGCAGCGTGAACGCCGGGTCTCCGTGGTCGTGGACGACGATGAGTTCGACGTGCTGCGCCTTCGCAGCGGCAATCCGGCAAAGGTGGAGCCCGATGACGGGGATGCCTCGCTCGAGGACTGCAGCGTGGTGTGGAGCGAGGGCAGGATCGTCGCGATCGAGATTCTCGACCCCAGGTGGCTGGTGGAGCAGGGCCGGGAGATCGTGGTGACCCCGGAGGGCGGCACCGTGCTGCGCTCGCCCGATGTGGAGCGGGCAATCACCCCGCGCACGGCCCCCTGACGCATCGCCGCGGTACCCCGTCTGTCCCATCGGGCAGGGGAATTCGGCCCGAGACCGTAAGGATCCCGTGAGGAGTGCGTGTTGATCCGGCACGCTCTCCTTGCCGGGCGTCCCGACGCGGCCCTAGCCTCACTCCTGTCCGCGGGGTCGCGCGTCCATTTTCCGCTGCGCACGAAAGGCCCCAACTGAGAACCCGACCGCCCCTCATGGAGGCCATCCGCCGCATGCGCACCCGAATGCAGACCGTGATGACCCGTGGCGCCCTCGCGGCGCTCGCCGTTGGCGCCCTTGCCGGGTGCGGGGGGGTAGCGGCCCAGCCCGGGGCCGTCAAGGGCACGGTGCCGGGGGTGCCGGCATCGTCGGCGCTGGCGGGCATCCAGGATGACCGCGTGTACCAGGTGCCCGAGGCGGAGGCGGAGTCGCGCGTGCAGACCATGGCGCGCATGGGCGCGCGCATCATCCGCGTGGACACCCGGTGGGACGTGGTGGCCACCAAGCGGCCGAGGAACCCCAAGGACCCCAACGACCCGGCCTACAACTGGTCGGCGTACGACCCCATCGTGGATGCCGCGGCCAAGCGCGGGGTGCGGGTGCTCATGACCGTGTGGGGCACGCCCAACTGGGCGGCGGACAAGAGGGTGCCCAAGTCGGCCCGGTTCGCCGATTACACGCGCCGCCCGGCCCGGGCGGGTGACTACGGCAATTTCGCCTACGCGCTCGCCAGTCGCTACGCCCCGCGCGGCGTGCGCGACTGGGAGATCTGGAACGAGCCCAACATCCCGCTGTTCCTGCGGCCGCAGTACGCCAAGAGGGGCCGCAACTGGGTGAACGTGTCCACGGCCACCTACAGCGCGCTTGCCAAGAGCTTCTACGCCAACGTCAAGCGGGTGGACAAGGGCAGCCGCATCGCCGGCGTGGTCACGTCGCCGGCGGGCGACCAGTGCCCGTCGTCGTGCCCGCGCAGCCCCAACGCGCGCACCAGCCCCAGCAACTTCCTGAAGGGCCTCAACAAGAAGGGCCGCCGGCCCCCGATGAACGTGGTGAGCCACCACCCGTACCCCATCACCAAGCCGCGCAACACCAACTTCCCGGGTTCGTCGTACATCGACCTCTACAACATCAAGCGCTTCCAGCAGGAGGTGGACAGGACCTACCTCCGCGGCAAGCGGCTGTGGCTCACGGAGTTCGGCTTCTCCACCGTGAAGGTGGGCGAGTACTCGATGTTCGTGAGCGAGGCCCAGCAGGCGCAGTACCTGCAGGATGCCTACCGCCGGGTGCGCCCCAACACGCGCATCAGGATGTTCGTGTGGTACTTCCTGCAGGACAACGCCAACTGGGGATCGGGGCTGCTGCGCCAGGACGCCAGGCCCAAGCCCGCGGCCGAGGTGTTCTCGCTGCCCATGTCGCCGCTGTCGCCCGCGCCCGTGGCGCGCGGTCGCACGGCCACGCTGGTGGGCCAGGTGCGCACGACGCGCAGGCCCACCGAGGTGAACCTGCAGGTGCGTCGGGGCAATTCCTGGAGCACCCTCGCGACGGTCACCACCACGCGTGATGGCTCGTTTGCCTACCGCTTCCGGCCCACGGCCACCAACGTGTACCGCGCCACCTGGACCGGCGACGTGCCCTCGGGCAGTCGCCAGACCAAGTCGTCGTGGCCCGTGACGATCAGGGTGAGGTAGGGGGTACCCTGATCCGGTGAGCTCGCCTCCTCCACCGCCCAGCCGCAGCACCGCGACGCCGCAGGAGGCCGGCGAGCGGCTGGCGTCGCGCGATGTGCGGTTCGTGCCCATCCTGCGCGGCCGGCAGGGACGCGACTACCTCCGGCGTGCGTTCAGCGTGGTGGCGCTGCTGGCCATCGACGTCATGTCGGTGTTCCTGGGGCTGTACGCCGTGCTGGCGTTCAAGCTGATGGTGCAGGGGCAGCCCATCGACTCGGCGGCCATCTGGACCGTGGAGCAGAAGGCCCTGCCGCTGGCCACCATCACCCTCGTGCTGGTGTTCGCCAAGTACGGCCTCTACGCCGAGCGCGAGGAGCGCGGCGGGTCGAGCCGCATCCTGTCGGCGGTCACCGTGAGCACGCTGATCGTGCTGGCCCTGGTGCTGGCCAGCGGCTGGCGCTTCAACACCTTCTACATCTTCTACTCGTCGTGGTTCGTCATCTCGCTCCTGGTGATCGTGCTGCGCGCATCGTGGGACAGCGCCACCGCGCTGGTGCTCGACATGCTCAAGTTCGAGCGTCGTGCCCTGCTGGTGGGCGCGCCCGACATGACCGGCCCCATCGCCGAGAGCATCACGCGTGCCAGCACCGACCGCCATGGGGTGGCGTATCGCGTGGTGGGCCGTCACACGTTGGTGGCGGGCGTGGGCACCGAGGACGAGCCCCCGGCCGCGCGCGAGCTGGACGTGCTGCTCGACCCCGGGCGCATCGACGAGGTCATCCTGGCCGGTCAGGCCGGGCGCGACCAGTCCATCCTCGACCTGCTGGATGTGTGCCGGCGCCGGGGCCTCCCCGTGCGGCTCGCGCCCACCACGGCCCAGCTGCTGTCGCACTCCATCCGGGCGGTTCCGGCCCCGGGGCTTCCGCTGTTCGAGCTGCGCCCGCCGGTGCTCAGCGGCATCGCGTTCTTCGCCAAGCGGGCGTTCGACATCGTGGTGGGCGCGCTGCTGATCATCCTGCTGTCACCGGTCATGCTGCTCACGGCGCTGGCCATCTGGATCGAGGACCGAGGGCCCATCCTCTATCGGAACCGTCGCATGGGCGTGGAGGAGCACCCCTTCGACTGCCTGAAGTTCCGCACGATGAAGGTGGGGGCCGACCAGCTGCAGGCGGCGCTCGAGGATCGCAACGAGGCCGACGGCGCGCTGTTCAAGATCAGCGACGATCCGCGCGTGACCCGCGTGGGCAGGTTCCTGCGCCGGTTCAGCATCGACGAGCTTCCGCAACTGTTCAACGTGATGCGCGGCGAGATGTCGCTGGTGGGTCCGCGGCCGCTTCCCGAGCGTGACTACCTGCTGCTCGACGACCTCCACCGCAAGCGCTACCTGGTGCTGCCGGGCATGACCGGCCTGTGGCAGGTGAGCGGTCGGGCCGACCTGTCGTTCGACGAGCTCGTGCGGCTCGACTTCTACTACATCGAGACGTGGTCGATCTGGCTCGACCTGGTGATCCTGGTGCGCACCGTCCCGGCGGTGCTGTTCAAGCGCGGGGCGTATTGATGGGGGCGCGGGCGTGAGCACCGAGCCCGACCCCGACGCCCTGCTGGCGGCGCTGCGCGACGCCGCGGGAGAGCCGCCGCTGCCGCCGCTGCGAATCGCCGATCCGGCGCCGTCCGCACGCGATGGGGTGGCGGGAAGGGCCGTAGGAGGCGGTCGGCGTGCGGTGATGCGCCTCATCACGCCCGCGCTGGCCGATCTGTTAGCGCAGCTCGAGGCCGACCGCCACCGCATGCAGGCCGAGATCCGCAGGCTCGAGGCCCGCATCGACTACCTCGAGAGGCGCGTGCCGCCAAGCGCGGACGACTGATGCCCGGTCGCCGGGGCCGGCGATGAACATCGCCTTCGTGGTGCAGCGCTACGGCGCCGAGGTAGCGGGGGGCGCTGAGGCGCTCTGCCGCGACACCGCCCGGGCGCTCGTGCGCGCGGGCGAGCGCGTGACGGTCTACACCACCACGGCCCGCGACTACCTGAGCTGGGAGCCCTTCTACCCGCCCGGCACCACCGAGGACGACGGCGTGACGGTGCGCCGCTTCGCGGTGGACCCGCCCGACCCCGCCCGCGCAGCCGACCTGGTGCGCGCCCTGGGCCTGAGCCCGGGCGACCCGGCGATGGAAGCCGAGTGGTGTGTAACGCAGGGCCCGGTATCCCGTGAAATGTTGCACGCTCTCAGCGACCCCGGTGCCAGGCACCGGGGTCGCAGCGAGCGTGCAAAGGCGCACGAGGTCGTCGCCTGCTGGACCTATCTCTATGCCACCTCGCAGCTCGCCATTCCGCTTGTGCGCGATCGGGCGGTGTTGGTGCCGCTGGCGCATGAGGAGCCCATGCTGCGGTTCGGGCTGACGCGCGGGGTGATGCGCATGGCTCGGGCCCTGGCGTTCATGACCCCCGAGGAGCGGCGGCTGGTTGAGGACACCCTCGGGGGCACCGCCGCGCCCGGGGTGGTGGTGGGCGCCGGGCTCGACCCCTCACCCGATGGCGACGCCGCACGGGCACGCGCGCGGTGGGCCCTGCCCCCGCGGTTCGCGCTGTACCTGGGACGGGTGGACGCCGCCAAGGGGGTGGACGCCCTCATCCGCGCCCACCGGGCCTACCTGCAGCAGGGCCCCGGCCTGGGCCTGGTGCTGGCCGGCCGCGAGGCCCCCGGCATGGAGATCCCCGGGTGGGTGACCACCACCGGGTTCATCACGGACCAGGAGCGCGCCGACCTGCTGGCGGCCGCCGAGGTGGTGGTGCTGCCATCGCCCTACGAGAGCCTGTCGCTGGTGGCCCTGGAGGCCTGGCGCGCGGGCCGGCCCACCCTGGGCAACGCCCGCGCCCAGGTGGTGGCCGGCCAGACCGCCCGGGCCGGCGGCGGCCTGCTCTACACCGGCCCGGATACCTATGCCCGCCAGCTGGCCCGCCTGGCCGCCGCCCCCGACGAGCGCCGCGCCATGGGCGAGAGCGGCCGGGCCTTCTCCTCGGGTTGGACCTGGGGCGCCTGCGTGGACCGCTGGCGCGAGGTGCTGCACATGGCCGCCCGCACCCCCGCGGGCTAGCCCTCGCGGGCCTCGCGCAGCATCTTCTCGTAGCCCCGGTAGACGTCGGGGTCGACATCCGAGGTGATGGGCTCGCCCTTGAGGGCGTCGCCGCACCGCGCGCGGATGACGTCCACGAACAGCCCGGTGGCCATCCACTCGAAACCGGGCGGCACGTCCACGCGGATGCGCACCCACGACAGGCCATCACCCATGTCGTCGGTGCGGGTGATCGTGGGCGGCGACGGATACCGCACGCCCCCCGGCCCTACCAGGTCGGCCGCGTCGGCCACGGCACGCGCCACGGGCGCGACGTCGGTGACCAGCACGCCCACCTCCATGTCGCGCGCGGCGTGGGGCATGCGCTGCACCCCCTTGGCCAGTGAGTTGGGCAGGTACACCACGTCGCCGTTCATGGCCTGCAGCTCCGTGACCCGCAGGCTCACCCGCCGCACCAGGCCGGCGGGGATGGTGGGCTCCAGCGTCACCAGGTCGCCCACGGCGAACTGCTCCTCGAACAGGATGAAGAACCCGGCCACCACGTCGCCCAGCAGCCGCTGCACCGCGAAGCCCAGTACCAGGATGACGAACGCCGAACCCGAGATGGCGGCGACGCTGCTGGCGCCGAAGATGGCTGCGACCACGGCCACGATGGCCGCCAGCACCACCAGGTAGATGATGCCCGTGGCAAGCGCCGCCACCGCCGTGGACTTCTGTCGCGCCGCCACGGTCTCGCCCTGGCGCATGACGCGCGCCACCGAGCGACGCTCCACAGCCCGCACGATCCAGATGGATATGGCCGTGAGCAGGACGATGGCGCCCACCCAGATGAGGGTGTCTGCCCACTCCGGAAGCCACGACACGTCGGTGGACACCGCGGAGTCCATCAGAGAACCGGCAGGTACCGCTCCATCTCGAACGGCGTGAGCTGCACGCGGTACTCCTCCCACTCCGCGCGCTTGATCTCGACGAACCGGTTGTGCGTGTGCTCGCCGAACGCCCGGAGCAGCAGCTCGCTGGCCGCGCCGATCTCGATGGCCTCGCCCAGCGTCTCGGGCAGGCTCTCGATGCCCGCCCGCGCCCGCTCCTCGGGCCCGAACTCATAGAGGTTGGTCTCCATGGGAGGCGGCAGCTCGTAGCCCTTCTCGATGCCGTCGAGCCCCGCGTGCAGCAGCGCGGCGAACGTGAGGTACGGGTTGCAGGCCGGGTCGGGGCTGCGCAGCTCGCAGCGCGTGGCCCGCTCCTTGCCCACGTGGTACATCGGCACGCGGATGAGCGCCGACCGGTTGCGCCGGCTCCACGCGATGTACACCGGGGCCTCGTACCCCGGCACCAGTCGCTTGTAGGAGTTGACCCACTGGGCGAACACGCATGAGAGCTCGCGCGCGTGGCGCAGCTGCCCCGCGATGAACGCCTTGGCGTCGGCCGACAGCAGGTACTCGTCCGCGGCGTCGAAGAACGCGTTGGCCTCGCCCCGGAACAGGCTCTGGTGGGTGTGCATGCCCGACCCGTTCTCGCCGGCCAGCGGCTTGGGCATGAACGTGGCGTACACCCCGTGCCGGTGCGCCACTTCCTTCACCACCGTGCGGTAGGTCATGACGTTGTCGGCCATGCGCAGGGCGTCGTCGAACCGCATGTCGATCTCGTGCTGGCTGGGCGCCACCTCGTGGTGCGAGTACTCCACGCGGATCCCCATGGCCTCGAGCGCCAGCACGGTGTCGCGCCGGAGATCGCTGGCGGCGTCGAGCGTGGTGAGGTCGAAGTACCCACCGCGATCCAGCGGCTCGGTGCCCTCGCTGCTCCGGAAGTAGAAGAACTCCAGCTCGGGGCCCAGGTAGTAGTGGTCGAACCCCATGCGGGCGGCGCGGTCCACCGCACGGCGCAGGATCTGCCGCGGGTCGCCCTCGTAGGGCTCGCCGGTGGGCAGCTGGATGTCGCAGAACATGCGCGCCACGCCCTGCTCGGTGGGGCGGTAGGGCAGCACCGCGAAGGTGTCGATGTCGGGCATGGCGACCATGTCCGACTCCTCGATGGCATTGAATCCCGTGATGGACGAGCCATCGAAGCCCATGCCGTTCTCCATCGCGGTGGGAAGCTCCTCGCGCGTGACCGCGAAGCTCTTCAACTGGCCCACCACGTCGGTGAACCAGAACCGGATGAACTTGATGTCGCGCTCCTCGCAGAGCGCCAGGATCTCGTCACGGGTCATCGGGCGAAATTACCTCACTCGTCGTGGGCGGGGACGCCAGAGGGGGGCGGGATCTTCACGGTCGGACCTCTTCGAACGGTCCTCCCCGCGAAATCCCGCCCCCCTCTGGCTGCGCGCCCCGCCTCATACGGGGTTTGCGGGGGTCCCTGTCCGACCCCTACTTGACGAACAGCATCTCCTGGTACTTGGGCAGCGGCCACAGGTCGTCGGCCACGATGCCCTCCAGGCTGTCGGCCACCTCGCGCGCGGCGCTCATGGCCGGCAGCACCGTGTCGCGCATGTACTCGGCGTGCTTGATGGCCGATCCCGAGTGCGGGTGGCTGGCGTTGGCCTTCTCCAGCACCTTGAGCGCCGCCAGGAAGTCCTCGGTGAGGCTTCGCACTTCGGCGGTGAGGTCCTCGATGCCGGCGTCGTCGCACAGCTCGATCTGCCGGAGTGCCGCCGGCAGGATGAGCGTGCGGGCCATGTTGGCCGCGGTCTCGGCCTCGATGTTCACCTTGGTGATGTACTGCTCCACGTACACCTCGTAGCGGGCGGTGAGCTCCCGCTTGTCGAGCACCTTGTACTTGGTGAACACCTGCACCGTGGCCGGGCTGACGAACTGCGGCAGGGCGTCCGGCGTGGTGCGCAGGTTGAGCAGGCCGCGCTTGTCGGCCTCCTTGTGCCATGCATCCGAGTAGCCGTCGCCGTCGAACACCACGCGACCGTGCTTGCGGTAGACCTCGGCCACCACGTCGACCACGGCCTTCTCCTCGGTGGCGCCCCGCTTGGCCAGCTTCTTCTTGAGCTCGCCGGCCATGTAGTCGATCGACTCGGCCACGATGGTGTTGAGCACCGTGTTGGGCAGGCCCAGTTCCTGGTTGGCGCCGAGCGCCCGGAACTCGAACTTGTTGCCGGTGAAGGCGAAGGGGCTGGTGCGGTTGCGGTCGCCCGCGTGCAGCGGCATGGGCGGCAGCACCGGGGTGCCGAGGCCCAGGAACGAGCGCGGCGTGCTCTTGCGCGCCTTGCCCGCCGCAATGCCCTCGAGCACCCGCTGGATCTCGGCGCCCAGGTACACGGAGATGATGGCCGGGGGCGCCTCGTTGGCGCCAAGGCGGTGGTCCTGCCCGGCGTTGGCCACCGTGGCGCGCAGCAGGCCCTGGTACTTGTCGACCGCGCGGATGACCGCCGAGGTGAAGAACAGGAACTGCAGGTTGTCGTGCGGGGTGTCGCCGGGCTCCAGCAGGTTGTGCCCGGTGTCGGTGCCCATGGACCAGTTGTTGTGCTTGCCCGACCCGTTCACGCCGGCGAAGGGCTTCTCGTGCAGCAGGGCCACCAAGCCGTAGCGGCGGGCGATCTTCTGCAGCATCTGCATGACCAGGTGCTGGTGATCGGCGCCCACGCTGCTGATCTCGAAGATGGGCGCCACCTCGTACTGGGCGGGCGCCACCTCGTTGTGGCGGGTCTTGATGGGCACGCCCAGGCGGGCGAGCTCGCGCTCCACCTCCATCATGCAGGCCAGCACGCGGTCGGGGATGGAGCCGAAGTAGTGGTCGTCCAGCTCATGACCCTTGGGCGGCT
>CAZEUE010000052.1:0-10883 GCA_964514615.1 uncultured Bifidobacterium sp. | reverse complement strand
TGCCGATCGTGCCTATCCACAGCCAGACTTGGACTGCATCAGAGGGTTCGACCATTGAGGAGTCTCCAAGAAAAAGAACATGGAAGGGACAAACGTCGTCCCTTTGTTGACGTATGACCTCACTGTGGTCCATCCGTCACCGGATTGCCGGGAGAACGGTGACCCGCTGCAACGCCGGCACGGGGATACCATGGCGGGCCGGTGACCCAGCTGTCCGTCATATCCCTCGCGGTGGCATTCGCCGCGGGCTTCGTATCGTTCGCATCGCCCTGCGTGCTGGCGCTCGTGCCCGGCTACCTGTCGTTCATCTCGGGGGTGCCCGCCGATCAGGTGGACCAGCGGTGGAAGGCCGTGCTCCGGCCCACCGCGGCATTCGTGCTGGGGTTCGGGGTGATGTTCGCGCTGTTCGGTGCCAGCGCGGGGCTGATCGGTCGCTCGCTCGCGCGCGACCGCGCGGTGCTCAACCTGGTGGCGGGGATCATCCTGATCGTCTTCGGCATCGCGATGATCCTGCTGCCGCGCATGGGGTGGTTCCAGTCCGACCGCCGGGTGCGCCTGTCGCGCAGGCCCGAGACCCTGGCCGGCGCCGCCTTGGTGGGCGTGGCCTTCGCGGTGGGGTGGACACCGTGCATCGGCCCCATCCTGGGCAGCATCCTCACCTACGCCGCGCCCACCGGATCACCGGCCGCGGGCGCACTCCTCTTGTTCGTCTACTCCCTGGGCATGGGCATCCCGTTCCTGCTCGCAGGAATCTTCATGACGCAGACACTGTCGGCGTCGAAGTGGCTGCGCGACCGCTGGTACGCCGTCAACGCCATCGGCGGGGCGCTGATGATCGTGCTGGGCATCATGGTGCTCACCGGTAACCTCGAGCGCATCACCCAGCGCCTCGCCACCGTCGGCTTCGCCGGCCTCTAGGAGCTCCGTGCGCATCGTCTCCCTCGTGGGCAATCGCCCGCAGTTCGTGAAGGCCGCCCCGCTGTGCATCGCGCTTCGCGCGCAGGGCGAGGAGGTGCTGGTGCACTCGGGCCAGCACTACGACCCCGAGCTTGCCGATCTCTTCTTCGACGAGCTGGGCATCCCCAGCCCCGACCACGCCCTCGACGTGGGGCCCGGCAGCCCCGTGCACCAGCTGGCCATCATGATGGAGCGATTCGAGCACGTGGTGCGCGACGAGAGGCCCGACGCCGTGCTCGTGTACGGCGACACCACCACCACGCTCGCCGGTGCACTGGTGGCGGCCAAGTGCGACGTCCCGCTCGCGCACGTCGAGGCCGGCCTGCGGTCGTTCGACAAGTCCATGCCCGAGGAGCAGAACCGCGTGGTCACCGACCACCTGTCGCAGGTGCTGCTGTGCCCCACCCAGCAGGCCGTGGACAACCTGGCGGCCGAGGGCATCACCCGTGGCGTCCACCTGGTGGGGGACGTCATGTGCGACGCCAGCCGCATGTTCGCGCCGCTCGCGAGCAGGCAGGACGCCCCCGCCGCCCACGGCCTGGAGCCGGGCGGGTACCTGCTGGTCACCATCCACCGCGCGGCGGCCACCGACACCCCCGAGGCGCTCGACGCCATGGTGGAGGTGCTGTCGTCGCTCGGCGAGCCCGCGGTGTTCCCGGTGCACCCCCGCACCCGGGCCAAGCTGCAGGCGGGCGGCAGGTGGCAGGCCCTCGAGGCGGTCCCGGGCCTGGTGCTGGCGCCCCCGGCGGGCTACCTCGCGTTCACCAGCCTGCTCATGAACGCCCGCGCGGTCGTCACCGACTCGGGCGGGGTGCAGAAGGAGGCCTACTTCCACGGCATCCCGTGCGTCACGCTGCGCGACACCACGGAGTGGGTCGAGACCGTCGCGGGGGGCTTCAACACCCTCACCGGCATGCACGCCGACCGGGTGCGGGTGGCACTGGCGCGCCTCGACATGCCGGCGGAGCGGCCGCCCTTCTACGGCGACGGCCATGCCGCAGACGCCATCGCGCGCGCCGTGGCGGAGGAGCTGGGCTAGAGGAACGTTCCGGGGAACTCCTCCGGCGCGTCGTCGCCCGCCGTGCGCGCCCGCGGCAGCGCGTAGGCGTCCTGCACGCCCATGCTGGCGATGAGGGCCGTGGGCCTGAGCACCAGGAAGATGCGCACCTCGCGGGCGTCCTCGGCGCGCTCCCAGCGGCGGGCCTCGAGGCGGTCGATGATGCCCGCCCCCAGGCCGGCGCCGGCCACCAGGGCGGCCGTGGCGCCGATGCCGCTGACGAGGGTGTCGAGCAGCAGCAGCACGCCGACCCCCAGGAACATGATGGTGGCGGCGCGCGCACGGCGCTCGCGGGCATCGGCAGGGGTCTCGTGCACCACCCCGCGCGGCGGCCGCAGGGTGAGCAGGCCATGGGCCACCCGGCGACGGCTGGTGATGGCGCCGAGCGCCAGCGCAAGCAGCAGGCCGGCCCCCGCCACGATGCCCGCGGGCAGCGCCTGCACGGGTCCGCCCACCAGCCACAGGATGAGCCAGTACGACAGCGAGGCCATCCCGAGCGTCGCGAGTACCTGCCCGCGCCAGCGGACCTCGTCGTGGGCACGCACGATCCGGGGGAGCCCGGCAAGCGCCGCATCGGCCATACGGGCTACGATACCGCCGCTGCCTGCGCCGAGAATGAACATCCCCAGGGGGACCCCATGAGCACCCCCACGCCCCGCGTGGGCGTCATCGGCCTCGGCTACGTCGGGCTGCCGCTCGCCGTGGTGTTCGCCGAGGCCGGCGTGCCCGTGCTCGGGCTCGACGTGGTGGACGACAAGGTGGCGGCCATCAACCGCGGCATCTCGCACATCGAGGACGTTCCATCCGAGCGCCTGGCGCCCCTCACGCAGTCCGGCATGCTGCGCGCCGGCACCGACCTGGATGAGCTTCCCGGCCTCGAGGCCATCATCATCTGCCTGCCCACCCCGCTCGATGAGCATCGCGAGCCGGATCTGGGCGCGGTGCTGGGGGCCGCCCGCGACATCGCCCCGCGCCTGCAGAGGGGCCAGCTGGTGGTGCTCGAGAGCACCACCTACCCGGGAACCACCCGCGAGGAGCTCGCGCCGCTGCTCGAGGAGTACGGGCTCAAGGCCGGTACCGACTTCCACCTGGCCTTCAGCCCCGAGCGGGTGGACCCCGGCCGCGAGGACTGGACCACCCGGTCCACGCCCAAGGTGGTGGGCGGCCTCACCCCCGCGTGCACCGAGAAGGTCATGCAGGTCTATGGCCTCGCATTCGACACCCTGGTGCCGGTGTCCACGCCCGAGGTGGCCGAGATGACCAAGATCCTCGAGAACGTCTTCCGCAGCGTCAACATCGCCCTGGTCAACGAGACCGCCATCCTGTGTGACCGCATGGACGTGGACGTGTGGGAGGTCATCGACGCCGCGGCCACGAAGCCGTTCGGCTACATGCCGTTCCGCCCCGGCCCGGGCCTTGGGGGCCACTGCATCCCCATCGACCCGTTCTACCTCACGTGGAAGGCGCGTGAGTACGACTTCCACACCGAGTTCATCGAGCTCGCCGGCAAGATCAACTCGCAGATGCCCTACTTCTGCGTCAGCAAGCTGGCGCGCGCGCTGAACGACCACGAGAAGGCGCTCAAGGGCTCGGACGTGCTGGTGATCGGCGTGGCCTACAAGGCCGATGTCAACGACATGCGCGAGAGCCCGGCGCTCAAGGTGATCTCGCTGCTCATGGAGCGCGGGGCACGCGTGACCTACCACGACCCGCACGTGGGCGAGCTCGAGCCCGGGCACGGGGTGGACGTCCCCATGCGCAGCGTGGAGCTCACCGACGAGGCGCTCGAGGCCGCCGACGCCGTGGTGGTGGTCACCGCGCACTCAGGGGTCGACTGGCAGCGGGTGGCCGACAGGAGCCGCCTGGTGGTCGACTTCCGCAACGCCGTTCCCAGGGGGGAGAACGTGTGGACGCTGTGACGCCCCTTCGCGTGGCCGTGGTGGGCATGTCGTACTGGGGCCCCAACCTGGCCCGCAACTTCGACCGCATCGAGGGCTCGGAGCTGCGCTGGGCCTGCGACCTGGACGAGGGCCTGCTCGACCGCCACCGCGCGGCGTTCCCGCGCACGCGGCTCACCACGAACCTGGACGAGGTGCTGGCCGACCCCGACACCGACGCGGTGGTCATCGCCACCCCCGTGCCCACGCACGCCGCCCTGGCCCTGCAGGCCATCGCGGCCGGCAAGCACGTGTTCGTGGAGAAGCCCCTGGCCCTCACCACCGCCGACGCCCGTGCCGTGGCCGAGGCCGCGGCGGCGGCGGGCGTCACCTGCATGGTGGACCACCTGCTGGTGCTGCACCCCGGGGTCACCAAGGTGAAGGACCTCGTGGACAGCGGCCACCTCGGCGACGTGCACTACCTGTACGGCAACCGCCTCAACCTGGGCATCGTGCGCAGCAACGAGAACGCCCTGTGGAGCCTGGGCCCGCACGACATCAGCGTGATGCTGCACATCGTGGGCGAGCCCGCGGTGGAGGTGTCGGCCACGGGCGCCTGCTACCTGCAGGAGGGCATCGAGGACGTCGTGTTCGGGCGCATCCTGTTCCGGAGCGGGGTCATCGGGCACCTGCACCTGTCGTGGCTCGATCCCCACAAGATGCGCCGGATGACCGTGATCGGCTCGGAGCGCATGGTGGTGTTCGACGACATGGAGAGCGAGCGCAAGATCACCGTGTACGACAAGGGCCCGGTGCCGCGCACCGGCGAGTACGGCGAGTACATCCAGGTGCGCTCGGGCGACATCTTCAGCCCGAAGATCGACACCGCCGAGCCACTGCGCCTGGTGTGCCAGCATTTCCTCGACTGCATCCGCACCGGCACCGCTCCCATCGCCGACGGCTGGGCCGGGCTCGCCACCGTCGAGGTGCTCGAGGCCATGGACCGCTCGCTGTCGGAGGGCGGCCGACCGATGACCCTGGAGGGAGCATCCCGATGAGCCGCGAGAACCTGGTGCTGGGCGATGGCGTGCAGATCACCGATGACGTCGAGATCGGCGCCAACGTGGTGATCCACGCGGGGACGGTGATCGGCCCGGGGTGCGTCATCCAGGACAACGTGGTGCTGGGCAAGACCCCCAAGCTGGCCAGCCGCTCCACGGCCAGCACCACGGAGCTGCCGGGGCTGGTGCTGGCCGGCTCGGTCACGGTGTGCAGCGGGGCCGTGGTGTTCGCGGGCACCACCATCGGCGCGCGCACGGTCATCGGCGACCAGGCATTCGTGCGCGAGAACGTCACCATCGGCGAGGACTGCGGCGTGGGACGCGGCGTGTGCATCGAGAACCAGGTGGACATCGGCGCGCGGTGCTCGATCCAGAGCAACTCCTACATCACGCGGCTGTCCACGCTCGAGGACGACGTGTTCATCGCGCCGTGCGTCACCACCACGAACGACAACTTCATGGGCCGCACCGAGGCACGCCACGGGCTGCTGAAGGGCGCCACCATCCGGAGGGCCGCGCGCATCGGCGGCGGGGTGGTCATCCTGCCCGGCATCGAGATCGGCGAGGAGGCCTTCGTTGCCGCGGGCGCGCTGGTCACCAAGGACATCCCGGCCGGCAAGCTGGTGGCGGGCCTGCCCGCCCGCGTGTGGCGTGACGTTCCCGACGAGGAACTGCTTGCGAACCAGTAAGGTGCTCGGCGCCAAGGGGAGTACCCCGTCAATGGCGCAGGTCGTCACTACGGGCCCGTGAGGGCCCCGGCCGCGCCGCCCGCCTGAGGGTGGGGGAGACCTCGGCTCGATCGACGTTTTTCGAGCGGAGGGACGCAGGTGACGGAGGCCATGGACTTCGCGGTGCCCCTGTGGGCGTGGGCCGCGCTGGCGGGCGGCATCGTGGTGATGCTCGCGATCGACCTGTTCATGCACCGCGACGACCATGTGGTGTCGTTCCGCGAGGCCTCGATCTGGAGCGCCATCTGGATCGCCGCGGGCCTGGGGTTCGGCCTGGTGCTGTGGGGATGGCAGGGCGGCGACGTGGCCGCCACCTACTACTCGGCGTACCTCATCGAGAAGGCGCTGTCCGTGGACAACGTCTTCATCTTCGCGCTCATCTTCACGTACTTCGCCGTGCCCGATCGCTACCAGCACCGCGTGCTGTTCTGGGGGGTCATCGGCGCGCTGGTGATGCGCCTGGCCTTCATCTTCGTGGGCTCCGCGCTGCTCGAGACCTTCTTCTGGACCGCGTACCTGTTCGGGCTGTTCCTCGTGTACACCGGCTGGCACATGGCGTTCAAGCACGACGAGCCCAAGGATCCCGGCAACAACCCCATGGTGCGCCTGATGCGGCGCGTGATGCCGGTGACCGGCGAGTACGAGGGCAACAAGTTCTTCACCCGGGTGAACGGCCGGCGCGCCGGCACGCTGCTGCTGGTGGCCCTCGTGGCAATCGAGTCGAGCGACCTGATCTTCGCCATCGACTCCGTGGCCGCCGTGCTGGCCATCACCACCAACACCTTCATCGTGTGGGCATCCATCGCCATGGCCGTGCTGGGCCTGCGCGCGCTGTACTTCTGCCTGGCGGGCCTGCTCCGGCGGTTCGTGCACCTGCACTACGGCCTGGCGTTCCTGCTGGTGTTCGCCGGCGCCAAGCTGATCCTCTCCGAGACGCCCGTGGGCAAGCTCCCGGTGTGGCTGTCGCTGTCGGTGATCGTGGGCACGCTGGCCGTCTCGATCATCTGGTCCCTGGTGGCCACCCGTAAGGATGGTTCGGGCCCCGGCGCGGCGGCCACCGGCTGATGCGCTGATACCGTCGCGCGCATGCGGCGGCTGCTGTCGGTAATCGTGGGAGCGCTGTGCCTGGCCGGCGGGTCATCGGCGCTCGGCGTGGTGGGCGGCACGCCGGCCGACCCCACCACGGGCGACCACGTGGTGGCCCTCCTGGAGGTGGGTGCCGACGACGGCCGGGCGGGGCAGTTCTGCACCGGCACCCTGGTGGACCCACAATGGGTGGTGACCGCCGGCCACTGCACGTACGGGCTGCGACCCGACCAGGTGCAGGTGGGGGTGGGGAGGGTCGCCCTCGCCTCCATCACGGCCGACGACCGCTATGCCGTGGACATGATCGCCACCTACCCGCTGTACGACCCGCGCAGGTGGGGGCACGACATCGCGCTGGTGCACCTGGCCCGCCCGGTTCCGGCGTCCATCCACCCGGCGGTGGAGCGCTACCAGCGCGGCCCGCGGGCCTCGTACGCCGCGGACGGCTGGGTGTCGGGCTGGGGGGCGTCCGCCGAGCACCCGGGCGGCAGCCCCGTTCTGCAGACCGGACGGATCTCGGTGTCCACTCCTGCGCGGTGCCGGTCGCTGGGGGCGCCCTGGGGCACCATCTGCGGCACGCTGCCGTTCTCGTCACAGCCGGCCGCCTGCTGGGGCGACAGCGGCGGGCCGCTCGAGAGCGCCGGCGTGCTGGTGGGCGTGGTGTCGTTCGGCCCCGAGGGCTGCGACAACTCGGCCCCCACGGCCTATACCCATGTGGGCACGTACAGCACCTGGCTCGACTACGTGCGGGCGGGGGGCAACCCGCGCGTGAGCCTGCCCGAGGTCACCTCGCTCACCGCGCGGCAGGTGCCGGGCACGCGGTGGACGCGCCTCACCATGCGCTGGTGCCAGTCCGGGGGCGTGGGGCACCGGGTGACCACGCGCTTCAAGTCGGCGCACGGCAACTACGGGTGGCACTTCTCGCGCGAGGTCACCCGCACCATGCGTGGCCGCTGCGGGGGATTCTCGGTGCAGCACCGCCACGCGCATCGCCGGGGCGAGGTGCTCACGGTGTACGCCGACGTGCGGGACGCCACCACGGGCATGCGGTACTACTCCACCTACCCCGTGCGCATCCGCATCACCTAGCCCGTGACGGGGATGCGACGCGGTGGCGCCGCGCCGGTCTCGATGCGGCCGATGCGGTTGCCCGCCAGCTCCGTGAACCACACGTTTCCGTCGGGCCCATCGGTGATGCCCAGCGGGCCTGCCCCGCGGGAGATGCCGCGTCGGAACTCGGTCACCACGCCGCGTGGCGTGATGCGGCCGATGCTGTTGCCATCGGGCTGCGTGAACCACAGGTTGCCGTCCGCCGCCGCCGTGATGAGGCCGGGCTTGGAGCCGCGGGTGATGCCCTTGCGGAACACCCGCACCTTCCCGCGCATGGTGATGCGGCCGATGGCATCGGCGTCATTCATGGTGAACCACATGGCCCCGTCGGGGCCACGCGTGATGCCCGTGGGCTTCGACGCCCGTGGGATCCCCCGCGTGAAGCGGGTCACCTTCCCCGCCGGCGTCATGCGGTAGACGGCGTTCCCGGGAACGTCCCTCTCGCCGTTCCAGGCGCCGGTGAACCACAGGTTGCCGTCCGGGCCGGCGGAGATGTCGAAGGGGCCCGACCCCTGCCGGATTCCCTTGGTGAAGGTGCGGATGGCGCCGCGCATCGTGATGCTGCCCACGGCGCTTGCACCGAGTTCGGTGAACCACACGCGCCCGCGGGGGCCCCACGTGATCCCGGACGGCGCGGGCGCGGCGGCAGCTGCGGCGAGGGGGTCGATGCCGGGGCCGAACTCGGTCACCACGCCGCGGGGCGTGATGCGCGCGATGCGCATTCCCGCGAGTTCCGTGAACCAGAGGTTGCCGTCCGGGCCGGCGGTGATGCCGAAGGGCCGGGCGCCCTCCCCGATGCCGCGCCGGAACTCCGTGACCCTGCCGCGCACGGTGATGCGCGCCACGCCGTAGTTGACATCACCCGCCTGGGTGAACCACAGGTTGCCGTCCGGGCCGTTGGTGATGGCCAGGGGCGCGGAGTCCTTCGAGATGCCGGCGGAGAACTCGGTGATGTCCCCGACCGCCGCCAGGCCGGTGGACGGCGCCGCCGCCACCGCCGCGATGACGGCCCCGATGCCGATGCCGGACCTCACGCGCCACGCCCCGCGTAGTTGGTGGCGTACCACTCGGCGTACTCGCCGCTCTTGATGGGCTCCCACCACGGACGCCCGTCGCGATACCACTCCACGGTGGACGCGAGCCCCTCGTCGAAGTCCACCTGTGGTGCCCACCCCATCGCGCGCATCGTAGACGTATCGAGCGCGTAGCGCCGGTCATGGCCGGGGCGGTCCTGCACGTAGGTGATCAGGTCGTCCGACGCACCCGTGTGGGCCAGGATGCGGCGGGTGATCTCGAGGTTGGGCCACTCGTTGCCGCCGCCCACGTTGTACACCCGGCCCGCCTCGCCATTCTCCATGGCGAACCAGATGCCCTCGGCGTGGTCGCGCACGTGGATCCAGTCGCGCACCTGCTGCCCGTCGCCGTACACCGGCAGCGGGAGGCCGTCGAGGGCGTTGGTGATGAACAGCGGCACGAGCTTCTCGGGGTACTGCCGCGGGCCGTAGGTATTGGAGCCGCGGGTGATCACGATGTCGTACCCGAACGTGTGGTGGATGGCCAGCGCCTGCAGGTCGCCCCCGGCCTTGCTGGCGGAGTACGGCGATGACGGCTGGATGGGGTCGGTCTCGCGGAAGGCGCCGCTGGGGATGGAGCCGTACACCTCGTCGGTGCTCACCTGCACGAACCGCCGCACGCCCGCCTCGCGCGCGGCCATGATGAGCGTGGCGGTGCCCACCACGTCGGTCTGGATGAACTCCGTGGGGTTGTGCAGGGAGCGGTCCACGTGGCTCTCGGCGGCCAGGTTGATGACCACATCGCACCCGTCCACCGCCCGCTGCGCCACGTCGGGGTCGGCGATGTCGCCGTGGACGAATGCATAGAGCGGGTGATCGATGAACTCGGCCACGTTGGCCGGGTTGCCGGCGTAGGTGAGCTTGTCGAGGTTGACCACCTCGTGCCCCGCCTCGATGGCGACCCGGACGACCTCCGAGCCGATGAACCCGCACCCGCCGGTGATGAGGACCTTCACGAACGCTCCCTGATGTGGTCGGCGAGGGCATCCTCCCACGCGCGCAGGCGCGGGGCTCCCTCGTGGGTCACCTCGAGCACGCTCACCGCGGGGCGGGGCGCCGGGCGCGCGAAGGCCGCGGTGGTGGTGTCGCGCACCTCGCAGTCCACCTGCGCCAGCCGGAATGCCTCGCGGGCGAGGCCCGCCCAGGTGGTGCTGCCGCCGCCGGCCGCGTGGTAGGTGCCGGCGGGAAGGCCGGCGATCTCCACGAGCGCCGGGCAGAGGTCCTTGGTCCACGTGGGGCACCCCACCTGGTCGGCCACCACGTCCACGTGGTCCCGGGCGGGATCCGACCCCAGGCCGATCATGGTGTCCACGAAGTTGCGACCGTGGGCGCCGTACAGCCATGCCGTGCGGGCAACGCGCGTGCCCTCGGGGTACTCCAGCTCGGCAAGGCGCTCGCCCGCCAGCTTGGTGCGGCCATATGCCTGGATGGGGTCGGTGGCGTCGTCCTCCGCATACGGCCCGCCGGTGCCCGGGAACACGTAGTCGGTGCTCACCGCCACCAGCGCCGCGCCGGCCTCGCGCGCGGCGATGGCCACGTTGCGCGTGCCCTCGCCGTTCACGAGGAGGGCCTGCTCCTCGTGCTCCTCGGCGCCGTCCACGTCGGTCCACGCAGCCAGGTGGAACACCGCGTCGGGCGCGGCCTCGCTGACCATGCGGATGGTGCGGCGGCGATCGGTGATGTCGATGTCCGGGAGGTCGAGGCCCACGGCGTCGTGCCCCGCCGCCTCGAGGTGGGCCATGAGGTCGGTGCCCAGCATGCCCCGATGGCCGATGACCAGCGCCCGCACCGCGCCGCCTAGGTGAGGCCGATCACCGACGAGTCGCCCAGCACGAACCGGTAGGCGCGCGGCTTGGCGTCGGTGCGCGAGATGGTCACGTCACGGCCGATGAGGCTGCTCTCCACGCGGGCGTCCAGGTCCTCCACGTGCACGC
>CAZEUE010000051.1:0-10970 GCA_964514615.1 uncultured Bifidobacterium sp. | reverse complement strand
CTTGCCCGACTCCGTTGTGTGAAAGTTGCCCAAGATAAGCCTCTCGTCGTCTTCCCTACGGCGCGGATGCGCCCTTCTCATGGGGCGGGCCGGAAGACAACCGGCCCGAAACCGGCGACAGAGTACCCGGCCCCTTACGGCGGATGCCCATCGTTCGGTCATGGCTGTCACTACCGTCCCGAAGGTGTCCACTGTGGATCACGTGGTGTGGGCCACCACCTCCATCGGGGACGTCGCGGACGACCTCCTCAGGCGCCATGGGCTGCGGACGCTGCCGGGTGGTGCGCACCCCGCCTGGGGTACGCGGAACGCGATCGTGCCCCTCGCCGGCGCCTACCTGGAGTTGGTGGAGGTGGCCGACCCCGAGGCACCCCGGGTTGGCTTCACGGGCCGCGTGGCCGAGGTCGCCGAGGCCGGCGGCGGACTGGCGCTGTGGTGCGAGCGCGTGGACGACATCGTGGCCGGGGCCGCGGTGCGCGGGTATGAGGTGGTGCCCGGATCACGCGAGAACCCCGACGGCTCGGTGCTGTCGTGGAGGGTGGCCGGCATGCCGCAGGCGTGCGCCACGCCGGTGCTTCCGTTCCTCATCCAGTGGGACGACCCCACGGCCATGCCGGGGGCACGTGCCGTGGATCACCCCTGCGGGGCGATCCACCGGGTGCATCTGGAGGTGGGTGCGACGGGCCCCCGCGATCTGGTGATCACCACGCCGGGGGGTGACATCACCCTGTAAGGACCGAGGATTCCCTCTCCATGCGCCTACCGCCGAGCCGGCGGTCGCTTCGCGCCGATCAGGCCATGACCCTCGGGGTGCGCACCTCGAACGGTGCGTCGACGAGCACCGCCATGGCGCGCATGCGCGGGCAGATGGGCCTCACCACCGCAGAGGCGGTGCGGACGTGCATGGGGCCTCTGGCCAACCTGGTGCTGACCAGCCGTCCACATGGATTGGTGCGATCGGGTCGCATCGTGTTCCGGAGCCCATGGGACATCCCCCAGCCAGCAGAGGACCGCGGTCCTTGGCGTGCGCGCCATGGCGGTTCGGGCGGTATCCCGCACGATCAGCGCGAGCGCCAGGAGCGCGATGGGAGCCCAGGCGAGCGCCGGGGCGACGGCGAAGGCCGGGGTGACGATCGCCCCGCGGGCGCCGAGCCCGGTGGTGGCGGGGTAGAGCAGGCGGGAGCGCTTGGGCGCTAGCCCCCCAGGCGCTCCTTCACCTTTGCGCTGACCACGCCGCCCTCGGCCTGGCCGGCGGTCCGGGCCATCACGGCCTTGATGACCGTGCCCATGTCCTTCATGGACGATGCCCCGGTCTCGGCGATGACCTCATCGACGATGGCGTCGAGCTGGGCCTCGTCCATCTCGGGCGGCAGGTAGACGGTGAGGATCGCCAGCTCGGACTCCTCCTTGGTGGCGAGGTCCTCCCGCCCGGCGGCCCGGAACTGCTCGATGCTCTCCTTGTGCTGCTTGGCGATGGAGCGCACCACGCGGATCTCGTCCTGCTCGTCGAGGTCGGCCTTCTTGTCGATGCGCGCGTTCTTGAGGGCCGCGAGCACGCGCCGCACCACGCCGAGGGTGTCCTTCTCCCCCGCCTTCATGGCGGCCTTCATGTCGTCGGTGAGGCGCTGCTCCAGGCTCATGCGCGCGCCCTAGCCCGCGAGGCCCTGCAGGTAGGCCTCATATGCCGCCTGGTCCATGAGGGCGTCGAGCTCCGACGGGTCGGACAGGCGCACCTTGATGAGCCAGCCGTCGCCGTAGGGGTCGGAGTTCACCAACTCGGGGGCGCCCTCGACCTTGTCGTTGACGGCGATGACCTCGCCCGAGGCCGGCGAGATGATGTCGCTTACGGCCTTCACCGACTCGAGCTCGCCGTACGAGGTGCCCGCGGTGACGGTGTCGCCGACGGCGGGCGGGTCGTAGTAGACCACCTCGCCCAGGGCGTCCTGGGCGTACCAGGTGACGCCGAAGGTGGCCTCGTCGCCCTCCACGCGCGCCCAGTCGTGCTCGGGGTGGTAGCGCAGGTCTGCGGGGTAGGTCTCGTCGCTCACGGGTGGTGCTCCTTGCGTGGTGATGAATCGACCATGGGCAGGGTGACGACCTCTGCCTCCTTGGGCTTGCCGCGCACGTCCACGTGGAGGCGGGTGCCCCGCTCGGCGTGCTCGGTGGAAACGTACGCGAGCCCGGCGCCCACGCCGAGGGACGGCGAGAGGGTTCCGGAGGTGACCACGCCGATGGGCTCGCCATCGCGCAGCACGGGGCAGCCGCCGCGGGGGATGCCCTTCTCGGTGAGCATGATTCCCACGAGCTTCTCGGGGGTGCCCTCGGCGGCCTCGCGCTGCATGCGCTCGGCGCCGGGGAAGCCCCCGTGCTTCAGGTCGCAGGCCCATTTGAGGCCCGCAGGGATGGGCGTGCGATCGCGCGACAGCTCGTTGCCGTACAGCGGGTAGCCCATCTCCAGGCGCAGGGTGTCGCGGGCGCCCAGGCCGGCGGGGTCGGGGCGGTCGGGGGTTCCCATGAGGGCGTCCCAGATGGCGGCGGCCTGGGCGGCGTCGTACATGATCTCCACGCCGGGCTCGCCGGTGTAGCCGGTACGGGCAACCAGGCACGGCACGCCGGCCACCGTGGCCTCGGTGGCCTCCATGTACTGCAGGGAGAACGGCTCGGGCGAGGCGATGGGCGTGAGGGCCTTCGCCCAGGCCGGGCCCTGCAGGGCCAGCATGCCCACGTCGGGTGAGCGGTTGATCACCTCGATGCCGGCGGGTGCGAGCGAGGTGACGCGGTCGACGCAGGCGTCGATGTTGGAGGCGTTGACCACCAGCAGGAAGCGGTCGAGCAGGGCGTAGGCCAGGAGGTCGTCGATTACCCCGCCGTCGTCGTCGGGCAGCAGGGTGTACTGGGCCTGGCCGGGGCCGATGCGGGTGATGTCGTTGGTGAGGGTGGCCTGCAGGAAGTCGCGGGCATGCGGGCCCACCACCTCGATCTGCCCCATGTGCGAGACGTCGAACAGCCCGCAGCGCTCGCGCACCGCGAGGTGCTCGGCGCGCACCCCCAGGTACTCCACGGGCATCTCCCAGCCCGCGAAGTCGACGATCTTGGCCCCTGCCGCCGAATGGGCGTCGTACAGGCTGGTCCGCTTGAGGTCGCTCACGCGCCGAACCATACGCGGGCGGGCGGGGCGCCGAACCCCGGTGCCAGGCACTTAACCGTTCCGGGCGGAACGGTTAAGTGCCTGGCACCGGGTGTCTAGTTGTCCTTCAGGAAGCTCGGGACGTCCAGCACGTCACCGCTGTCGAACGAGGTGCGCTCGCGGCGCGGGGGCTCGCTGGCGCGCTCGCGGCCGAAGGCGGGGCGCTCGCGCTCCACCGGACGGGAACGGGCGCTCTCGCGGTGGCCGTCGTCGAAGCCCGTGGCGATGACCGTGACGCGCACGTCGTCGCCCAGGGTGTCGTCCACCACGGTGCCGAAGATGACGTTGCAGTTGGGGTCGGCGGCCTCGCGCACCACGCTTGCGGCCTCGTCCACCTCGAACAGGCCCAGGTCGCGGTTGCCCGCGATGGAGAGAATCACGCCCGTGGCGCCCTTCATGCTGGTCTCGAGCAGCGGCGACGACGTGGCGATGCGCGCGGCCTCGGATGCCCGGTTCTCGCCGGTGGCGATGCCAATGCCCATGAGCGACGAGCCCGCGCCGCTCATGACCGTGCGCACGTCGGCGAAGTCGAGGTTGATGAGCCCTGGCACCGTGATGAGGTCGGTGATGCCCTGTACGCCCTGGCGCAGGACGTCGTCAGCCATGTTGAAGGCCTCGGTGATGGGCGTGTTGCGGTCGACGATCTCCAGCAGGCGGTCGTTGGGGATGACGATGACCGAGTCGACCTGCTGGCGAAGCGCCTCGATGCCGTCGTCGGCGCGACGGGTGCGCTGCCGGCCCTCGAACGCGAACGGCTTGGTGACCACGCCGACGGTGAGCGCGCCTTGCTCGCGCGAGATCTGCGCGATCACGGGTGCTGCACCGGTGCCGGTGCCGCCGCCCTCGCCGGCGGTGACGAACACCATGTCGGCGCCGCGGATGGCCTCCTTGAGCTCCTCGCGGCTCTCCTCGGCGGCCTCGCGACCGATCTGCGGGTCGGCGCCGGCGCCGAGGCCCCGGGTGATGGTGCCGCCGATGTGGATCTTCACGTCGGCATCGCAGCTGGTGAGCGCCTGCGCGTCGGTGTTGACGGCGATGAACTCCACGCCGCGCACGCCGTGCTCGATCATGCGGTTGACGGCGTTGGAGCCTCCGCCCCCCACGCCGATCACCTTGATTACCGCCAGGTAGTTGCTGCTCTCCACGACCCCGACCCTCCCCGGGTTCCTCGGATGCCCAACGCGCGTTGCAGGGGGCTTGCTCACGTTTCGCGTGTTGCGACCCTAATCCTCCCTGCACATGGGATCAACCTGCGGTTGAGGGCCGGTGGCGTCGGGCGGTCAAGTCTCAACCACACGTTGAGGGTTTAACCGATGGTGCCCGTGGATCCGCCGGTGATGCCGGTGGTTGACGTTCCTTCCGGCACAGGTGTCGTGGATGTGTCACCGGTTGATGAAGTGCCTGGCACCGGGGTAGCCGGGGCGGGAACCGGCACGATCTTCGAGCCCAGCATCGGGCGCGCGGGGTTGGTGATGTCCAGGTAGGCCGCGCGGGCCAGGGCGTCGGGGTTGGCCTGCGCGAGCACGGCGGCCAGCGCCTGGGCCTTCTGGGCCAGGCGGGTGGGCGGGCCGATGCGGAGCTCGAGGCCGTTGGCGAGGTCGGCGAACAAGCGGCCGTCCTGGTAGCGCAGGTTGCGCAGGCGGCCGGCGACCTCGGGCTGCAGCCAGCCGATGAAGAGCAACGCCGCGCGCTGGCCGGGATCGGTGATCACCCCGCCGGGCGGCGCGGCCTTGACGCGGATGACCGGGAGGCCGCCCGTGCTGCCGGCCTTACCCATCACCTGGCCCGACGGCGAGAGCAGGTAGCGGCCGCCGCCCTCGACCGCGAGGATGGCCACGGGTTCGCCCATCTCCACGTCCACGGTGATGGACCGTGGCCAGTCGCGCTCGATGCGCACGTCGAGCACGCCGGGAAACCGCGTGAGCGCGCGGCGCATGTCGCCTACCGGCAGGCGCACCATCGATCCGGTTCCGGCCACCAGCTCGGCCGTCTGCTGCACCGCGGCGGTGTCTGACCCCGTGTAGCCATCCACCGTGACGGTGGAGATGCCGCAGGCCGGGCCGCTGACCGTCCAGAGGATGAGCAGGAGCACCGCCACGGCCACCGCGCCCCAGTACGCCATCGCCCGCACCACGCGGTTCTGCGCGATGGCGGATGCGCGCTGCCCCGCCGATGGCCCGGTGGGCCTGGGCTTCCTGCGCTGAGGGGGACGCGGTCGGCCGCTGCCACCCCCGCTGCCACCTCCGCCACCACCCCTGGCGCCGCCGCGCCGGCCGCCACCACTGGGGCCCCGCGTGGACACCTAGGCGATCTCCGCGAGCGGTGGGGGGCCGATTCCCCACTCGGGGTGCAGGTAGCGCACCTCGGCGTGCAGCACGGGGCCGCCGGCATCGCGCACGCGACGACGCGCCTCGTCCATGAGGGCCACCACGTCGCGCGCGGTGGCATCGGGACCGGCCTCGATGAAGTTGGCGTGCACCGGCGAGATGCGCGCCCCGCCGATGCCGTGCCCCTTGAGTCCCGCCGCCTCGATGAGCCGGCCGGCCGAATCGCCCTGGGGATTGGTGAACACGCTGCCGAAGGTGCGCACCCCCTGCGGCTGGGTGGACCGCCGGTGCGCGCGGAACTCATCCAGCCGCGCGCGGATGGCCACGGGGTCGCCCGGCTGCAGGGCGAAGCCCACGGCCGCCACCACCTGGTCGCCCGCCACCGCCGAGGTGCGGTAGCCCATGGCCAGGTCGTCGCGCCCCACCTTGCGCCGGCCCTCGGCGTCGCACACCACCGCCCAGTCGAGCACCTGCGACAGGTCCGACGAGTACGCCCCGGCGTTCATGGCCACCGCGCCTCCCGCGGTGCCCGGGATGCTGGCCCCGAACTCAAGGCCCGTCAGGCCCGCGGCGGCAGCGCGCTGCACCGCGCGCGGCAGCGACGCCCCTCCCCCGCACCACAGCGTGCGGTCACCGCGCACCGAGATGGACGACAGGCGGCCCGCCAAGCGGATGACCAGCCCGCGGAAACCCGCGTCGTCGACGATGAGGTTGGACCCGCGGCCCATCACGGCCACCGGTGCCCCCTGGTCGCGCGCCCACCGCAGGGCCGTCGTGACGGCAGCGAACGACGTGCAGCTGGCCAGCGCGTCGGCCGCCCCGCCGACCTTGATGCTGGTGAACGGCGCCAAGGGCGCGTGGCGCTCGATGGTGCCCGGGGCCTCAGGCATCCGGCGACCCCCCGAGCGCGGCGAGTATGCGCGGGCCGAGCGTGGTGATGTCGCCCGCGCCCATGGTGAGCACCAGGTCGCCCGCCTGCAGGTCGGGCACCAGCACGGCGGGGACGTCGTCGAGCAGCGGCACGTTGAGCACCTCGTGCGGGCCCCGCACCTCGCGCGACACCAGGGTGCCATCCACGCCGGGCACCGGCTGCTCGCGCGCGGCGTAGACATCGGTGACCACCACCACGTCGGCCGCCGACAGCGCGCGGCCGAACTGCGCGGCCAGCGCCTGCGTGCGCGAATACAGGTGCGGCTGGAACACCGCCACCACGCGCCCCGCGTGCTGGTCGCGCGCCGCGGCGAGGGTGGCGGCCACCTCCACGGGGTGGTGCGCGTAGTCGTCCACAACGCGCACGCCCGCCGCGGTGCCCTTGTCCTCGAATCGCCGGCCCACGCCGGCGAAGGGCGCGATGCGGCGTGCTGCCTCGTGCGGATCCACCCCGCACCACTCGGCAAGCGCCACGGCGCACGCGGCATTCCAGCGGTTGTGCGCCCCCGGTGCGGCGATGTCGAGCGACGCGCTGCGCCCATCGGCCAGCACCAGCAGGTCGCCCTCCACCCGCGCCCAGGCGCCCGGGAACGCACCCACCACGCGCACCGGGCACGGGGCCGCCGCGGCCACTGCCTGCGCCCGGGCATCGGGCCCCGCAACCAGCAGGCCATCGGGCGGCAGGGCCCCCACGAACTGCCGGAACACCTCCTCCACCTCGTCGATGGACGAGTACTCGGAGTGGTGGTCGTGATCGACGTTCAGGAGGATGGCCGCCTCGGGCGCGAGCCGCAGCAGGGAGCGATCGCTCTCGTCGGCCTCGGCGCAGAACCACGGCCCGTCGCCCCAGGCCGCACCGGTGCCATCGCCCCACGGCACCTCGGCCCCCACGCACAGGGTGGCGCCGCCCAGGGCCAGCGACAGCATGGCCGTGGTGGTGGACTTGCCATGCGCCCCTGCCACGGCCAGGCCGCGGTGCCCCTGCATGAGCACGGCAAGCAGCTCGGAGCGGTGCAGCACCGGAAGCCCCCGCTGGCGGGCGGCCTGGATCTCGGGGTTGGACGCCGGGATGGCGGTGGACGCCACCACCATCTGCACGTCGGCGGGCAGCGCGTCGGCGCCATGCCCGGCGCGCACCGATGCCCCAGCCGCCCGCAAGGCGGCCAGCGCAGGGCCCTCGTCGCGGTCGGTGCCCGATACCGTCCAGCCCGATCTGAGGGCCAGCAGGCCCAGGGCGCTCATGCCGGCGCCCCCCGCCCCCACCAGGTGGACCGAGCGGCCGCTCATCGGCGGCTGCGCCGCGCCGCGGACTCCACCATGTCGGCGATGCGCTCGGCGGCGTCGGGACGCGCCGCGGCCCGCGCCGCCTGCCCCATCACCTCGAGCCGCTCCGGCTCGGCCAGCAGCGCCCCCACCAGTTCGCGCAGGCGCTCCGCCGTGAGGTCGTCGTCGGCGATCATGATGGCTGCGCCGGCCTCCGACAGCCACCGCGCGTTGCCGGTCTGGTGATCGGCCGTGGCGTGCGGATAGGGCACCAGGATGGCCGGGCGGCCCACCGCGGCCAGCTCGAACACCGACCCCCCGGATCGCGACACGACCAGGTCGGCCGCGGCGATGGCCTGCGGGAAGTCGTCGAGGAACCCATGCACGTGGTACCGCGGCCCGCACCCGGCTGCCTGCACGCGCTCGCGCACGCCCTGCGCGTTGCGCTCGCCCGCCACGTGCACCACCTGGAATGGCGGGCTGGGACAGAAGGCCCCCAGCGCAGCATCGTTGATGGACTGGGCGCCCTGGCTGCCACCGGCCACCAGCACGCATGTGCCCGACGGATCGAGCGCCAGCCTGCGGCGGCCCTCCTCGCGCGTGGCCTCGCGCACGGCGCGGCTGACCGGGCGGCCGGTGACCACGTACTTGCGGCTGCGGCGCCCGGCCACCGGGAAGGCCAGCGCCACGCGCCTGGCGAACGGCGCGGCCAGGCGGTTGGCAAGGCCCAAGCGGGAGTCGGCCTCCATCAGCACCACGCGCCGGCGGGTGAGGCGCCCCGCGATGGCCGCGGGGCCCGCCATGTAGCCGCCTCCCCCCACCACCACGTGGGCGCGGCGGCGGCGCAGCACGCGCATCATGCGCGGCACCGCAAGGGCGGCGAGCACCACGGCCCACAGGTTGCGCGGCGACAGCCGGCGGTCGAACCCGCGCAGGGGCACGTGGTCCTCGGGGTAACCGTGGGCGTCCGGGATGCCCGATCCTGCACGGCCGCCCACGCCGACGAAGCTCACCTCGTGCCCGCGGTCGCGAAGCTCCTCAGCCAGCGCGAGCGCCGGCATGATGTGACCGGCCGTCCCGCCCGCGGCGACCACCACCCGCAGGGGCTCGCCCGGGGACCACGCTGAGCGACGGCGCCTTCGTCCGCGACCTGCGGCTGACTCCGACGAGGATCCCGGATGCTGCGGTGAGGACGACGAGGCTGCTCCCCCCATAGCTGACGAATGGCAGCGGCACGCCGGTGACCGGAAGGACCCCCAGCACCGCACCGAGGTTGACGATGGCCTGGATTGCGATGAGCGACACTAGCCCGCCGGCCAGGAGCCTGAGACGGAGGTCCGGGGCCGCCAGGGCGATACGGTAGCCGCTCCAGATGACGACCCCCAGCAGGGCGATCACCGCCAGCACGCCGATCAGGCCGAGCTCCTCGCCGATGGTGGCCATGATCATGTCGGTGTGGGCCTCGGGCAGGTAGTTGACCTTCTGCAGGCCGTTGCCCAGCCCCACGCCGGACACCCCGCCGCTCCCGAGCGCCAGTTGCGCCTGGGCCACCTGGAATCCGGTGCCCTCGGGGTCGGACCAGGGGTCGAGGAACGACGTGAAGCGGGCCATGCGGTATGGCGCCACGGCAATGGCGGCGGCGGTGAGCACGGCGGCGCCCGCCGCAAGCGTGATGAGGATGCGCCCGGCCACCCCGGCGATGGCCAGCATCACAAAGGCGGTGGCCATGATGACCAGGGTGGTGCCCAGGTCGGGCTCGGCCACCAGCAGCACGCCGATGGCGCCCAGGATGATGAGCGGCTGCTTCATGGCATCCCAGCGGTCGAGGCGCCCGGAGTTTCGCGCCAGGTAGGCGGCCAGCCACACGATGAGGGCCAGCTTGGCCAGCTCGGAGGGCTGCATCTGCACCGGCCCAAGGCCGATCCAGCTGCGCGCGCCGTTGGCCTCGATGCCGAAGCCGGGCATCAGCACCACCACCAGCAGGCCGATCGCCACCAGCAACGCCGGCGTGGCCGCGCGGAACATGAGCGCGGGGCGAAGGCGTGCGAACACCAGGAACGCCACCAGCGCCACCAGGGCGAACGCCCCCTGTCGCATCAGCATGCCCGACGGGTTCTCGTCGGCCAGCAGCGCGCTGGCGCTTGACGCCGAGTACACCATCACCACGCCCACGCAGATGAGCATGAGGATGGCCACCGACATCACCGCCTCGGGCGCGAACCCCGACCCGCCGCCGGATGCGCGGGGGCGACGGGGCCGACGACGGGTGTCAGAGGTGACGGGCGGCACGTAGCGGTGTTCGCCGCGGGCCCGCCGTTCCCTACCTCGCGCCGGCCCCCTGGGCGGCCCGGCGGAACACCTCGCCGCGATGCTCGTATCCCGTGAACTGATCGAACGATGCGCACGCCGGGGCCAGCAGCACCACCTCGCCGTCCGCGGCATCCGCTGCGGCCCGTGACACGGCCGTCGGGAGGTCTGCGAGCACGGTGCAGGCCACGCCCTCCGCGGCCATGGCCCGCGCGATGTCATCCGCGGTCTCGCCGATCAGGTACGCGTGCACCACGGCCGACCGCGCCGCGGCAGCCAGGGCATCGAACGGGGTGTCCTTGCTGCTGCCGCCCGCGATCAGCCTGACCCCCTCCGGATAGGCGTCGAGCGCGGCGATGGCGGCCGCCGGGTTGGTGGCCTTGGAGTCGTTGACGAACACCACGCCGCCGGCCGAGCCCACCACCTCGAGCCGATGGGGCACGCCCCCGAAGGTGGCGAGGCCGGCCGCGATGGCACCCCCCGCCACCCCCGCGTGCGCGGCCATGGCCGCTGCGGCCATCACGTTGTCGCGATTATGCGCTCCACGCAGGGGAATCTCGTGCCACGGCGCCACCAGGCCGAGGCCGCGCACATGCAGCCCGCCCCGGGCCCATGACACCACGTCAGGCCCGGTGTCGCCGTCCGCGCTGATGCGCCGCAGGGGCGCCCCGCTCGGGGCATCCATGCCATGCGGGACGATGGCCAGGTCGTCCGGTCCCTGGTTGGCGAACAGGTTGAGCTTCGCCTGCCGGTAGGCCGTGAAGTCCGGGTAGCGGTCCATGTGGTCGGGGGTCACGTTGAGCAGCACCGCCGCCCGGGGATGAAACGACGGGATGTCCTCCAGCTGGAACGACGAGCACTCCACCACCAGCCAGGCATCCGGGGCCACCTGCCCCGGCAGCGATGCCATGGGCGTGCCCACGTTGCCGCACGCCACCGCCTGCAACCCGCCGGCC
>CAZEUE010000050.1:0-11106 GCA_964514615.1 uncultured Bifidobacterium sp. | reverse complement strand
GACCGGTCGCATCGGCGCCGTCGAGGCCGCCGAGCTGGTCAGCGCCCTGGGCTAGCCGGCCTTCTCGCGGATCTTGATGCTCAGGTCCACGTCGCCGCGCACCCGCCGCCAGCACTCGTAGGAGTCCACGCCGGCCTTCTCGCAGATTTCCTCCAGGCGCTTGAGCATGCGCACGTCGGGCAGCAGCATGCCCACCACCTCGCCATCGGCGATGGTCAACTCCACGCCGTCCTCGCCTTCCACGGGCTGCAGCGACATCTTCGCGAACGGCTGCACCGTGCGGAGGCTGAAGTACATCGGCGGCATTGGCCGGTCGCTCATGGGGTCTCCCGACGAAGGGTTAAGGGACGGTAAGGTGCCTGGCACCGGGCTCGGAAAGGCTACCTAGCCCAGGTGCGGCGACAGGGCCTTGCGGATCTTCTTCTCGGAGGGCGTGCCCGTGATCCGCGCCACCTCGGCGCCGTCGCGGAACAGGATGACCGTGGGCAGGGCCAGCACCGCGTGGCGGGCCGCGGCCGCCGGGTGGGCCTCCACGTCCAGTGCCACCACGCGCAGGGCATCCCCGTGCTCCGCCGCCAGGGCCTCCACCACCGGCGTCACCTTGGCGCACGGCGTGCACCACGGCGCCCAGAAGTCCACCAGCACCACGCCGTCCCCCAGCACCACGCCGTCGAAGTCGGCGTCAGTGACCGCCGGCACCCCGGGGGGCTTGGTCAGGGCTTGATCTCCACGGGCATCCCCACGGCCACCTTCTCGAACAGCTCCTCCACCTCGGGGATGTGCATGCGCAGGCAGCCATGGCTGGCCGCGGTGCCGATGGAGGAGTCGGCGTAGGTGCCGTGGATGCCGATGGCCGGCGCCGAGGTGCCGATCCAGCGGGTGCCCAGCGGGTTGCCCGGCCCGGGCGGGATGGGCCCCAGGCCCTCGGCCCATGGTGAGTCGGGCGGATTCCAGGTGGGGTTCTTCTGCTTGGTGATGATCTTGTAGGTGCCGGTGGGCGTGGGGTGCTCGGCCGTGCCGATGGCCACCCGGTAGGTCTTGACCTTCTTGCCGTCGCGGAACAGCGTGAGCGAGCGCTTGGACAGGCTCACCTGCACCTTGCCCACCAGTGCGCGCAGCGTGCGGGCGTCCACCTTGCCGTTCACCTTCAGCTTGTGCTTGCGCTGGTAGCGCTGCACCGCCTTGATGGTCTTGGCGTCGTACTTGCCGGTGGAGCCGCCCTTCCACACCCCGGCCTGCCCCAGGCGCTCCTGCAACTGGCGCACGTCGGCACCCACCGCGCCCTGCATCAGCTGCGAGGCGCCGAACTCGGATGAGGTGTCCACGAACGACGTGAACTTCTGCCGCGCCACGTTGCCGCCCGGGTCGCGCACCCACACCACGATCTCGTTCCTGCCCTCGGCCAGCTTGCCGGGCGCCAGGGCGAACCGCCGGCCCTCGATGGTGAGGGTCGGCCCGGTGGCGTCGTCGCCCGCCGCCTTCTGGTCGGACCGGGCCACCTTGCCGCCCATGGCGTCGGAGCCCTTCAGCACCGGGATCTGCTGGCCGTTGATCCTGGCCCCGAACAGCAGGTCACGCGGCCGGTCGCCCCCCACGCGGCCGTAGATCATCGGGTCGGCAGTGGTGGTGAGCTTGATCAGCTTGTTCACGCCGTTCAGCGTGAGCGTGGGCACCGAGGTGTCCACCACCAGCGGACGCTTCTTCGTGGTCACGTTGCCCGCCGGGTCGGTGGCGGTGAGGGTGACCGTGGTGCGCCCCTCCGGGAGCGTGCCGGTCATGTCCCAGGCGCCATCGGCCGTGGCCGTCACGGCCACCGCGCCCCCCGGCCACCGGGCCCGCACCGTGCTGCCCGGCTGCGTGGTGCCCGCAAACCGCACCTGCCGCGTGTTCACGCCCGGGCTCGCGGGCACGTTCACCTTGAGGGCGGGGGGCGCGGTGTCGACCGTGAACTCCCACTCGCCCGATGCCCCGCGCGCGAACAGGTTGCTGGCGCTATACGACACGGCCATGCGGTGCACGCCGTCCTCCAGGTTGGGCGCGTTGATGACGATGCCGTCGCCGGCCCCGCTGACGTTGCCCGTGACGTCCGTGCCGTCGAGGGTGACCTTCAGGTCACCCATCGCGCCCGAGGTGGTACCCACCACGATGGGGTTCTCCTCGGGGTTGATGGCACCGCCGGCCGTGGGCTGCAGCGGGTTCACCACCGGGCGGGTGGTCCACTCCACCACGAGGAATGCCGACACAAGGCCGAGCGCCACGATGCCCGTGACGATCACCGTGATCAGCCCGCCGCGTGTGCCCAGTACCCGCATGCCCTCCATCGCCCCTCAGCCGCGCCGCACCATATCAGTACCGACCACCCGAAAAACGCCGGGAAGTTCCCGCGTGCACTGGCTATTCGGCCAGTGTGCGCATGAGCTGCAGCACGCCCTCGGTGCCCGCCACCCGCAGGTCGGCCTGGGCCCGCACCGAGGGGTCCACCTCCGGGCCGTCGGCCAGCACGCACGCCGCCGCATCCAGGCCGCCTGCCTCCTCCATCTCGCGCATGCGCCGCCAGGCGTCGGCATCGGTGTGGTCGTCGCCCACGTACATCACCCGGCGCGCGCCGGCGGACCGGACCAGGGCCTCGAGGGCGGTGCCCTTGTGCACCTCCACGTCGGGGATGATCTCGAGGATCATCTTGCCGTCGCGCGTGCGGAGCCCCGCCGCCCGCGCGGCCGGTGCCACGGTGGCGCGCAGCCAGTCCCCGGTGGCCACCGGGTCGGGCGCCTGGCGGTAGTGCAGGCTCACCGACGCGCCCTTGTCCTCGGCCCATGCGCCGTGCGCGGCGAGGTCGCCCCGTGGCAGGGCGTCGACGAATCGGCGCAGTACGGCCACGGGCCCCGCGGCCTCGGGCACCATGTGGGGGTCGTGCCCCGGTTCCGCCACCTCGAGCCCGTGATTCCCGCCCCGCGCAAGGCCCGGAACCGGCACCATGCGGTCCACGTCGTCCATTCCGCGTCCGCTGATGACCCCCACCAGCAGGTAGCGGTCGCGCAGCGCCGCCAGCAGCTGCAGCGCCTGGCCCGGCACGCGTGCGTCGGACGCATGCGCCACGATCGGCGCCAGCACGCCGTCGATGTCGAACAGCACTGCGGCCTGTGCCGGATGCGCCGCGAGGTCGTGGAGGGAGGCCGCCACGCTGGGTGACGCTAACACGGGCCCGGAGGCGGCGGCGGCCTGGCGCCTGCTGCTGGTCGGCCTCGCAGGCGGGGCGTTCTCGGGGCTGCTCGGCGTGGGCGGCGGCGCCGTCATCGTGCCCCTGCTGATGGCGCTGGCGTTCATGGACGCCCGGCGCGCCACCGCCACCTCGCTCGCGGCCATCGCGATCATCGCGGTGTGGAGCGCGGCCTCCTATGCCGCGCTGGGCAACGTGGCATGGGGGCTCGCGCTGGTGGTGGGCATCCCGGCCGTGGCCGGATCGATCATCGGGGTGCGCATCCGCGCCCGGGTATCCACGCAGGCAATCGCGCGCGCCTTCGCGGTGCTCCTGGTGGTGTCGGCCATCGCGCTGGTGGTGGTGGGATGACCGCCTACGTGCTTGCCGCTGCCGTGGGCCTGCTGGCCGGCGTGGTGGCGTCGCTCACCGGCGTGGGCGGTGGCATCCTGTTCGTCCCGGCGCTCACCCTGCTGCTGGGGCTGTCGCAGGTGGATGCGGAGGGAACCTCGCTCCTGGCCATCATCCCGGTGGCCGTGGTGGCGACGCTGCTGCAACGCCGTTCCGGCGAGGTGGACCTGCGGGTGGCCGGCCTCGTGGGCCTGGGCGCCATCCCGGCGGCCATCGCGGGCGCCGTCCTGGCCCATGCATTGCCCGAGATCGCGCTCCGCGTGGTGTTCGCCCTGCTCATGCTCGTGATCGCCGCACGTGTATGGGTAACCACCCAACGTGGCTGAAGTGCACCCGCGCGCGGCCACGCGGGTGTACCTTTACTGACCCCCCGCATGCAACCGATCAGGTAGGGAGACCATGGCAGTGACCGCCCACAACGAAGCACCTCCCGTGCGGCGCCCCAGGGGCCGGCCGCGCGACCCCCGCGTGGAGGGCGTGGTGCTCGGCGCAACGCGCGACCTGCTCCTGAGCAAGGGGTTCGGTGGCCTCACCATCGCCGCGGTGGCCGAGCAGGCCGGCGTGGGCAAGGGAACCATCTACCTGAGGTGGCCCGACAAGGAGGCCCTGGTCGTCGCCGCCCTGCGCGAGGCGTGGAAGCCCAGCGACGCGCCCGACACCGGGAGCCTGCGCGGCGACCTCGAGGCCCTCATGCGCGCCGCGGCGGATGGCATGAACAACGTGCCCGGCGCGCTGTTCGTGTCGCTGCTCGGTGAGCTCGGCGCCAACGACGGCCTGCGCGCGCTGTACGACGACCTGGTGGTGCGCCCGTGGGACGCCGCCCTCGGCACTGTGCTGTCGCGCGCCTCCGATCGCGGTGAGCTGCGCCCCGACGTGGACATGCGCCTGGCGTCGGACAGCTTCTGGGGCGGGCTGCTCAGCGCCCGCGTGCTGCGCGGCAAGAGGATCACCCCCAAGCATGCCGCCGCCCTCGTGGACGTGTTCCTCGCGGGAGTGGCCCGCTAGGGCAGGATGAGCGCGCGGGCGGCGCCCGCGCACAGGTCGAGGAGGGGCTGCGCCCAGATGGCCAGCCCCACCACGGCCACCGCCCCGGCCACGGCCACCGCGGCCACCGGCGTTGGCACCTTCAGGCGCCGCACGGCCGGGGCGCCGTCCGCCTGCGGCGACCACATCGCGATCACCACGCGCAGGTAGTACACCACGCTCACGGCGCTGGCCACGGCCCCCACGATGGCCAGCCACGCCATGTCGGCATCCACCGCCGAGCCGAACAGCAGGAACTTGCCCACGAATCCCGCGAGCGGCGGGAATCCCGCCAGCGACAGCAGCGCCAGGGTCATGGCCACGCCCGCCCACGGGCGCGCGCGCCCGTAGCCGGTGAATGCCGACAGCCGGTCGCCATCCTCCACCTCGCGCTCGCGCAGGATGACCACGGCGAACGCCGCCAGGGTCATGGCCACGTAGGCGAACAGGTAGTAGATCAGCGACTCCGCGCCGGCCAGGGTGCCCACGGCCACGCCGATCAGCAGGTAGCCCGCCTGCGCGATGCTCGACCACGCCAGCATGCGCTTGACGTTGTCCTGCAGCAGCGCGCCCACGTTGCCCACCACCATGGTGACCACCGCCAACGCCCCGATGAGGCCGCGCCAGTCGCCCGACGCCTGCTGGGTGGCACCGGTGAACAGCAGCAGGAACGCCCCCATGGCGGCGGCCTTGGTGCCGGTGCCCATGAACGCCGCCACCGGCGTGGGCGCCCCCTGGTAGACGTCAGGCGTCCACATGTGGAACGGCACCGCGCTGGCCTTGAACCCCAGCGCCACCACGATCAGCGCGATGGCCGCAACCAGCAGCGGCTGGTCCAGCAGGCCGTCCACGCTCCCCAGCCGCTCGGCGATGCCGGCGAGCGACGTGGTTCCGGTGACGCCGTAGAGCAGCGCGAATCCATAGATGAGGATGGCCGTGCCGATGGAGCCGGTGATCAGGTACTTGATGCCGCTCTCCAGCGAGCGCTCGCGCGCCACCTCGACCGCGCACAGGATGTAGAGCGCCACCGACAGCAGCTCGATGCCGATGAACAGCGTGATCAGGTCGCCGCTCATCACCGTGAGCATCATCCCGGTGGCGGCCGAGAGCACCAGCCCGGTGAACTCCGGCCGGCGCCCCGCGGCGGCGGGCTCGCCCCAGGCCAGCAGGATCGTGGCGGCCGCCGCGATCAGGATGACCCATGTCATGAGCAGCCCGAAGCGGTCGATGCGCACCTCGCCGGCGAACGCCACCTGGCGCTCGCCCCACTGCGCCACGGCGATACCCGCCGTGGCCACCAGCCCGGCAAGCCCCACCAGCTCGGGCAGGCGGCGCATGCGCCCGCGCAGCGGGGTGACGGCCAGCACGAACACCAGCACCGTCACGGCGGCCATCACGTACAGGGTCAGCGCGGCTCCGGCGTTCACCTGGTCACCCCGATCTGCTCCACCGGCCGTGCCTCGGCGATTTGCGCGGGCGCCACGGCGGCGTCGGTGCTGGCCTGGGTGTAGTCCACCAGGCTGCCCGGCCACACGGCGATCCACAGCATCATCAGGATGAGGGGAACGAGGATGATGGCGTCGCGGGCGCGCATCTCGGCGCCGCGGCCGTCATCGCGCACGCCGCGCACCGGGCCGTTCATGGTCGACTGGTACATGCGCAGCATGTACACGGCCGCCAGCACCACGCCCAGCATGGCGATCACCGCCATCCAGGCGTACTGGTTGAACACCCCGGCCAGGATGAAGAACTCGCCCACGAAGGCGTTGCTGCCGGGCAGCGCCAGCGCGGCCATGGTGACGAACAGGAACGCCACGGCCAGGCGCGGGGCGCCCTTGGCCAGCCCGCCCAGGCGGTCCATGTCCTCGGTGCCCGTTCCCCGCGCCAGCATCATCACCACCGCGAAGGCCGCGGCCACCACGATGCCGTGGTTCACCATCTGCAGCACCGCGCCCTGCGCGGCCATGCGGTCGATCACGATGATGCCCAGCACGATGAACCCCAGGTGCGCCAGGCTCGAATAGCCCACCAGCAGGCGCATGGTGGGCGCCCGCCATGCCAGCAGCGATCCGTAGATGATGCCGATCAGCGCCAGGATGGCCACCGGCATGATGAGGTTGCCCACGCCCTCCGGGAACACCGGCAGGCCCACCCGCAGCAGGCCGTACACGCCGGCCTTGCTCATGACGGCCGCCAGGAGGATGGTCACCACGATCGGCGCCTGCGAGTACGCCCGCGGCAGCCACCCGTGGAACGGCCACAGGGGGATCTTGATGGCGAACGCCAGCAGGAACCCGGCCAGCAGCACCGTGGCCGTGGCCTCGCCGAACGCCACGCCCTGCAGGTCGCGGATGAGGAAGCTCAGATCGCCGGTGGCGTCCATGGCCAGCAGGCCCGTGGCCACGATGGCCACCAGCATCAGCAGCGATCCCACCATGGTGTAGACCACGAAGATCATCCCGGCGCCGCGGCGATCGGCGCCGCCCCAGTTCCAGATGAGCAGCGCGAACGGGATGAGCATGAACTCCCAGAACACGTAGAACAGCACCAGGTCGCCCGCCGTGAACAGCCCCAGCAGGCCGGCCTGCGCCAGCATGATGAGCCCCAGGAACACCGGGCCGCGCTGCTCGGGCAGGTGCTGGCACGCGGCGATGGTGCCCAGCGTGAAGATCGCGGTGGTCAGCAGCACCAGCCAGATCGAGATGCCGTCCACCCCGACATCCCACGACACCCCGATGGCGGGGATCCAGTCGAGGTGGTCCACCTGCTGCAGCGCCGCCAGGTTGCGGTCGAACAGCACGAGCACCACCACCGACGATGCCAGGGTGAGCACCGACGCCAGCAGCGCCAGGGCCCGGGCGCGCGCGCGGTCGGCCGCGGGCAGCAGCATCAGCAGCACCGATGCCACCAGCGGGATGAGGATGGTGATGCTGACCCAGGGCATCAGCTACCGCCCGCCACGATGAGGGCGATCACGATGCCGGCCAGGCTGATGCCGATCACCATCCAGAAGGCGTAGGCGCGCACCATTCCGCTCTGCGAGGCGCTCACCACGCGTGCGGCGCCGCGCACCAGCGCGGTGGTGCCGGTGATGATTCCCTGGGGCCCCGCGGGCTCCACATCGCGCGACATCACGTCGGCCACCTCGCGCGAGGGGTCCACGATGATGTCGTCGTAGGCGCGGTCGAACTCCCAGCCCTCGCGCATCACGCGCCGCGGGCCGGCGGCCACCTTGGCCAGGCGGATGCGCCGCTCGGGGTCGGCCCCGAACAGCCACCACGCCAGCCAGATGCCCAGGCCGGCCATGATGACCGACGCGATGATGGTGACCACCTCGGTGGCGTGGGTGGGCTCGAGGATGGCCGGGCCCTCGCCGGTGACCGGCTCGAGCCAGTCGCGCAGCTCGGTCCACCCGAAGGGCACCTGCAGCCAGCCGCCCACCACGGCGAGGATGCCCAGGATCACCACGGGCACCGACATCCACCAGCGCGACGGATGGGGCGCCGGGTGGTAGCCGCCCTCGGGCTCAGGACCGAAGAACGCGCGGAACAGCAGGCGGAACATGTAGAGCGCGGTCAGGAACGCGCCGATGATTCCGATCACCCAGCAGATCACGCCGATGGTGCCGCCGGCCAGCGCCGACGCCAGCACTTCGTCCTTGGCGAAGAATCCCGAGAAGCCCGGGATTCCGGCCATGGCCAGCGCGCCCGCGGCCATGCCGAAGTACGCCACGCGCAGGTACTTGCGCAGGCCGCCCATGCGGTCGAGGCTCTGCTCGTCGTGCAGTGCGTGGATGATGATGCCCGCCGCCAGGAACAGCGCCGCCTTGTAGAAGGCGTGGGCCATCAGCATGAACATGCCGCTGGCGTAGGCCCCCAGGCCCACGGCCATGATCATGTAGCCCACCTGGCTTACGGTGCTCCAGGCCAGCACGCGCTTGATGTCCACCTGCTGCAGGGCCACGGTGGCGGCCATGAGCAGGGTGATGGCCCCCACGATGGCCACGATGTCGCCCGCGAGCCATGAGAGGTCGAAGAACGCGTGGGTGCGCACGATCAGGTACACGCCCGCGGTGACCATGGTGGCGGCGTGGATCAGCGCGCTCACCGGGGTAGGGCCCTCCATGGCGTCGGGCAGCCACGTGTGCAGCGGCACCTGGGCGCTCTTGGCGGCGGCGCCCACCAGCAGCAGCAGGCAGATGGCCAGCACGGTGCCCGAGTTCTGGCCCAGGCTGCCGGCCTCGGCGAACGCCTGGCCGTAGTCGAGCGTGCCCAGCTCGCGCAGGATCAGGAACGCCGCCAGCACCAGGCCGACGTCGCCGATCACGTTGATGATGAAGGCCTTCTTGGCGGCGGCCACTGCGCTCGGGCGCTCGTACCAGAAGCCGATCAGCAGGTACGACGCCAGCCCCACGAACGCCCAGCCCACGATCAGGAAGAAGAAGTTGCCGGCCAGCACCAGCAGCAGCATCGAGAACACGAACAGGTTCATGCTGGCGAAGAACCTGCGGTAGTCGCGGTCGTGCTCCATGTACTCGGCCGAGTACAGGTGGATGAGGAATCCCACCCCGGTGATGATGAGCATCATCATCACGCTCAGGGGGTCGACCAGGATCGAGAGATCGAGGGCGGTGGACCCGATGTCGATGAACTGGAACGCGCTCGAGGTGAACGTGCGGTCGTCCGCCGGGTTGCCCAGCATGCCGATGAACACCGTCACGCTCAGCGCGAATGCGACGAGGATGCTGCCGATGCCCAGCAGGCGGGTCACGCCCCTGGGCGGCTCGGTGGGCCAGCCGGCCAGCACCACGCCGCTGATGAGCGGCAGCACCAGCACGATCCACGACAGGGCGGTGGCCACCGGCTAGCCCCTCATGGACGACAGCTCGTCCACGTCGAGGTTGCTGCGGCTGCGGTAGATGGCCACCACCAGCCCAAGGCCGATCACCACTTCGGCGGCGGCCACCACCATCACCACCAGCGCGAACACCTGGCCCGAGGGGTCGTCCCACATGCGCGAGAAGCCGATCAGCGCAACGTTGCCGGCGTTCAGCATCAGCTCCACGCTGAGCAGCAGCATCAGGGGGTTGCGGCGGCGCATCACGCCGATCAGCCCCAGCACCAGCAGGCCCAGCGACAGCAGCAGGTATGCCTCGATGGGCACGTTCACCGGCCGCCCTCGCCCTGCACCGCGCTCTTGGCCAGGATCACCGCGCCCACGGTGGCGATGAGCATGATCACCGCGATGCCCTGCAGCGCGATGATGTGGCTATCGAGGATGGCCACGCCGATCGACTGCGCCGATCCCACGTCGGTGGCCTCGGGCGCCGGCGTGCTCGGCCCGAACGCCGACGACAGCACGGCGATGGCCCCCAGGCCGCCCAGGCCGATCAGCCCCAGCCAGCCCACCACCTGCCAGCGGTCCAGGCGGTCGACCGAGGTGATCTCCCCGCGCTCGCCCAGGTAGGCGATGACGAACAGGAACATCACCACGATGGCGCCGGCGTACACGATCACCTGCACCACGGCCACGAACGGCGCGAGCAGGGCCACGAACAGCAGGGCCACCGCCAGCAGCGCGCCGATCAGGCTCACGGCCGCGCGGAAGGCGTCGCGGAAGAACACCACGCCCGCGCCGAAGCCCAGCGCGCCGATGGCCGCCACCGCGAAGGTGATCTTCTCACCCACGGAACACCCTCATCCCGTGTCGCTCGGCGGCCTCCATGGCCCGGTCGCTCTGCTCGCGCGTGACCTGGGGCAGCGGCGCCGCGGGATCGTCCACGGGCTCGCACACCTCGCGCAGGAAGGCCTCCATGTCGTCCGGAGGCGACAGAGTGCACAGCAGCCGCGCCGGGGAGTCGCCCAGGTTGCGGTAGGTGTGGGGAAGCCATGGGGTGATGGTGGTGCTCTGAAGCGGCGCGAGTTCGGTGGTGGCGGCCTCGGTGATGACCGTGATGCGGCCGTCAAGGCACATGTACTGCTCGGCGGCCTCGTGCGCGTGCATGTGGACGGGCCCGCCGCCGGGACGCGAGGCGATCTCGGCGATCAGGAACCCGCCGCCCGTGGTGGCAGAGGTTGCGTGCACCCGGAAGCCCTCGCCCATGAACAGCATGGGCCGGCCCGGCGTGAGGGTGTCGACCGGCACTACGAGGGGACCACCGGCGGGGGAGCGCCCGGCACGTTGGGGTGGAGCGGGGGCTGCTTGGGCGCGGGCTCCAGCAGGGTCTCCTTGTCGTAGATGAGTGCCTCGCGGCTGTACTCGCTCAGCTCGTAGCTGTGCTCCAGCGTGATGGCGTCGAACGGGCACGCCACCTCGCAGTAGCCGCAGAAGATGCAGCGCGCCATGTTGATCTCGTAGATGCGCGCATAGCGCTCGCCTGCCGACACGCGGTTGTCGGGCGTGTTCTCCTCGGCCACCACGCGGATGCAGTCGGCCGGGCACGCCGCGGCGCACAGCGAGCAGCCCACGCACTTCTC
>CAZEUE010000049.1:0-11408 GCA_964514615.1 uncultured Bifidobacterium sp. | reverse complement strand
GTCTTCTCGACCACGCCCTCGATCTTCTGCTCGATGTCGCGGAGTGCCATCTAGCCCACCGTTCCGCTGGGAGAGGCGGACCTGCCGGAGCCGGAGCGCAGGAGCGCGCGCCAGGGCCGGGCCGCCCATGCAATGGCGAGGATAGCCGAGGGCAGCACGGCGCCGACGGCCGCGAGGCCCCCGCCGCCCAGCAGCCCCGCCGCCACGGTGAGCGCGGCGGCCCACATGACGGCCGCTGGCATGCGCCGGGCGTCGCGTCCGCCCACCACCAGCGGCCACGTGAGCGCGGCGGCGATCATGATCAGGCAGCCCGTGAGCGCCTGGGGGTGATCGATGATGGGCTGCAACAGGGCCTCGCCGGCCGCCTGGGGCGAGCGCACGCCCTGCAGGGCGTTCCACGCCCCCGGCACCTCCCATCCGGTGAACACCAGTTGCTGGGCGCCCGCGGTGACCTGCCATATGAGCAGTGCCACCACGCCGGCCACCGCCGCCCAGATGCGGGCTCCGGTGGTGCGGATGGAACCCGCCAGCAGGGCATAGGCCGGCAGCATGCCCAGCGCGGCCAGCACGGGTGCCAGCACCGGCAGCAGCACCAGGCGTCCGTGCCGGGCACCCGTGAGCACCAGCAGCAGGCCCACGACGATGGCGATTCCCGTGAGCGCGGGTGCCATGGGCGCCATGGCCACCCCCGCCAGCAGCACCAGCGCCGCCGCGGCCAGCGGGGCGCGCCAGGCGCCGATGGCCCCCGCGAGCAGGGCGATCCCCGCGGTTCCCAGGCTGCCGGTCGACAATCCCCGCTCCGCGATGATGCCGCCAAGCACGCCGGCGCCGATGCCCGACAGCATGGGCGGCATGGGGCCCGACAGCAGGGCCACGGCCCGCTGCCCGCGCCCCTCCGGCAGGCCCGGGGCCTCCTCCCGCACGATGTGCGCCAGGCGGGCGGCGTGGGGCCGGGCATCGGGATGCCGCGCCAGGCCGGCGTCGATGGCCTTGGCGAGGCGCGGCGGCAGGTCGGGCCTGAGGTTGCGGATGGGGGGGATCTCGCCCAGCGCGGCACGCCGCGCGGTGTCGGCGGGACTGCCGCCCAGCAGGGGGTTCCTGCCCGTCAGGCCCTCGTACAGCACCAGGGTCGCGGCCCACACGTCGGCGGCCCCGGTCACCTGCTCGCCGGTGGCCTGCTCGGGGGCCATGTAGGCCATGGTGCCCACCACGCCGCCGGTCTGGGTCATGCCGGTCTCGCCGGACAGGCGTGCCACGCCCAGGTCGGCCACGCGGGCGTGCCCGCGGTCGTCCACCAGGATGTTGGCCGGCTTGATGTCGCGGTGGATCACCCCGCGGGCGTGGGCATGGTCGAGCGCCTCCAGCACGTCGGCGGCCATCTCGGCGGTGGCCCGGTCGCCGGGGGGCGCGCCCTCGTACACGCGCTCCAGCGAGGGCCCATCCACCAGCTCGCTCACCAGGTAGAGCGACTCGGCGTCCTCCCCCCAGTCGAGCATGCGCACCACGCCGGGGTGCTCCAGTCGCGACGCCGCGCGGATCTCCGCGGCCACGCGCTTCTCCAGGCCCAGGTCCACCGGGATCTCCTTCACCGCCACCTCGTGCCCCGTGGCGCGGTCCAGCGCGCGGTACACGCGCGACGTGGCTCCCCGTCCGATCACCTCCATCAACTCGTACCTGCCGAGCACGCGGGGGCGGGCCTGGGCGCGTGTGGGAGCATTGGTGGATCCGGTGATTCGCATGGGGCGAAGTGGCCTTCCACTGGCGGCCGGTGATTCCTGCGAAGGAATCCGCGGTGGGCATGCCGAACGGACAGCCGATCGTAGACTTCACCCGCCCGGAATCCGGGCGACGCGGGTGCGCTAGTGTTCCCGCGCCTTACGGCCGATCCCGGGCGGGTGGCGGAATTGGTAGACGCGCTGGCTTCAGGTGCCAGTGTTCGAAAGAACGTGGGGGTTCGAGTCCCCCCTCGCCCATCGGGAGCTTCCCCACTGTGGATGTAGACGAGACAGGCAGGGACTACGGGTACGACGACCAGCCCACTGGCGTCTCCGGTCCCCTTCCGCCCGCAGAGGGCCCCAATCCGCGCGGCCGCGGGTCGTCCCGCGGATCGGGCGGTGGTGGCCGCGGGCGGGGCCGTGGCTCCGGTGGTGGCGGTGGTGGCAAGGGGCGCGGATCGTCCCGCGGCTCAGGTGGCGGCTCGTCCCGCGGATCGCGCGGCGCCGGGGGCGGAATGCAGTCGCCCGCCGCCCGTATCGCCATGGCGGTGGGCGGGGCGATCATCCTCATCGTGGTCCTGGTGCTGGTGGTGCGCGGGTGCCAGCGCAGCGCCCTCGAGGACTCGTACCGGTCGTACATGGGCGATGTCACCACCATCGTCACGGCGTCCGGCAAGGAATCGGACGCACTGCAGGAGATCCTGGCCAACCGCGACGGCGCCGAGGCCCCCGCGCTGCAGGTGAAGGTGCGAGAGCTGGCCGGCGGGGCGCAGGCACTGGTGGGGCAGGCCGAGGCGCTGTCGGCACCCGACTCGCTGTCCGCGCCGAACCAGAGCCTCATCACCGCGCTGCAGTACCGCGTGACGGGCCTGAGGGCGCTTGCCGACTCGCTGCCGTCGGTCATCGACTCGCAGAACCGCGCGTTTGCGTCGGCCACGCTGGCCAGCGCCATGCAGCGGTTCCTGGCGAGCGACGTCATCTACCAGGACTCCTTCGTGGGCCCGTCCAAGCGCACGCTGGCGAATGAGGGCATCACGGGCGTGCAGGTGCCGGACCGGCAGTTCTTCCTGTCGGGCGTGCGCGCCGACCAGGCATCGCCCACGGGCGCCGCGCAGCTCATCCCCGCGCTCCAGCGCACCGGCACGGCCGACGCCACGGGCACCGGCACCACGGGGGTCGTGCGCGGCACCGGCCTGGTGTCGGTGCAGGCGCTGCCCCAGGGCGTGGACCTGCAGGCGGGCACGGACACCGAGATCCAGGCGTCCGACCAACTGGAGTGGAAGGTGACGATCGAGAACTCCGGCGAGTCGCCCGAGAGCAACGTGCTGGTGCGGGCCACGTTCGCCAGCGACGCATCGCCCGGCGATGCCCAGTCCGTGGAGAAGGAGATCACCTCCATCCAGCCGGGCGAGCAGCAGTCGGTCACCCTGCCGGGCCCCAAGAGCCCCACGTTCGGGGAGGCCTCGGTGCTGAAGGTGGAGGTGGTGCCGGTGCCCGGCGAGCAGAAGACCGACAACAACCGGGCTGAGTACCCCGTCAAGATCGTGTTCTAGAGGGGGCCCGGTGAGCGGGACCATCGGATACCTGGGCCCGCCCGGAACGTTCTCGGAAGAGGCCCTCATCGCGTGGATCGGCGCTGACCAGGCATCGCGCGAGCGCGCGTACGCCAGCATCCCCGCGTGCTTCGCGGCCGTGGCGGCGGGCGAGGTGCGCGAGGCGCTCGTGCCCATCGAGAACGCCATCGAGGGCGGGGTCAGCCAGACGCTCGACCAGCTCATCGCGCATGAGGGCCGCGTGGTGATCCGCGGCGAGGTCATCCACCCCATCCACCATCACCTCATCGGCGCGCCGGGGTCGTCGCTCGCGGGGGTGACCCGCGTGGTCAGCCATCCGCAGGCCACCGCGCAGTGCGGCAGGTGGCTGGCGGCCATGCTGCCCGACGCCGCCGTGGAGCCCGCGCTGTCCACGGCCGACGCCGTGCGCGCGGCGGTGGAGCACGACGCCGGGGTGGCCGCGGTGGGCAACCGACGCGCGGCGCAGATCTACGGCGGCGACATCCTGGCCGAGGACATCATGGATGCCGCCGACAACCGGACGCGCTTCGCGATCGTCGGCACCGACGAGGCCGACGGGGCCCCCACCGGCGCCTGGACGACCTCGATCATCTGCGCCATCGCGAAGGACCGCCCGGGCGCCCTGCTGTCGATCCTGCAGGAGTTCGCGCTGCGCGCGATCAACCTCACGCGGCTCGAGAGCCGTCCGGCGCGCACGGGCCTGGGGCGCTACGTGTTCTTCATCGACGCCGAGGGCAACCGCCACCGCGACCTGCCGCTGCGGGCGGCGCTCGAGGCCATCGAGGAGGGCGGCATCGCGCACGTCACGTCGCTGGGCTCGTACCCGGCAGCCGATCCGCATCGCGGGTGATCGCCCGCAGCTCGCGCGCGGCGCGCGCGCCGGGCGCCCCGGCCGGCAGCCGGAATCGCCACTGGCCGGTGCTCCGGGCGGGGTCGTTCATGCGGGCGTCGCTGCCCAGGCCCATGATGTCCTGGGCCTGCACGATCACCAGGCGCGCTGCCGAGCGCGCGAGCAGGTCGATGAGCTTCCAGTGGACGTCCGGCCCGTCCAGCCACGCCAGCCGCGCGCGCGCGGTCGGGTCGAGTGACCGCCACCAGCCCATGGCCGTGTCGTTGTCGTGGGTGCCGATGTAGCCCACGACGTCGGTCGGCCAGGCGCGCGGGTGATGCGGGCCCGGGCGTCCGGGGCGCCCCAGCCCGAACTGCATCACGCGCATGCCGGGCAGCCCCAGGGCTTGCCGCAGTGCCCGCACCGGCGGGGTGATGACGCCGAGATCCTCGGCGATCGCCGGGGGCATCGCCCCGGCCGCCGCCGCGGCATCGAAGGGCGCCCTTCCCGGGCCCGGCAGCCAGCGCCCCGTGCGTGCATCGCCGGCGTGCTCGCCCACCGCCCATGCCGCCACGAAGCCGCGGAAGTGATCGAGCCGCACGAGGTCGAACAGCCGGGCCGCCCGGCCGAGGCGCGCGGTCCACCATGCGAAGCCCTCGGCGCGGTGGCGCCGCCAGTCGTAGACGGCCGTGCCCCACAGCTGCCCCCGCGCCGAGAAGGCGTCGGGCGGCACCCCGCCCTGCAGGCCCGGCCGGAACAGCCCGGGGTGGGCTGCGCGATCATGCCCGTGAAGCGCCACCCCGAAGGGCACGTCGCCGATCAGCCGCACCCCATGGTCGTGCGCATCGCTCCGCAGTGCGGCCCACGCGCGATCGAACCGCACCTGGTCGCCGATGGCCCGGCGTCCCTCGCGGGCCATGAGCGCCGGAGCCCACTGCGGGTTGCGCGCGATGAAGTCGTCGATCGCCCCGGCCGACACCCGTCGCGCCCGGCCGCCCAGCAGGCCGGGCCACCCCGCGAACGTGGACGTCGATCCGTAGGGCGATCCATCGCGTCCGGGCGGGCCCACGGGGTTCACCTGCCACCACGACTGCCCCGCGGCCTCGAGCCACCGCACGAAGCGCCGGGACGAGGGGCCAATGCGCCCGTCCGGCAGGGACGACACGTGGAGTTGCACTCCTGACTCACGCGCGGCGAGGGGCACCATCGGGTCCTAGCATCGCGCAGGCGATGGCGCCTCGCCCTGCTATCCCGGATCCGCCTCCGCCGCGCATCCTCATCTCGTCGCCCGCCCCGCGGGTGGACTGCGGACGCTACCCGGCGCGCCGGTGCGTGGGCGACGCCGTCACCGTGAGCGCGCAGGTGGTGCGCGACGGGCACGACCACCTGCGCGCCGCGCTGCAGTACCGCGCGCCGGGCACGCGGCGGTGGGCCGAGGCGCCCATGCGCCCGGACGACCTGCACGAGGGGGGCGCCCGGTGGTCGGGCGTGTTCGAGGTCGATGCGCCTGGGCCCTGGGCGGTGCGCGTGGTGGCGTGGGTCGACCCGGTCGCCACCTGGGCCGATGAGGTGCGCCGCAAGGTGGCGGCCGGCCAGGATGACCTCTCGGGCGAGTTGTCGGAGGGGGTTGCGTTCTTCCGCGCTGCTGCGCGACGCGCCCGCGATGACGGCGGCGCGCTCATCGCCGACGCCGTCTCGGCGGTCGCGGCCGGGGCCCCGCCGCACGCGCTGCTCGATGACCGCGTGGTGGCAGCGGCGTCCCGCCACTGTCCGCGCTCCGGAGAGGTGCAGGGCCCCGAGGGCACCATCGCCGTCGATCCCGTGCTCGCCCGATTCGGGTCGTGGTACGAGCTCTTTCCGCGGTCATGGGGTGGTTTCGCCGGCGTGCGCGAGGCACTCCCGGCGTTCGCCGCCGCGGGCTTCGACGTGCTGTACCTGCCGCCCATCCATCCCATCGGGGTCACGCATCGCAAGGGCCGGGGCAACTCGCCCGTGGCCGAGCCGGACGACCCCGGCAGCCCCTGGGCCATCGGGTCGTCCGAGGGCGGGCACATGGCGATCCACCCCGACCTCGGCACCGCCGAGGAGTTCGCCGCCCTGGTGGCCGATGCCCGCGAGGCGGGCATCGCGATCGCCCTCGACCTGGCGCTCCAGTGCTCGCCCGACCATCCGTGGGTGCGCAAGCACCCCGAATGGTTCCGCCGACGGCCCGACGGCACCATCGCATACGCCGAGAACCCGCCCAAGCGCTACCAGGACATCTACAACCTCGACTTCGACTCGCCCGACTGGAAGGCCCTCTGGAGGGCCATCCACAAGGTCGTCATGCACTGGGTGGGGATGGGCGTGCGGGTGTTCCGGGTGGACAACCCCCACACCAAGCCCATCGGCTTCTGGGAGTGGCTCATCGGCAGCGTGCGTTCGGCGGAGCCCGAGGTGGTGTTCCTGAGCGAGGCGTTCACCCGCCGGGTGGTGATGGAGGAACTCGCCAAGGCGGGCTTCCAGCAGTCGTACACGTACTTCACGTGGAAGAGCACGCGCTGGCAGTTGGAGGCCTACGTGGGCGAGCTCCTGGCGGGTGACCTGCCCGAGTACTTCCGGCCCAACTTCTTCGTGAACACCCCCGACATCCTCACGGCCGAGCTGCAGGACGGCGGCCCGCCGGCCTTCGCGGCACGGGCGGTGCTGGCCGCCACGCTCTCGCCGTCGTGGGGCATGTACTCGGGATTCGAGTGGTGCGAGGCCGAGGCCGCCCGCCCCGGGTCGGAGGAGTACCTCGACAGCGAGAAGTACGCGGTGCGGGAGCGGTCGCTCGACGGCCCGCTGCTGCCGCTGGTCTCGCGCCTCAACGCCATCCGCCGGGACTGCCCGGCGCTGCAGCAGTGGGGGAACGTCCGGTTCCTCGACACCCGCAACGACAGCCTCATCGCCTACGCGCGCACGTGGGCGGGCAGCCGGGTGGTGGTGGTGGTGAACCTCGACCCGCACCACGCCCACGAGGGCCTGGTGGATTGGCCGCACGACCTCGCGGGCGCGGAGGGCGGGCACATCGCCACCGACCTGCTCGACGGCCGGCAGTACCCGTGGCATCCGGGCGGCAACTACGTTCGCCTCGACCCCGCCGACGGCCCGGCGCACGTGATGCTGCTGGGCGGGTCATGACCGCCGGCCCCGAGGGGGCAACCGCGCACGCGCGCCCGGTGGCCCCGAGTCGCTGGCTGGCCGGCGACCCGCTGTGGTTCAAGCACGCCGTGTTCTACGAGATCCACCTGCGCGGGTTCCACGACGGCAACGGCGACGGATCCGGCGACCTCGTGGGCCTGGTGGAGAAGCTCGACTACCTCGAGTGGCTCGGCATCGACTGCATCTGGCTGCTTCCGATGTATCGCTCGCCGTTGCGCGACGGCGGGTACGACATCTCCGACTTCTACGCCGTGCACGACGACTACGGGACCCTCGAGGAGTTCGCGCACCTCATCGGCAGCGCGCACGAGCGCGGCATCAGGGTGATCGCCGACCTCGTGATGAACCACACGTCGTCCGACCACCCGTGGTTCCAGCGCGCGCGCGCCGCCGCCCCCGGTTCGCCCGAGCGCGAGTTCTACGTGTGGTCGGACACCACCGAGCGCTACGCCGATGCGCGCGTGATCTTCGTGGACACCGAGGCGTCGAACTGGACCTGGGACCCCGTGGCGCGGGCCTACTACTGGCACCGGTTCTTCTCCCACCAGCCCGACCTGAACTACGGCAACCCCATGGTGCGCGAGGCCATGCTCGACGTCATCCGCTTCTGGCTCGACATGGGGCTCGACGGCTTCCGGCTGGATGCCGTGCCGTACCTCTTCGAGCGCGACGGCACCGACTGCGAGAACCTCCCCGAGACCCACGCGTTCCTGCGCGGGGTGCGCCGCACCGTCGATGCCGAGTACGCCGACCGGGTGCTCCTGGCCGAGGCCAACCAGTGGCCCGAGGACGTCGTGCAGTACTTCGGTGACGGGGACGAGTGCCACATGGCGTTCCACTTCCCCATCATGCCCCGCATGTTCATGGCCGCCCGGCGCGAGGAGGCCGCGCCCATCTACGAGATCCTCGAGCGCACCCCGCGCATCCCCGACTCGTGCCAGTGGGGCCTGTTCCTGCGCAACCATGACGAGCTCACCCTCGAGATGGTCACCGACGACGAGCGCGACTACATGTATGCCGAGTACGCGCGTGATCCGCGGATGAAGCTGAACCTCGGCATCCGCCGCCGCCTGGCGCCCCTGCTCGACAACGGCCGGGACGAGATGGAGCTCATGCACGCGTTGCTGTTCTCGCTGCCCGGCAGCCCCGTGCTCTACTACGGCGATGAGATCGGCATGGGCGACAACGTATACCTGGGAGACCGCGACGGGGTGCGCACGCCCATGCAGTGGACCGGCGACCGCAACAGCGGGTTCTCGCGCGCGGACTTCGCGCAGCTGTACTGCGCGCCGCTCATGGATCCGGTCTACGGCTACCAGGCGGTCAACGTGGAGGCCCAGTTGCGCACCCCCACGTCGCTGCTGCGCTGGCTCCACCGTTTCATCGAGCTCCGCAAGGCCCACCCCGTGTTCGGCCTGGGCTCGTGCGAGCCGCTGCACACCGACAACCCCGCCGTGTTCGCGGTGGTGCGCGAGCACGAGGACGACATCGCGCTGTGCGTGCACAACCTCTCGCGCTCGGCCCAGCCCGTGGAGCTCGACCTCCGCCCGTATCGCGACCGCACGCCGGTGGAGATGATGGGCGCGGTGCGGTTTCCCGGCATCGGCGAGCTGCCCTACCTGCTCACGCTGGCTCCCCGCGGGTTCTTCTGGTTCCTGCTCGCGGAGGGCGCGGACACCCCGGAGTGGGCCGCCGGGGCCACGTCGGGTGGGCGTGCGGGCTGAGGAGGCCATAGGGCGGGTCCCCGGGCAGGCCCTCGCGGAGTGGCTCACCCGCCACAGGTGGTTCGCGGCCAGCGGGCACGGGGTGCCGCGCGTGGAGGTGCCCGTGGTGGTGCCCGTCCCCGGGCGCGACGACCTCGCGGTGGCCATCGTGGTGGCCACGCTGCCGGCCGGCACCCGGGAGCACTACCAGGTGCCGCTCGTGCTGGGCGATGCGCGCGACGTGGCGGAGCCGGTCGCCGTGTTCGGCGACCTCGCGCTTGGCGACGCCCTCGTGCACCCGCACGCGGGCCCGGCCTTCGCGCGCTTCGCGCAGGAGGCCGGTCGCGCGGAGGGCACCGGTGGCGTGGTGGTGGTGGACACGGCGGGCAGCCCCGGGGCCCCCCCGGCCACGGCCACGCGCCTCATGCCGGGCCACCAGACGCATTCGTCGATCGTCCTCGACGACCGCCTGCTGCTCAAGGCCTACCGGCGCCTCACGCCCGGCACCAGCCCCGAGCTCGAGATGATCGGCTTCCTGTCACGGCACGGATTCGGGTCGGTCCCCCCCCTCCGCGGGTGGTACGCCCTGCAGTCGGGCACCCTCGACGCGACCCTGGGCATCACGCAGGAGTTCATCCCCGGTGCCACGGACGGCTGGACGCGGGTGCTCGCGCTGCTGCGTGGTGCGCACGGGTCGATCACGGGCGAGATGTCCGGCCTCGGGGCGGCCCTCGGTCGCATGCACGCCGTGCTGGGCTCCGATCCCTCCGACCCGGTGTTCGCGCCCATCCGCAAGGATCCCATCGAGATGGAGATCGTGGTCGCGACGATCGACGAGGACCTGCGCGGCATGTTCGCCGCGCACGGCGACGACGAGCGCCTGGCGCCCCTGCGCGGGTGCGAGGCCGACCTGCGCGCGCTCGTCGCGGAGCGTGCGGCGGTGGACGACCTGGGCATGGCCGTGCGGGTGCACGGTGACATGCACCTGGGCCAGGCCATCATCGATCCCGCCGGCGCATGGTGGATCATCGACTTCGAGGGCGAGCCCATGCGCACCGTGCGCGACCGCCGCCACCACCGGTCGCCCCTGCGTGATCTCGCGGGGCTGCTCGGGTCGATCGGCTACGCGTGCTCGGTCACCCGGGCGATGGGGCGGGAGGTGCCCGACGAGGTCGCGTCGGCGGTGCGCGCCGCGGCCCTCGACGGATACTTCACGGCGGTGGATCCGGCCCTGCTGCCGGTGGGCGACCGCGGCGTCGAGGCGCTCCTCGGCCTGTACTCCATCGAGAAGCTGGTATACGAGCTGCGCTACGAGTTGGCGTACCGCCCCGAGTGGGTGGGCATCCCGGCCGAGGGCCTGGCCGGCGTGCTGGCCGCCGCATGAACGCCCCCGGCGTGCGCGGCGTGGCCGCCTGCGAGGCATCCGATCCGCACGCAGTGCTGGGGGCCCATCCGCTGCCCAGGGGCGGGCACGTGGTGCGGGCGCTGGTGCCGGGTGCCGAGGCCGTGGAAGTGGTGGACGACGACGGGGCGTGCACCCCCCTGCCACGACGCCATGACGGCGATGTGTTCGAGGGCCGGGTCACGGGGCTGCGCCCGCCGCGCTACCGGCTGCGCATCACCTGGCCCGGGGGGTCCCGCGACGAGCGCCACGACCCCTACGCGTTCCTGCCCAGCCTCGGGCCGCTCGACCTGCACCTGTCGCTCGAGGGCGCGCACCGCGAGTCATGGCGCCGCCTGGGCGCCAACGTGCGCGAGCTCGACGGCGTGCGGGGCGTGGCGTTCGCCATCTGGGCCCCCAGCGCGCGGTCGGTGAGCGTGGTGGGCGACTTCAACGGCTGGGATGGCCGCGTGCACCAGCTGCGGTCGCTCGGCGCGTCGGGAATCTGGGAGATCTTCGTGCCGGGTGTCGCGCCGGGCGCGCGCTACAAGTTCGAGGTGCGGGGGCGTGACGGCGCGCTGCGCCTGCGCGCCGACCCCATGGCGCGCCGCGCAGAGCCCCTTCCCGGCACGGCGTCCGAGGTCGATGCCTCACGGCACGAGTGGGCGGATGCCGGGTGGATGGCCCTGCGCGCGGCCCGCACGCCGTGGGCCGAGCCGATGTCGATCTACGAGGTGCACCTGCCGTCGTGGCGCCGCGTGCCCGGCGAGGGCGACCGGCCCCTCACCTATCGTGAGCTGGCGGGTGAGCTGGTGGACCACGTGGCCGACCTGGGGTTCACGCACGTCGAGATGATGCCCGTGATGGCGCATCCGTTCGCGGGGTCGTGGGGCTACCAGGTGACGTCCTACTTCGCGCCCGCGCCCGCGCAGGGCACGCCCGACGACCTGCGGTTCCTCATCGACTGCTTCCACGCCCGTGGCATCGGCGTGATCCTCGACTGGCTCCCCGCGCACTTCCCGC
>CAZEUE010000048.1:2106-11757 GCA_964514615.1 uncultured Bifidobacterium sp. | reverse complement strand
TTGCCCGCCATGTACAGCAGGCTGTAGGGGTCCACCTCGCGGTCCCCGTGGTCGTCGCGGCCGATCGAGTAGTACCGGAAGCGGATCGTCTTGCGGCGGCTGATGGCCGACTCGATCTTGATGAGGTGGCTCGACACCTCGGCGGTGTGGCGGCTGCCCAGCAGGTTCACGTTGACCGTGCGGGCGGCGTGGTCGTCGAGCGGGCTCGGGCGCCCCAGCGTGAGGTGCTGGAGCGCCAGCCGCAGGGGCTCGGCGTAGGCGAACTGGCCCTCCAGCAGGTACAGGCTGGTGTGCAGGGCGCTGAGCTCGGCCTCGTCGAACTCGATGGGGGGGAGGTAGTAGTTCTCGGGCGGCATGGCGTAGAGGTCGCCCTGGAAGGGGTCGTCGCTGGGCCGCTCCACCGCCAGCTTCAGGCCCACGCCCTCGAGTTCGGACCGGTCCGAGTAGAAGCGCCGCAGGAACGCCTGCTCGCTCATGCCGCCGTAGCCCTCCACGGCCTCGTGGATCTCCTCGGCGGTCACTGGCCGCTGCTGGGCCATCAGGAATGCGACCAGCGAGAGCTGCCGCACCAGCTTGTCGTCGTCCCTCTGGCCCAACCGGCCTCTCCTTCGACTGCGGCGCCGCGCGGATGCTAGCCCAGACGGGGGTCCGACGACGTGTCACGGGGGCCCGGATTGTCGCATGTGGAGCGATGATCGGCACACTTGGCGCACTCGGTTGCGGGTTTACCCCCGAGTCCTCCTCGCGGACCGGCCGGGTGCAATCCGTGGTGGACGGCGACACCATCGTGGTGGCGGGGGTCGGCACGGTGCGGTACCTGGGCATCGACACGCCTGAGCTTCACCACCCGCGCCGCCCCGTGGAGCGCTTTGCCGCGCGTGCATCGGCCGCCAACCGGGCCCTGGTGCAGGGGCGCACGGTGCGCCTGGAAACCGATGCCGAGCAGCGGGATGCCTACGGGCGCCTGCTGGCGTACGTGTACGTGGGCGAGGTGATGGTCAACGCCCAATTGGTGCGCATGGGCATGGCCCGGCAGTACCCCTTCGCGCCGAACACCCTGCACAGGGACATGTTCGCGAGCCTCGAGCGGCAGGCCATGGACGCGCGCCGGGGCCAGTGGGGGCCCGCCGAGGGCGGGCCGCCGTTCGGGGCGGTCAGCCCGGCGGGTTGACGTTGCCCAGCGATGTCATGCGCCACCGGCCCTGCATCCACGCGAACGTGGCACGGCGGGGCGCACGCCCCGAGGTGACGAGCGCGCCGGTTGCCGAGGGCAGGGGCGATCCCTTGTACGATGACCCAATGAGCGTGCTCGAGCATGACTACGGCGTGCCGTCCGACGATGAACTCGCCCGCCTCGTGGGGGCCGCGACTCCGCATTTCGCGCTGCAGATACGCGATCGCGTGGTGGCCTACCGCGATGCCCTGCCCCCGGAGCACCCGCGCCGCGGCGAGATGGACGCCCAGATCGCGCGCCTGGAGCGCCTGGCCGTGGAGGGCGCCGGGGGACCGCACGACGTGGCCGACCTCCCGCCGCGCCCGCCGCTCGAGCTTCGCGGCCGCGGCCGCGACTAGCCGGGTCCGCCGCCCGCGGCGATCCCGTGCACGACTGCCGAGAAGGTGCGAAGGATCCGTGCCGTGAGGCCCCAGACGTCCTCGCCGTCCAGCGGGTACCGCAGGCTGCGCAGGTCGGGCGGTTCGGGGATGCGCCGGTCGGCGGCCAGCACGTCGGCCAGGGGCACCTCCATGATGCGCGCGATCTCGGAGTCCTCGGGCGTCATCCGCGGCCGGCCGCCGGCGTGGTGCGCCACCCAGGGGCTCACGGTGAACCCGCTCGCCATCGTGTGGACGTCGTCGAGGGGGCCCAGCACGGCGAGCGCGCTGGGGGGGATGGCGATCTCCTCGTGGGTCTCGCGCAGTGCGGTGCCCAGCAGGCCATCGTCGCCGTGCTCGAACTTGCCGCCCGGCAGCGACACCTCGCCCTTGTGATGGGCCACGGTATCGGAGCGCTTGGTCAGCACCACGTGGCATTCCCGCCCCACGTCGAACAGCACGACCAGCACGCCGGCATCACGGCCCGATGGCCGCAGTTCCACGCGCTCCCGGCGTGCCAGGGCGTGCGGCAGGTGCTCGGCCAGCGTTGCGGCGCTCAGGGCCGCGGGGCCGGCCTGCGCGGTGTCTCGCATGGTGCGCGAGTGTACGCCCGGGCATCCACGGGGAACGCATGAGCGGCCCTCTCGACGTGGATCGACTGCAGTCGGAGATGGTCGCCGCGCGCGACGCCGCGCAGGCGATCGCCGGTCGCGCCATGGCCGGCCTCCGGGCCGTGCGGCCCGGCACCGGGGGGCGCGCCTGGATGGTGGCGTTCGACGGCCCGGGGTTCCTGTGCCTGGATGACCAGCTGCGCCCGGTGGAGGAGCGGGCGCGCGTGCACGACGTGGCGCAGGCCCTGGTGGCCGCCGAGCTGGTGGACGAGATGGTGGATGCGGGGGCGCTCCGCGCCGTGCGGCCGTGCGTCGACGCGCTGGCCGCGGTGGCCGGGGAGCTGCCCTCGGCGGTGCAGGCCCTCGGGCGCGCGGCCGACGCGGCGGACGACCTGGCCGCGTGGCGGGAGGCCCCCGAGCGCATCGAGGCATCGCTCGTGGGGATCGATGCGGCCGTCCTGGTCCAGGGGCGTGCGCATTCCGCCTATGCCACCTTCGCGGCGATCACCGAGCCGCTGGTGGCCCGCCAGCAGGAGCTCGACGCCGGGTTGCTGTCGGCCCTGGTGGCCGTGGAACAGGCGGCGGCCGAGGCCGGTCTGGGCACATCCCTCGGTGGTGTCCTCGGGGAGGGGATGCCGGGCATCGCGGAGGCGGCCGACGAGATGGCCGCCGCGCACATCACGCCACTGCGCTGACGGGCTCCTGCGGCGCGTCGGAGTGGGGCCCGGCGTCGGGGTCGGCGCCGGGCCCCGGAAGGGGCGCGAAGTCGCCCTCGATCAGGGCCTCGATGCGCGCGAGGTCGTCGTCGGCCAGTGCGGGCATGCCTGATGCTCCCGCGAACTCGCGCAGTTGCTCCTCGCCGTGCACCGGCACCACGACCGAGGCCACGCCGGGGCGCGCGAGCACCCATGCGATGGCTGCCTGCGCCAGGCTCCAGGGCCTGCCCGCGGCATGCAGGAACCCCAGCTGCCCCACCCGGCGCAGGCCCTCGGACAACCACTCCGGGCCCAGGTCGGCGCGCGGGTCGCCCCGGGGGAACGTGGTCTGCGGGGTGTACTTGCCTTCGAGGAGGCCGTGCCCCAGCGCCGCACGGGCGATCACGCACGAGCCGGCTGCATGCGCCAGGCCCGCCAGCTCCGCACCCGGGTCGTGGCCCAGCATGCCCAGCTCCACGTCGAGCACGGGGAACCGGCCCTGGCGGATGAGCCTGCGTCCCTGCCCGGGGCGGGCACCGTCCGGTATGCAGGCACCGAAGGCCCGCACGGTGCCCTCCTCCACCAGGCGCGCCATCTCGATGGCGAGGGCGTCGTCGGCCAGGGCTGCGCGCGGGGGGTGATGCAACTCGCAGATGTCGATGCTGCCGCCCAGGCGCTCCGCGCTGGCCCGGACGGCGCGCGCGATGGCGTGGGGGCGGAAGTCCTGCGGCATGGGGCGTCCCGGCCTGCGTGGCTCGGCGCCGTCCCATGCGTAGCCCACGCGCGTGGCGATGACCACCCGGTCGCGGCGATCCCTGAGCGCCCGTCCCAGCACCTGCTGGGCGCGCCCGTCGCCATCGCGATCGGCGACGTCGAACAGGGTGATCCCGGCGTCCACCGCGGCGTGCACCAGGCGCACGGCCTCGTCGTCGCCGTCGTCGCCCCACCAGCCCGCCCCCAGGGGCTCGGCGCCGAATCCCACCTCGGACACCCGGATGCCGGTGCCCGGTATCTCGCGATAACGCATGGACCGCGACACTACGCGCGCCCCCCGACGCCCTCAGCCCGCCGGAGCGCCCCCGTCGACCTCGTCGTCCTCATCGGGCTCGAGCAGGAAGGCGATGAGGTCCTCCACGGTGAAGCGCCCGGCCTGCATCGATGCCACCAGCCCGTACACCGTGGCGGAGTGCGGGCGCTCGAGCACGTAGTCGCGGATGGCCGCGTTACCGCGGGCGTCGATCTCCTCGATGGCCTGCCGGCCCACCGCGGTGGCCACCACGCCCGCGCCCTCCACGTCCACCAGTCCGGCCGTGGACAGCGACTTCGCCGCCGCCGCGATGTCGTCGGGATCGGCCTGGAACTCGCCGGCGAGGGCGGTGAGCGACTTGCCGTCGGCCTCGGAGGCCAGCGACCGCAGCAACAGGTACGAGCCCGACGACAGCCCGGCGTCCATCACCACCTGGTCGAGCACCCCGGCGACCTCGGCCAGGAGCTGCAGGTCGTCCTCGTCCCGGTACACCGCTACGGGCCGTACCTGTGGGCGGGGGCGGGGCGCAGCGAGTCGTAGGCGGCGCCCATCCAGATGCGGCCCGTCACGCCCCGGTCGTCGAGGGTGCGCAGCGCAGAGCGCACCACTCCGGGGTGCGCCCCCCGCCCGCGCGTGCTGGCCACCGTGATGGCGAAGTCGTGGTCACCGTCGTCGTGGCTCGGGCGTCCGTTCGCGCGGGCCAGGGCCACGCGGGCCTCCGACAGCCGCAGGGGGTCGTCCACGGTGAGGTAGCACTCGAGCGAGGCCCAGTCGGGGGCCAGTTCGGCCAGGACGGCATCGAATTCCTGCGCGTAGGACATGGCCGCAGGCTAGCCCAGAGCGCGGGCCCCGGCGGGCGCCTGCCGACGAGCCCGCTCGAGGGCGCGGACCAGCTGCCGACGCCGGTCGTCGAACGTCGCGTCGTCCAGCACCGGATCGGCCCCCGGCAGGCCGGGGTGCACGTCGATCCAGCTGCGGCACCCCCGCATGTCGGGGGTCACATTCAGGCGAAGTGGGGGTGCGATCCGGTGCACGCGGGCCACGATGGCCATCAGCGGGTGCCGCGGCCGCCACTTCAGGCGCGACGCGGCGTAGTCGGGGCCGAGCACGTGGAAGGGGGAGAGTGCATCGAGTTCCGCCTGCTCGCGCACCTCGTGCACGTCGGCCACGTCGCACCATGCCGCGAGGGCGACCTCGTCCGGCTCCTCGGCAATGGCCAGCAGGTCGGGGTGGGCATTGCGCGCCGCCGGCTGGAGCAGCTCGGGCCGCTGGTGGACGTGCGTGGGCAGCAGCAGGAACCGCCGGTGCGGCACGTCGAAGTGCTTCTCGCCGATTCCGCCCTTGCGCAGCATCACCAGCTGGTCGCCGTCGAGCATGGCCGCGATGACCACTGCCCATTCCTTGAGTGCCGGTGCGCTCATGCAGGGGACGGTAGCGGCGCCACGGGGCCGCACGAAGGGCGTACGTACCCGGCCGGGATGCCGACGGGCGGCGCTACCATGATCACCATGATCGACGACATCCTCTCGCGCGCCGCCGACGGCGAGCGCATCTCCGCAGACGACGCCGTGGCCCTCTACGAGCAGGCACCCCTCGAGGACCTGGGCGCCGCGGCCGAGGCCGTTGCCCTGCGCATGCACGGTGACACCGTCACCTACAACGTCAACGGGTACCTCAACCCCACGAACATCTGCGTAGTGGGCTGCGGGTTCTGCGCGTTCGCGGTGTGGACCGACCACGACCCGCGCGCCTACGCCTATTCGGTGGACCAGCTGGTGGACCGCGCCCAGCAGATCTCCGACACCGGAATCACCGAGGTGCACATCGTCGGCGGCATGACCAAGGAGTACACCCTCGAGTACTACGAGGATCTCTTCCGCGAGCTCAAGGCCGCCCTGCCCCACGTGTCGCTGACCGCCCTCACGGCCGTGGAGGTGGAGTTCGTTGCGCGCATGGCCCGCGTCACCCCGCGGCAGGCCCTCGAGCGCCTCATCGCGGCCGGGCACGACAGCATGCCGGGGGGCGGGGCAGAGGTGTTCAGCCCGCGCGTGCGCAAGATCATCGCCGACCGCAAGCTGCCCGCAGAGCAGTGGCTCGAGGTGCACCGCGACGCCCACTCCCTGGGCCTGCCCACCAACGCCACCATGCTGTTCGGCCACTTCGAGACGCCCGGGGAAAAGGTGGACCACCTCGTCCAGCTGCGCGGCCTGCAGGACCAGAGCATCGAGGCGGGCAGCCCCGCCCGGTTCCAGGCGTTCATCCCGCTGCCGTTCCTGCCCGGCAACACCGACTTCTCGTACCTGCCCGGCCCATCGCGCGACGAGAAGTTGCGCACCATCGCCCTGTCGCGCCTTGTGCTCGACAACGTCCCGCACATCAAGGGTCACTGGGTGATGCTCGAGGAGGACATCACGCAGGAGGGCCTGCGCTACGGACTCGACGACCTGTCGGGCACCCTCGTGGAGGAGCGGGTGGCGCACGCCACGACCGTGCAGACCCCGCTTGGGCTCACGCAGGAGCGCATCCAGGGCCTCATCACGGGTGGCGGGCGCGTGCCGGTGGAGCGCAACACCACCTATGGCCGGGTGGATCGCGAGGCCCTGGCCGCGTCGTAGGCAGCGCAGTACCGGCGTGAGCTCCACCGGGATCCCCGTTCTCCATCCCCGGGAGGCCCCCATGCGCGCCACCTGAGGGCCCTCGCCACCATCGCCGTCGGCCTGGTCGCAGGTGCGTCGGCCGCTGCCCCGCCGGCAACGGCGGCCTCGTGGCGCCGCTCGTCCCCCTGAAGCCACCACCGATGATGGAGATCACCCGGTGAAGGGCGAAGGCCGCGCACACAGTTGCCTATTTCGCGAGCAGGCGACGCGTGCTCGTGTCGGACGGCCGCCGATCGATGGGGGACATCTCGGTTGCCGCGGGCATCACGTTCGCGTCGACGCTCCCGCGGCGCTAGGACAGCGCGCGGCGGCGGAATGCCGCAGCCGCGATGGCGGCAAGCGCCGCGCACCACGCCAGCGTCCACAGCACCGACAGCCAGGATGAGGCCGGCACCACCACCACGTTCAGGTTGATCTCCAGCTGGGCCCCGGCCACCCCGGCCGCGCCGCGCGCCTGCATCTCGCTGAGCATCGGCGAGGTGATGGCGCGCGGGAACGTCAGGTAGAGCGTGGTGATCAGTCCGCTCCACGCCGTGCCGATGGCATCGGCGTTGGTGGCGGCCATCAGGTTGCCCAGCGACAGGAACGACACATAGGCAAAGGCGGCAACCACGCCGGACGCCACGGGGCCCAGCACCACGCTGGATAGCGCGGCGATCACCAGCACCAGCACCATGTTCTCGAGCATCGCGAGGCCATGCACGAACAGCGGGCCGTCGCCGCCCTGGCCGATGACTGCCGAGCAGATCGCCGCCGCGGCCATCCAGATGGCGAACGTCGCGAGCAGCATCACGAGGCGCCCGGCGATGCGTGCCAGCAGCACGGTGGGGCGCGGGGTGCCGGTGACCACCTGCATGCCCACCCAGCCGCCGTCGGCGTCGCGGTTGACGGCGCTGGCACCCAGCGTTGCGGCCACCGCAAGGCCTCCCACCAGGTACACCGCCGCCGTCCACGACCGCATGGTGTCGAGCGCGGCCAGGCCATCGCGCCCCCCCGCCAGCACGGCGCCGGCGATGATGATGGCCAGGCCGATCAGCACGGACGCCAGGAACCACCGCCGGTGGGCGATGCCCCGGGCCTCGACGCGGCCGATCACCGCCAGGGCGCTCACGCCGGCGCTCCCTCGTCCAGGCGGATGCTCGCCCCCAGCAGGGCGGGCAGGCCCCCGGGGTCGGACGAGGCCGCCAGCACCGCGGCCCCGCGGGCCATGGCCCGCCGCACGGCGGCGATGGTCTCGGGGAACTCCCAGGGGTCGTCCAGCACCAGCAGGTCGGGCTCGCCGACCAGGGCGCAGGCAAGGGCCGTGCGCCGGGCATCCTCGATCTCGATGCGCTCCACGCGCACGTCGGGCCGCTCCACGCCGGCCTCCTCGATGGCGCCCAGGGCGGCGACGCGATCGTGGCCCCCGAGCTGCGCCACCATCTCCACCACCTCGCGCGCGCGGAGGCCGAACGCGAAGGGCCACGACTGCGGTGCCCAGCCGATGCGGCGCAGCGTCTCCGGGTCGCCCGGGGGCGCGCCGAGCACGGAGATGTCGCCGCCCGGGCCGGCGAGGCCCAGCACCGCGCGCAGCACGCTCGACTTGCCGGATCCGCGGGGGCCCGTGATGAGCAGTCCGGCGCCCGCGCGCAGGTCGATGTTCACCCCGGCCACGGCCAGGGCCCCGCCCCGCTGGTAGCGAACCTCGATCGCCCGGGCGCGGATTACCGCCTCAGCCAAGCTTCTCCAGCCGAATGGCCTCCTGGGGGCAGTCGTCCACCGCCTCGCGCACGGCGTCGGCCAGCGCGGGGTCGAGCAGGTCGTCGCTCGCGCTCGACAGGTTGTCGTCATCGTCCACGGTGAAGACCCCCGGCAGGCGCGCGATGCATACGCGGGTGCCCATGCACAGGTCGTGGTCCACCGTCAGCCGGTAGCGCTCCCCATCGATCTCGATCTCGGCCATGTCAGCCCTCCCTGATGATCGCGAGCACCTCGTCCCGCTTGCGCTCCATGTCGGCCTCGCTCACGAGCGATTCGAGGTTCAGCCGGAGGAGCGGTTCGGTATTCGAGGGGCGCACGTTGAAGTGCCAGTCGTCGTACGCAACCGACAGGCCATCCACCTCGGCCTGGGCGCCGTCCGCGTAGCGTGCCCGAAGCCGCGCCAGCGCCGCCCCGGGATCCTCCACGGTGGAGTTGATCTCGCCCGAGATGTGGTACCTCGCGCGCAGCGCCGCCACCATCTCCGAGAGCGGCCGGTCGGACGTGGCCAGGATCTCCAGGACCATGAGCGCGGGGATCAGCCCCGAGTCGGCATAGGAGAAGTCGCGGAAGTAGTAGTGGCCGCTCACCTCGCCCGCGAACACGGCGTCCACCTCGCGCATGCGCCGCTTGATGAAGGCATGCCCCACGCGGAATTCGTCGGGCGTGCCCCCGGCGTCGATGATGGCGTCGCGGACCGCCCACGAGGCCCGCAGGTCGTACACCACGGTCGACGGGCCCACGCGATCCAGGATGTGGCGCGCGAGCAGCGCCGTCAGGAAGTCGCCCGCCACGAAGCCGCCCTTCTCGTCGATGAAGAAGCAGCGGTCGGCATCGCCATCCCATGCGATGCCCAGGTCGGCGCTGTTCTCCACCACGGCGTTCTCGATGAAGGCGCGGTTCTCCTCGAGGAGCGGGTTGGGCTCGTGATGGGGGAAGCGGCCGTCCGGGTCGAGGAAGCACGGCACGGCGTCGATGTCGATGCGCTCGAGCACCGGGGGCAGGTACACCCCGGCCATGCCGTTGGCGGCATCCAGCACCACCTTCAGGCCCGTGATGGCCGACGGGTCGACGAACCCCATGCAGCGGTCCACGAAGCGGTCGAGCAGGCCGTCGTCCACCGATTCGTTGCCCGGCGTGGGCACGGGTGAGGGCTCCCCCGCCAGGGCCAGTCGGCCGATCTCGCCGATGCCGGTTTCGCCTGACAGCGGCAGCGCCCCGGCCGTGACCATCTTCGCGCCGGTGTAGGCGGGCGGGTTGTGGCTGGCGGTGATGGCGGCGCCGGCGTCGTAGCCGCCCTCGTCCACCGCGAAGTACAGCATCTCGGTGGCGGC
>CAZEUE010000048.1:0-2006 GCA_964514615.1 uncultured Bifidobacterium sp. | reverse complement strand
AGCATGTCGTTGAGCCGGTGCGTGATGACCGACTCGTTGGTGGCCTCGAGCGCCTCGGCCACCTCCTTGTAGTTCTCGAGCGAGTCCCAGATGCGCTCGTTCTTGTCGACGATGTCGTCGAAGTAGATCTCCAGGTCGTCCGGGGCGTAGCGCTGCACCGCGCGCTCGAGCATGCGGAGGGTGGGCCGCTGCGGCTTGATGACCTTGCGGTAGTTGATGATCTCCTGCTTCACGTTGGAGATGTCGCGCACCAACGCGCGGCTGTGGCCCTCGAAGATGGCGTCCTCGAGGGTGTCCAGCTTGAAGCCGATCTTGTCGAGGATGGGGAAGCAGTAGTCGAACATCTGGTCGACGATCTCGTACAGCAGGAACCCCGATCCCTTCGACATGAAGTCGAACCGGGCGTCGTCGCGCTGCTCGCAGCGCGACCACAGCGCCGAGATGGGCTTGAGCGGCTCCTTGGGGATGGTGATCAGCAGTCCGGGGCCGATGAAGACATTGAGCTCGGTGGCCTGCAGGCGCCCGGTGCCCTTGTCGAATCGCGGGAAGTGCAGCACCAGGAACACGTAGTCGTCGTACTCGTCGATCTTCGAGCGCTGGCGCCGGCGCGACAGGACGTCCTCGAGGTCGAGGGGGTGGAAGTCCTGGTGCTCGGCAAGCCAGGCCGTCTCGGCCTCGGTGGGCTCCTCGATGTTCAGCCAGGTGAGGCCGTAGGCCTCGAGTCGCTGGACGTCGGGCCGGTCGCGCTCAGGGGCGACCAGCGCGGAGGTCGTCCGCGTGGACGAGCGACGGATGTTGGGAAGGCTCGCCATCATCGAGTCCCCTCGTCGCGATCAGGCATGGCACGCATGGCATCCGCGGGAGTCTATCGCGCGGGCTGCCCGCGCCGGACTACTCTGCGAGGCGTGTTGCGCGACCAGAGGATCAAGTTCTGCGGCCTCACGCACCCGGCCGACGTCGCCGCGTGCATCGACGCGGGGGCGTGGGCCATCGGCGCGGTCATGACGCCCCATGGCCCGCGGGCCCTCGACCTGGCCGGCGCGCGCGCGGTGATGTCCGCGGTGCCGGACGGCGTGGAGCGGGTGGGCGTGTTCGTGGAGCCCGACCCGGAGCACCTGGCCCTGGCGGTGGATGAGTGCGGCCTCACGCGCGTGCAGGTGCACGGCGCGGTGGACCCCGTGGCGCTGGGCGACCGAGCCGGGGTGCCCGTGACCGTCGCCGTGCCGCTGGACGGCCCCGACGCCATCGCGCGCGCCGAGGGCCTCCCCTGCGACATGGTGCTGTTCGATGCCGCGGTGCCGGGTGCCCATGGCGGCACCGGAGTGCGCGCCGACTGGTCGCTGCTCGCCGCGCACCGCCCCGCCCGCCCCTTCGCGCTGGCCGGTGGCCTCACGCCCGAGGTGGTGGCCGACGCCGTGCGCATGGCCCGGCCATATGTCCTCGACGTCTCGAGCGGGGTGGAGGGCGCGACGCCGGGGCGCAAGGATGCCGGTCGAATCCGCGCGTTCGCACACGCCGCGCGCGCAGCAGCCATGGAGGTGGCGGCATGAGCGTCAATACGCGGTTCGGCCCCTACGGCGGGCGCTACGTGCCCGAGACGGTCATCGGCGCGCTCGACGAGCTCACCGACGCATACGAGCGCTACCGGGACGATCCGGACTTCCGGAGCGAGCTCAGCGTGCTGCTGGGACACTACGTGGGGCGCCCCACGCCCATGTACCGCGCGCGCCGCCTGGAGCAGGCGTGGGGCATCGACGACGGCCTGTGGTTCAAGCGCGAGGACCTGTGCCACACGGGCGCCCACAAGATCAACAACGCCCTGGGCCAGGTGCTGCTGGCCCGGCGCATGGGCAAGCAGCGCATCATCGCCGAGACCGGCGCGGGCCAGCACGGGGTGGCCACCGCCACGGCATCGGCCCTCATGGGGCTGGGGTGCCGCGTGTACATGGGGCGCACCGACATGCAGCGCCAGCGCCTCAACGTGATCCGCATGCGCATGCTGGGCG
>CAZEUE010000047.1:0-12834 GCA_964514615.1 uncultured Bifidobacterium sp. | reverse complement strand
GCCCGCGTGGCCACGAACCGCGTGATGATGGGCGGCGGCGTGGTGAACGCGAAGGGCAGCACGAACACGCTGAACGCCACCAGCACGAGGGTGATGATGCCCCCCGCGATGACGCCGCGCCGCCCCTGCGCGGGCATCAGGGGAGGGGCCGGAAGCCCAGGACGATGTAGAAGCCGAAGCGCCCCAGCGGGGTGCCCGACGCCCGGCGCTCGAGGTCGCGCACCGTCCCGTAGCGGTACGCGCGCCCGATCTGCGACCCCACCTTGCCGCCGGGACGGAAGAAGATGCCCCGCTTGCTCACGGGAACCATGCCCGCCGCCGCCGCATGGGACTCGAGGTCCACCCAGGTCTGCCAGTTGTCGATGGGCGCGAGGCTCAGGTTGATGCCGGGCATGCCCTTCTCGGCCAGCCAGCGCCGGGCGCCGGGCAGGCTGCGCCGATTGGGGGTGGAGATGACCAGCAGGCCACCGGGGGCCATCTGGTCGCGAAGCGCCCGCAGGCATCCACGCGGATCCTCCAGGTGCTCGAGCACGTCGGTGAGGCACACCAGGTCGAACGGCCCCGGCGGCGGCTCATACGCACTTCCCACCTGGGCGTCAAGACGATCGTCCGCCCCGATGTCGCGCAGGCGCTGCCGGGCGATGTCCACCGACTCGGGCGAGAGGTCGATGCCCACCCCGGCGTAGCCCCGGCCGGCGAGGGCCTCGAGCAGGAACCCGCCGCCGCACCCGACGTCGAGCACGCGGCCACCCGGCCCCGGCCCGTAGCCGTCGATGGTGGCGAGCACGCACGACATGCGGCTCTGCAGGTGCCAGTTCTGCTGCTCCACGGCGCGCAGGCGGGGCGCGATCCGGTCGTAGTACTCCCGGACGTCGTCGAGCTTGTCGTCCTCGCGTGCCGCGTCGGTCATGGGGCCCACGTGGGCGGGCGCACGGTGCCCGCAACCTGCCGCTGGAACCGCGCCCACGCCGGCTTGGGGGTCATGTTGCGCCGGAAGAGCCCGCCCGTCCAGTGCGGGTTGTCCTGCAGGTTGAACCACACCGCCAGCTCCACCCGCGGGTAGCGGTTGGCCGCGCGCGCGGTGTCTGTGAGCCATGCGGCCTGCTGGGCCTCGCTCACGAAGTAGCGGTGGTAGCGATTGTATGACGTGTGATAGCCGGTCTCCGTCACGTAGATGGGTGCTCCGCGCCTCAGCCTATCCACCAGCCTGCTGATCTGCGGGATGGTCCTCCACGACGGCACGAAGTACGCCTTCAACGGCGACCCGATGGGGTACAGGTGCATGCTCCAGGCATCGATGGGCACCCGCTGGCGGATCATCTCCCTCGCGAAGGTGATGGTGCCCACCGAGGAGTTGGCCTCCTTGCACACCGATCCCCCCACGGGACCCGTGACGCCGCCCACCACGATGGAGTTGGGGCTCACGGCCTTCACCATCGGATACGCGGCGGCCACGAGGGCGGAGTACTGGCGCGCCGACTCCATCACGTAGCGCCCGCCCTGCCTGCGGCACTGCGGGAACCAGAAGGTGCCGATGTTGGGCTCGTTCCAGATCTCGATGCGCTTGACGAGCGGCAGGGTGCCGCCCTTGCCGTCCGGGTACGTGCCGTTGTACCGGCGCGCGATCGCCGCGGCGAACGCGGCAGCGTCGGCCACGCGGGGCGCGGCATTGGGCTTGCCCGTGCGCGACGCCCACTCGGGGGTCCAGTAGTAGGTGAACATCGGGGTGATGTCGCGGGCGATGAGCCCGGTGACCATCTGGTCGTAGCGCGACCAGTCGTATGCGGGGTCGCCCGGGTTGGTGGCGTCGGACGGTCGCGTGGGGGCCACCCAGCGCCAGATCACGTCGAGGCGCGTCACCTTCGTGCCGCTGGCCTTGAGGACGTCCAGCCGCTGGTCCAGCGCGGCGCCCGACAGGTTCTGCAGCTGGTCGTCCTGCAGCGCCATGATGGCGCCGTTGGCCGGCGCGGCCACGGCCGCGGCGCCCAGCGCCAGCGCGGCGGCGATGATCCTGATGATCCTCATCGCACCCTCCCGGCGATCCGGACGACGGTGGTGCGCACGGTCTTCGTGCGTGCCTTCACCTTCGTGCGGCGCGACACCCGCTCGAACACCGCCACGCGCGAGCCGTCGGTGGCCACCGCCGCGATGGGCCCGCGCGCGAGGGCGATCCTGCGCGCCGCCCCGCCGCGGCTTGTCAGCACCGCACGGCCTGCGCCGATTGCCACGGCGCGGCCACCCGCGGCCACCCGCGGCCTGGCGGATCCGCGCCACAGCACCCGCACCGCACCCGTTGCGGCATCGGTGCGCACCACGCGCCACCCGCCCCTGCGCACCACCGACACGATGGCCCCGGGCACGGCCGTCACGTGCACCACGCGGCCGCCCTGGGCGGCCTCGCGGATGCCGGCCACGCCGTCGTCCGCGGGCGTGCCCCAGCGCACCGATGAGCCGCCCACGTCGGCCCATGCCGCGATGCCCGTTGCCACCGCCGCGAGCCCCCGGCCCGGGCGCCCCGGAATGGGCGCCGAGGTGCCGCGCTCGGCGTTCTCCACGGGGTCCGCGGAACCCAGCACCGCCCCGCCCGGCCCGCCGGCGATCCAGCGCACGCGCGATCCGTCCATGCCCGCACCGTAGGGGTGCGGCGCGGCGCCGTCGCTGTCGCTGGACACCACCACCTCGAGGCCCTCGTCGGTGCAGCACCAGGTGACCGGACCGGCGAACGCCGATCCCGAGGCCGTCAGCACGAACCCCCGGGCAGTGCCGCTTGCGCGGATGGAGGTGCCGGAGAGCGGGCCCGCGCTGGTGCGCACCGCAACGGGCTCGTCGCGCCCGCGCAGGCGGTTGCCCGCCACGCGCATGCGCTCGGCGTCTGCGCGCCAGTAGGTGAAGGTCCTGGTGCGGGCGGGCTGGGCATCGGCCCACACCAGCGCCCCGCCGCCCATGTCGGCGGTGATCATGCCCCACCCCCCGATGGTGACCGCGCCGGATGCGCCGCCGGCGGCCATGGCGCACGCGGCCAGGGCGCCACCGGCAATGGCCGCGATGCGGGTCGAGTTGATCCGGTGCACGTGCTCTGCTCCCCAGGGGTCGGCGGGACGGGCGGCGACGAGGCTAGCGGAGCCCCGCACGGCCACGCGGTGATCGGGGTTCCGCCCCTACCGCCCCGCGCCATCGCCACGGGCCTGCTCCACGGCCTGCGCGATGAACGGCGAGATGGCCTCCCAGGCGTCCTCGGCGGCCCCGGGCGACCCCGGGATGGCCACCACCACGGCGCCGCCGCGCGTTCCCGCGCACGCGCGCCACAGCGATGCCTCGGGGAAGTCGTCACGCGAGGCCGCGCGCACCGCTTCGCCGACGCCGGGGATCATGCGCTCGCAGCAGGCCTCCACCGCGTCCGGGGTGAGGTCGTCCGGCCCCATGCCCACGCCCCCGGCCAGCACCACCAGCTGGTGCGGCCCCGCGAGCTCCGACACGAGGGCCTCGATCACCGCGCGGTCGTCGGCGCACACGCGCTGGTCGCCCACCTCGAGCCCGCTCGACCTCACCGCCCCGGCCAGCGCCGGACCCGTGACGTCGTCGCGATCGCCCGCCGCCGCCCGGGTCGATACCGTCACCACCGCCACGCGGATGTCCGTGCTCATGCGTCTCCCGGGGGCAGCACCGCGCGCCCGCGCAGTGCCTCGATGTCCATCACCTGGGCCTGCAGCCACTTGGCGATGTCGTTCTCGCTGATGACCTCGCGGATGGCGTCCGCGCGCGCGCGCCGTTCGGCATACGGCATGGTAAGTGCCTGGTGCAGGGCCTCGGCCTGCGCCTCGACGTCGAACGGGTTCACGGCCAGGGAGTAGGCGCCGATCTCCTCGAAGGCCCCGACGTTCTCCGAGAGGATCAGGACGCCGTCGCGCTCGTTGACCAGCATGGACTCCTTCGCCACCAGGTTCATGCCGTCGAAGATGGAGTTGACGATCATCACGTCGAAGTGCTTGTAGGCGGTGATGGCCAGCGCCAGGTTGCTCTCGAACCGCAGGTCGATGGGCATCCAGTCGGTGTTGCCGTGCTTCGTGTTGATCATGCTCACCAGCGCCGTGATGCGCTCCACGTACTCGAGGTACTCGGGCACGTCGAGCCGCGATGGCTGGAGCATGGCGAAGAACGTGATGTCCTCGCGGAACTCGGGATGCCGGTCGAGGAAGATGTCGAAGGCCGTGAACCCGCGCAGGATGTTCTTGGACAGGTCGGTGCGGTCCACCCGCACCACGAGGTGGCGGCGACGGCGCCTCAGGAACGCCGCCTCCTCGGCGCGCACCGCCGGACCGGCGGCCATCTCGGTGAAGCCGTCGGCGTCGATGGAGATGGGGTAGTGGCGCACCGCCACGGTGTGCCCGTCGAGCGTGACGGTGAGTGCCCCGTAGTCCACGTCGAGCCCCAGCAGGTCCTCGCAGGTGAGCAGGAAGTTGCGCGCGTAGCGAGGGGTGTGGAAGGCCACGATGTCGCAGGCCAGCAGGCCCTCGAGCACTGCGTTGCGGATGTGGGGCGGCAGCACCCGCCAGTAGTCGGGCTGGGGCCACGGGATGTGCACGAAGAAGTGCAGGAAGGCATCCGGCACGCGCGCGCGGATGGAGCGCGGTGCGGTGTACAGGTGGTAGTCGTGCAGCATCACCACGGCATCCGGGTTGGCCGCGAGCGCCTCCACCACGGCGTCGGCGAACAGGTCGTTGGCCGTGACGTAGCCCTGGTCCCAGGCGGTCAGCTCCTGCTCGCGGATGTCCGGCACGTTCGACAGGTCCCACAGGTAGTGCTGGATGAACCACAGCATCGGGTTGGAGACCACGTTGTAGTAGCGGTCGTACACCTCGGCGTCCATCACCACGAACCGCCCGGTGGTGGACACGCCCGCTGCCGGGATGGGGAACTCCCCGCCCGCCTCGTGCGCCACGCGGAAGTCGCCCGGCTCGATGGCCGCCGATATCCACACGGCGGGCACGATGTCGATGAGGCCGGTGAGCGCCGTCACCAGCCCCCCGCCCGACCGTTGCGGGCCGATCTCGCCGTCCTCATCCGCCACGAATCCCACGGGACCCCTGTTGGAGACGAGGATGAGCGGACGACCCTCCATGCGTCCACTGTACTCGCGTATTTCGCGCTCACCGCGAGGCCGGTGCGATACTGCGCGGCACATGTTGAACGGGCGCCTCTACCGGCTCTCATGGCTCGTGGCGGCGCTCGCGCTGCTCGTGGCCCTGCTGACGCTGGAAACCCCCGGTGGCACGCCGGACCCCCCGCTGCCGCCGGCGTTCGATGCCATGGCCGCCCGGGGAATCGCCGCCGACCTGGCCACGGTGGCACCGGAGCGCGTGCCCGGCACGCCCGGCGACGCCGCCTCGGCGGCGTGGATGGCCGGCCAGCTGGGCGCGGTTCCGGGCGCCACGCGCGTGGTGCGCCAGCGGTTCTCGGTGACGGCTCCCTCCGGCCGCGTGGTCACCGAGAATGTCTACGTGGCGCTGCCCGCGCGCGAGGGGCAGGGCAGCCGCGGCGCCCTGGTGATCTCGTCGCCCCGCGATACCCCCCCGGGCGTGCGCGGGGGCGAGAGCGGCTCCGCCGTGCTGGTGCAGCTGGCCCGCTCGCTGGGCACCGTGGCCCGCAACCGCCCGGTGCTGATCGTGTCCACGGGCGCCTCCACCATGGGCAACGCGGGCGCGCGCTGGTTCATGAGCCGGTTCTCGGGCGCGCCCGTGGCCGCCGCCGTCTCGCTCGACGACCCCGCGGGCGTGCCCGGGGGGCTGTACGTGTGGGACGACGGACAGGATGCGCGCCGGTCCATCCCCATGGTCGCCGCGGCTCAGCAGGCCGCCACCCGCGCCGACGCGCCCCTGGCCGCCGCGCCCGGGCCGTTCCCCCAGATCGCCGAGATGGCGGTGCCGCAGACCTCGGGCGACCAGGCCGCCTACGTGGCGCAGGGAGTGCCCGCGGTGTCGATTGCCGCCCGCCCGGAGGGGCCGCTCACCGGCGGGATCCTGCCCAGCGAGGATGCCCTGGGCGACTCGGGGCGCACGGCGGAGACGCTCATCTCCTCGCTGGACCGGTCCGACGCCCTGCCCGCGCCGGCGGTGGGCCTGCTGGTGAACGGTCGCGAGCTGCGACCGGTGATGAGTCGGGTGGTCATCCTGTTGCTGGCGCTTCCGCTGCTGGTCGCGGCGCTCGACCTGGCCGTGCGCCTGCGTCGCGCCGGCGTGCGCGTGATGCCCTTCGTGGCGGCGCTGCTGTGGCGCCTGCTGCCCGTGGTGGCCGCGTTGCTGGTGGGCCACCTGCTGGCCATCGCCGGGATGATCGCCAGCCCCGCCGGTGGCTGGCCGCCCCTGCCGGAGTCGGTGCCGTTCGACCTGGCCGCCATGGTGGCGATCCTGCTGTCGGTGGGCGCCGGGGTGCTCACGTGGCGGCTGGTCCGCAACCGCGCGATGCGGCGTGATGCCGAGGTGGCGTCGCGCGCCGCGGTGGGCGTGATCGCCCTCGGCGCCGCCTGCCTGGTGCTCTGGTTCGTGAGCCCCTTCGCGCTCCTCCTCGCCCTGCCCGCCGCGCATGCCGCGCTCATCGCCACGCGCGCGAAGCGCCCGTGGCAGGTGCTGGGCCTGGCGCTGGTGGCCGCGGCCCCGGCCGTCCTGCTCACGTGGTGGGCCGCGGGGCGCATCGATCGCGGCATTCCCTACACGGCCTGGTACCTGCTGGAGACCACGGTGTCGGGCGCGCGCGGAGTGGCGGGCCCCGTGCTCGCCGCGGTGATCCTGGTGACCGCCTGGAGCCTGGGCTCGCTGGTGATGTCGCGCGTGCGCCGGGGGCTGATCGCCGCCGGCCCGTATCGCCCGGTGCCCACCGATGACGAGCGCATGGCCCGGCGCGGGCACCGACCCATGCCGCGTCCGTCGCTCACGCGCCGCGGGCGCAAGGGCCGCGGTACCCCCGTGGGCCGGGGAGGTCCGTGATGCCCTCGCATCGCATGGTGTCGGTGGTGGTGCCCGTGTTCGACGAGCGCGACTCGCTGCGCGAGCTGGCGGATGAGCTGCTGCCGGTGATGCAGTCGCTGGGCAGCCCGTTCGAGGTGATCTTCGTGGACGATGGCTCGCGCGATGGCGGGGACGCGGTGCTGGCCGATCTCGCGCGCCTGCACGACCCCGTGCGCGTGGTGCGCCTCCGCAGCAACTTCGGCAAGGGGGCCGCCCTCACCGCGGGGTTCCGCGAGGCCCGCGGTGAGGTGGTCATCACCATCGACGCCGACCTGCAGGACGACCCCGCCGAGATCCCGCGCCTTCTTGCCGCCCTCGACGAGGGCGCCGACCTGGTGTCGGGCTGGAAGCAGAAGCGGAACGACCCCTGGAACAAGACCATGCCCTCCCGCGTGTTCAACGGGGTCGCCCGCCGCGTGTCCGGGGTGGAGCTGCACGACCTCAACTGCGGGTTCAAGGCCTACCGGGCCGACGTGGTGCGCGCGCTCGCGATACCCGGCGAGATGTACCGCTTCATCCCGGTCATCGCGGCGTCCGAGGGGTTCCGCGTGGCCGAGGTGCCGGTGAACCACCGCGCGCGCCGGCACGGCCGCTCCAAGTACGGGTTCGAGCGCTACCTGCGCGGGCTGCTCGACCTCATCACCATCTCGTTCGTGGGGCGGTACCGGCATCGCCCCATGCACTTCTTCGGGGGCATGGGGCTGCTGCTGTTCCTCGCGGGGTTCGGCATCTCGCTGTACCTCACCATCGCCAAGATCCTCGGGCAGGCCATCGGCGACCGCCCCCTGCTCATCCTGGGCGTGCTGCTGATCGTGGTGGGCATCCAGCTGTTCACGATCGGCCTGGTGAGCGAGCTCATCCAGCGCGGGCGCCTGCGGTCGGAGGACGACGAGGCCGCCGCGCGCATCGATCGCGTCATCGAGGGGTGAGCCGGCCGCTGCACGTGGAGTGGGTGGGCACCTACGAGCGTGACTACCCCCGCACGCGGGTGCTGGTGCAGGGCCTGCGTGATCACGGCGTTCGGGTGACCGAGCGGCACCGTCCGGTGTGGGAGCGCACGCGCCACAAGGCGGGCGGGTTCCTGGCGCCCGGGCGCCTCGTGCGCGCGGGCGCCGCGTACGCGGGGGCGTGGGGGGCCCTGGCCGCCGGCGAGGCCCGCGCGCGCGGGCCGGTGGACGCCGTGGTGGCGGGATACCCCGCCCAGCCGGATGCCGTCCCCGCATGGCTGGTGGCGCGCGCGCGCCGCGCGCGGCTGGTGGTGGACATGATGATCTCCCTCGCCGACACCCTGGGTGACGACCGCGGGCGGGCGGGCGCCCTGGCGCGTCGCGCATTGGCCGCGGCCGACGCCACGGCGCTCCGCGCCGCCGACGTGGTGCTGGCCGACACCGCCGCCAACGCGGAGTTCATGGCCCGGCGATTCGGCATCGCCCGGGATCGCATGGTGGTGGCCCCGGTGGGCGCCGAGCCCGCGGCATTTCCGGTGTCCCCGGTGCCCGACGGCCCATGCCACGCCCTCTGGTACGGAAAGCTCTCGCCCATGCACGGCCTCGACGTGATCGTGGAAGCGGCGCGCATCCCCGGCACCCCGCCCATCCGCGTGGTCGGCGAGGGGCAGCTCGACGCCTGGCTGGCCGCCGAGTTGCGCCGTGATCCGCCGCGGCACCTCACCCACGTGCCGTGGGTGGAGTACGGGCACCTCCGTGACGAGATGCAATCGGCCGGGATCGTCCTGGGCATCTTCGGGCGCAGCGGCAAGGCCCAGCGCGTGGTGCCCAACAAGGTCTTCCAGGCGATGGCGGCGGGACGGCCCATCATCACCGCCGACACCCCGGGAATCCGCGAGGTGCTCACCCACGGCGTGGACGCCGTGCTGGTGCCGGCGGGCCAGCCTGCCGCGCTGGCGGCGGCGTTGATCGCCCTGGCCGGTGATCCCGCCGCCCGCCGCGCGCTGGGTGCGGCGGCACGCGCGCGGTACGAGCAGGTGGGCACGCCCGCCGCGGTGGCCGCCCCGCTGGTGCGCGCGCTGGCCGGCGCGGGAGCGGCGCCATGAGCGGCCGCGGCTGGGTGCGCTGGGCCGGGCTCGCGGCCGGCCTGGCGATCATCGCGGCACTTGCCTGGACGGTGGTGGACGCCTGGGACGTCGTGACGTCCTTCGACTGGCAGCCGTCGCCCGGCTGGCTGGCGCTGGCAGTCGCCCTGGCCCTGGCGTCGCTGGTGCTGTCGGCGCTGGCATACGAGGCCATCCTCGGCGGACTGCACCACCCGGCGCCGCCGGTGGCCGCCACGGTGTCCGCGTGGGCGCGGTCGCTGCTGGGCCGGTACGTGCCGGGAAACGTGCTGATGGTGGTGGGCCGCGCGGTGATGGCCGGGGCCCATGGGGTGCCCAAGCGCATCACCGTCGCCGCCACCACGTACGAGCAGGTGATCGCGCTGGTGGCGGCGTCGCTCCTGGCGGTGGTGGCGCTGTTCGACGTGGGATCGGGAAGCAGCGTGGGCCCGGCTGCCTGGCTGGTTCTGGGCGTGCCGCTGGCCGCGGTTCTGCTGCATCCGCGCGTGTTCGGGCCGGCGTCGGCATGGGCCCTGCGGCGGGTCCATCGCGAGCCGCTGTCCGCCCTCCTGCCGTTCGGCCGGGTCCTCCTGATGGTGGGGTGGTACCTGGTCACCTCGGCGCTGCTGGGCCTCTCGGTGTGGGCCTTCATGCGCGGCGTGGGCGGGCCGGGCATCGGCGACCCCGTGGGGGTGGCGTCGGGCTTCCTGCTGGCGTTCGTGGTGTCGATGCTGGTGTTCGTGGTGCCCTCGGGGTTGGGCGTGCGCGATGCGCTGCTGGCGCTGGTGCTGGCCCGCCAGGTGCCCGGGGGCGTGGCCGTGGCGCTCAGCGTGGGGTCGCGCCTGTTCCTCATCGCGGTGGAGCTGGTGTTCGTGGCGCTTGCCGCTGCCGCGGGCCGCAGGCGGGGCGCCCCGTGATCCGCCGGCTCAGGGACGACCTGCCGCTGTCGCTGGTGCTGCTGCTGGCCGCGGTGTGGGCCGCGCTGTTCTCGTGGCTGTCGGTGGCGCGGCATGACGCCTGGTGGACCGGCCGGTTCGACCTGGGCAACATGGTGCAGGCCATCTGGAATACCTCGCGCGGCGACATCCTGATGGCCACCAACGCGGCGGGCGAGCAGGTGTCGCGGCTGGGGTCGCACGTGGATCCCCTGCTGCTCGTGCTCACGCCCCTGCAGTGGATCACCCCGTCGGCCGAGCCGCTGCTGGTGGCCCAGGCGATGATCGTGGCCGCGGGCGCGGTGCCGGCGTTCCTCCTGGGGCGGAGGTGGCTGGGCGACGATCGCCTGGCGGTGGCGGGTGCGCTGATGTGGCTGCTCTACGCGCCCATCCAGTGGGCGGTGGTGACCGACCTGCACGCGGTCACCCTGGCGGCCCCGTTGCTGATGCTGGCCATCTGGGCCGCCGAGGCCCGCAACGACTGGGTCCTGGGCATCGCCCTCGCGCTGGCGCTGCTGGGCAAGGAACAGGTGGGCCTGGCGGTGGCCATCCTGGGCGTGTGGATCATCGTCCGCCAGCGCAGGTGGATCGCCGGCGCGGTGGTGTCGGTGGCGGCGCTGGCGTGGAGCCTCATCGCCGTGCTGGTCATCATCCCCGCGGCGGGGTCGGGCCTGCCGGCGCCGTTCGGGGAGCGGTTCGGGCGCTTCGGCGACACGCCGTACGAGGCCCTGGTGGGCGCGCTCACGCAGCCGCTGGAGGTGATCACCACCATCGGCGGGTGGTCGCGCCTGTCGTACCTGCTTGCGCTGCTGCTACCGCTCCTGCTGCTGCCGCTCTTCGCGCCGCTGCTCGCGGCCGCGGCCCTGCCGGACCTCATGCTGAACATGCTCGCCGACTGGTGGCCCAACCACTCGATCGAGTTCCACTATGCGTCGGTGCCGAGCCCCTTCCTGGTGGCCGCCGCGATGCTGGGCCTGGCCGGCCTTCGCCGCCGCACCGCGCCCGACTGGCTGCGGCGCATGCTGCGCCCGGCGGGCGCGGTGGCCGTGGTCCTGGTGGCGGCCGGGGCCGTCGGCACCATCGTGACCGGACCGGTGCCGTTCTTCGGCGGCCTTTCCGCTGCCACGCAGGCGCGGCTCGACCAGTACCGCCCCACCCCGCACGCACAGGTGCTCGCCGAGGCCGCCGCGCTCATCCCGGACGACGCGGTGGTGTCGGCCGGCAACCATCCGGGTGGCCACCTGTCGGCCCGCCGCCGCATCCTGGTGTTCCCCGAGGTGGGCGATGCGGAATGGGTGATGGTGGATCGCACGCGGCCCAATGTGTTCGACCGGCTCGACCCCGATGCATTCGCGTTCTTCGTGGACCGCCTCGCCGCGCGCCCGGACTTCGCGCTGGTGTACGAGCGGGATGGCGTGCTGGTGTTCCGCCGCCGCCCGGGGGGCGCGCCGTGAGCACCCGCGCGCGCGTGATCGGCATTGCCATGGCCTCCTGCGGTGCGCTGATGGCAGTGCTCCCGGCCCTCCCCTGGTACTCCGCCACGCTGCCCACGGGCACGGCGTCGTTGTCGGGCTACGGCGCCGGCGGGGCGTCGTGGATCCTCCCCCTCATCGGGGCGGCCATGGCGCTCACGGGCGTGCTCGCCGCGTGGTGGGAGCCCGTGCCGGGGTCGCGCGCCGCGCGCGTGCTCGGGGGCGCGGGAATCCTCTGGGCGGCCCTCGGCGTGGCGTGGAGCGCCCTGGTGGCGCTGGCGCCGCGCGTGGACGTGGTGGCGGTCCGCACGGGCCTGCCCGATTCGCCGGTGGCCGGCGACTGGTCGCTGATGGTGCTTCCCCCGGCATGGGCGTGCCTGGCCGCGGCCGCACTCGCGGGGATGGCGGCGATCCTGCTGATGATCCCCGGCCGGGAGCCCGGCTAGGGCGTCGTGGGCGCGGGCGTCGGGGTCGGCGCGGGAGGCGGCGCGGGAGGCGGCGCCGGGGCAGGCGCGGGCGCAGGCGCCGGGGCGGGCGCCGGTGCCGGGGCGGGCGCCGGTGCCGGGGCGGGCTCGGGCGCAGGCGCGGGCTCGGGCGCCGGCGCGGTGGTGGGGGCCACGGTGGTGGTGCCCGGCTTTCGGGTGGTGGTGCCCGGCTTGGTCGTGGTGGTCGTGGCGGTGCTCGCGCTTCGGGCGGAGCTCACCATGTATGACCCCGCCGACTCGGTGAAGTCCGACGAGAACGGCGACCACTCCACCGGGTCCTTGGGGAGCGGCCACGACAGGTTGCCGTCCTTCGCAGTGACGATGCGCATGAAGTCGCCCCAGATGCGCGCCGGGAAGGTGCCGCCGGCCACCGTGACGCCGCGCACGCTGGTCATGGACCGCCGCACGCCCTGGTCGTTCGGGTAGCCCACCCATACCGCGGCCACGTAGCGCGGCGTGTAGCCCACGAACCACGCGTCGGTGAAGTCGTCGGTGGTCCCGGTCTTTCCCGCAACGGCAGGGCCCACGTTGGCCGCGCCACCGGTGCCGCTGGTGACGTTGTCGCGCAGGATGCGCGTCACCTCATACGCCACGCCGTCCGAGAACACCCGCGTGCGCTTGGGGGTGGCCAGATCGCCCTTGGGGATGCCCTTGCCCAGGTCGGTCATGGCGATGGGCTTGACGCGGAAGCCCCCGTTGGCCAACGGCGCGTAGGCAGCCGCCATCTCGAGGGGCGACACCTCGCCGGAGCCCAGGCCGATGGAGGGCACCACCGGCAGCTTGCTCTGCACGCCCATGCGCCGGGCCATGTTCACCACGCGGTCGGGCCCCACGTCGAGCGTCATCTGGATGTACACCGAGTTGTCCGACGACAGCGTGGCCCGCGCGATG
>CAZEUE010000046.1:8484-12918 GCA_964514615.1 uncultured Bifidobacterium sp. | reverse complement strand
GGCGCAGCAGCACCGCGGTGCGCCGGGTGTCCTCGCAGGCCACCACGTCGGCGTCACGGAGCGCCGCCGCGGCCCGCGGCGACAGGTCGTCGAGCGCCCCGATGGGGGTGGCCACCACCACGAGGCGCCCGCTCAGCCCGGGGCCTCCGCTGCCAGGATGCCCGCCCCCACCATGCCGGCGTCATTGCCCATCTGCGCCACCACCAGGGGCGCGCGCCGGGTGGGCGGCAGCGCCCGCCGCTGGTACTCGCGGCGCGCCGGCCCGAGTATCAGGTCGCCCGCCGCCGACAGCCCGCCGCCGATCACCACCACGTCGGGATCGAACACATTGGTGAGCGACGCCACCGCCACGCCCAGCCACTCGCCCGCCGTGGTGAAGACGCGAATGGCGTCCTGGTCCCCCGCCCGCGCCAGCTCGAGGCCGGTGCGGCTGTCGAGGCGCCCCTCGGCCTCGAGGCGCCCGAGCGCGGTGCCGGGGTTGGCCTGCGCGTAGTCCCGCAGGTCGCGCCCCAGCGACGTGCCACTGCACATGGTCTCGATGCACCCGTGATTGGGGCAGTTTCCCTGGCACGGGGGCCCGTCGCCCTTCACCACCACGTGCCCGAGCTCCGCCCCCTGGCCGCGCCCGCCACGGAACACCTGGCCGCCCACGATGAGCCCGCCCCCGATTCCGGTGCCGAGCGTGAGCAGCACCACGTCCGCATGGCCGCGCGCGGCCCCCAGCCGGTGCTCGGCGAGAGCCGCCACGTTGGCGTCGTTGTCCACCACCACGGGCAGCCCCAGGCGCTGCTGCAGCAGCCCTCGGGCATCCAGGCCGTCCATGCCCGTGTGGTTGGACGCCCCCACGATGCCCGTGGCCGCGTCGATGGTGGCCGGCAGCCCCACGCCCACCGCCGTCACCGGGTCGGTGGCGCCGTCGGATACCTGCTCCACCGCCCCGGCAATGGCCTCTACCACCGTGCTGCCGCCCGGCGGGGTGGGCATGCGCACCGCCTGCTCCACGCCGAAACCCGGCCCCAGGCGCGCCGCAGCGATCTTGGTGCCGCCAACGTCCACGCCGATGACGCTCACATACCCCCCGTGGCCCGGAACACCGCGAACGACGGTACCATCGCAAGCCGATGCCTCCGCAGCGGAAGCCATATCGCCGCTTCAAGGCGCGCGGATCAGACTCGTCATCGGAGGGCCTCGATGGCCTGCGCCAGCTCACGCAGGGCGTGGGCGCCACGGAGAGGCCTCCCCCTGCGCCCCCGGACGACCCATGGGCACCGCAACCGGAGCGCCACTGGTGGTCGCTGCGCAACATCGGTGCATGGGGCTGGGCGTGGCGCGTGGGCGGGGTTCTGCTGCTGGGCGTCGTTGCCTGGGGCGTCCTGGGGTTCCTGAGCGTGCGCGGCGCGGTGGCAGACGCCAACGCGCGCATCACCCCCACCGCCGAGAAGGCGCTCTCCCCCGCCGGCCCCCTGCTGTCGGCCCCGCAGAACACGCTGGTGGTGGGCATCGATGCCCGACCGGGCGAGACCCGGTCACGCGCCGACTCGATCATGGTGATGCGCACCGACCCCGGCGCGGGCAAGGTGAAGTGGCTGTCGATCCCGCGCGACTTCCGGGTGGAGCTGCCCGGAGCCGGCACCGAGAGGATCAACGCCGCGTACTACCTGGCCGGGCAGCAGGGGATCATCAACGCGGTGAGGAACCTGACGGGCCTGCCCATCCACCACATCGTGGTGGTGCGCTTCAACGGCGTGCGGCAGATGGTGGACGAACTCGGGGGCATCACGGTCAACAACCCCACCGCGCTCAACGACTGCCCCTATCCGGGCGGCACCACGGTGTCGTTCCCGCGGGGGCAGGTGGACCTGGACGGGGAGCGTGCCCTGCAGTTCGTGCGCGTGCGCAAGTGCGACAGCGACTTCCATCGCGCGGCCCGGCAGCAGGCATTCGTGACCGCGGTGAAGGGCAAGATGGCGTCGATGTCGTCGGTTCCCTTCGCCCCCTGGAACGGCGCGGCCACCATCCGGTCGATCGGCACGGACATGGGCGTGTCCGATCTGATGAAGATGGGATGGCTGCAGTGGCGGCTGCAGTCGGATCCCGATGACCGCCTGGTGCTGGCGGGAATGGCCCGCACCGTGGGCGGGGTGTCGTACGTGGTGGGCGAGCCCGACCTCGAGGAGAAGCAGATCGCCCGGTTCGTGGGCCGCTGACTCAGACCTTGTCGAGCCCCACGGACTTGCCGCCGCCCCCGCTGCTGCCACCGTCCGAACCGCCCGACGACGGCGTCGATTGACCCGAGCCCCCGGGTGCCGCGGCCGGCTCCTTGGCGCGGCTCTTGGTGCCGTAGTCGGTGTTGTGGAACCCGCTCCCCTTGAAGTGGATTGCGGGCGCGTGCAGCACGCGCTGGGCAGGCGCCCCGCACTCCTCGCACTTCTTCAGCGGCTTCTCGGACATGCTCTGGACGACCTCGAAGCGGTGGCCCTTCTCGCAGCGGTAGTCGTAGACAGGCACGCGTTCTCCCGGGACGGATTACGCGGCGAGTATAGACCCGCCCCGGCGGCGCTGGCACTCGTATCGGCGGGGTGCCACGTGCCCGCCGCGACAGCCCCCCTTGCTAGCCTCGGAGGGATGCCGCGATGAGCACGCCGATGACCAAGTCGCGCACCATCCGGCGCGTGGTCGCCGTGGAGGCAGCGCTCCTCGCCGCAGCCGCGCTGGCACGCCGCCGCCCCGCCATGGCCGCCGCGGTCGTGGCGGCCGGCGGCGCGGGCGCATGGGCGGCATTCCGGCCCATGTCCCCCCTGTTCGGTCCGGTGCTGCGCCGCGGGCCCCGCGGCGCGCCCCGGGCGGCCCTCACCTTCGACGATGGCCCCGGGCCGTCCACCGCGGCCATCCTCGATGCCCTCGCCAAGGAGGGCGTTCGTGCCACGTTCTTCGTGCTCGGCCGCCAGGCGCGGAGGCACCCCGAGATGATCCGCCGCATGCGCGACGAGGGCCACCAGGTGGCAAGCCACGGGTACGACCACGGGATCCTCGTGCTGCGCGGGCCCGCCCATGTGCGCGACCAGATCCGGCGCACCGAGCAGGCCGTGGAGGACGCCGCGGGCCCCGGGGCCATCACGCGCGTGTTCCGCGCACCCCACGGCTTCCGTGGCCCGGCCACGTGGCCGGCGGTGCGGTCGGCGGGCTACCGGATGGCCGGCTGGACCCGTGGGGTATTCGACTCGGCCGACCCGGGGCCGGACGTGGTGGCGCAGCGGTCGGCACGCGCCCTCTCCCCCGGGTGCATCCTGCTGCTGCACGACGCCGACGGGTGGGACCCGGACCGCCCGCGCCTGCATACCGCCGCGGCCATCCCGGACATCTGCGCGGCCGCCCGTGCGAGGGGGCTCGAGCTCGTGACGTTGGACGAACTGCTGGCGTGAGCGGGCGGGACGGCAAGCGCCGTGCGGTGCCCCGCTGGGCATGGCAGGCGCTGCGCATCACGTTCATCGCCGTGGTCGTGGTGCTGGTGGTGTGGCGCGTGGACTGGGCGGCGGTCATCGCGGCATTCCGCGTGGAGAACCTGTGGCTGCTCGTCGTGGCCGTGCTGGCCAACTTCATGTCGGTGCTGCTGAAGGGCCTTGCATGGAAGGGCGTGGTGGACGGCCTGCCGGGGCTCAAGCACAAGACGCGGTACATCGACCTGCTGAGCCCCCTGATGGTGGGCTTCCTCTTCAACACCATCCTCGCGGCGCGCGTGGGCGAGATCGCCAAGGTGCTCCTGGCCAAGCGGCGGCTGCTGAAGCGCGGCGAGGACCTGTCCACCACGGTGCTGCTGGGCACCGTGGTGGTGGAGAACATCATCACCACCATCGCGTGGGTGGCCCTGGTGGTGCTGATCGGCCTGTTCCTGCCGCTGCCCACCTACGCCTGGGTCATCACCGCGGTGCTGGGGGTCATCTGCCTGGTGGTCGTGGCGGTGGCGCTGCTGCAGAACCCCAACCGCCAGGTGCCCCCCTGGCTGTCCACCGGGTCGCTGTGGCGGCGCGTCACCCGGGCCTTCCAGCGACTCTGGGGGGCGGTGCAGGAGAGCCACACCAGCCTGCGCGACCCCCAGCAGATGGCACGCGTGGCCATCCCGAGCCTGGGCACCTGGCTGGCGCAGTGGGCCGGCATCTACGCCACGCTCGGCGCGTTCGGGCTGGGCTACGTGGGCTGGGGCGGCGCCGGCCTCCTGCTGGTCACCATCACCCTGGCGCAGTCGTTTCCCATCCTGCCGGGCAACCTCGTGGTGTTCCAGGCGGCCGCGGTGGTGCCCCTCACGGCCTCGTACGGCGTGGGGGCGGCCGACGCCCTGGCGTTCTCGATCGTGCTGCAGGCCACCGAGATGGCCGTGGGCGTGGTGGTGGGCTTCATCTTCCTGCTCTTCGAGGGCGTCAGCTTCAAGCAGCTGCG
>CAZEUE010000046.1:0-8384 GCA_964514615.1 uncultured Bifidobacterium sp. | reverse complement strand
TGGTGGTGGGCTTCATCTTCCTGCTCTTCGAGGGCGTCAGCTTCAAGCAGCTGCGCCGCGAGGCCGAGGAAGAGGAAGAGGCGCTCGAGAAGTAGGCGCGCGGGCCGCTACCCGAAGCGCCCCGATACGTACGCCTCGGTGCGCTCGTGCTGCGGATTGCCGAAGACGTCCTTGGTGGGCCCGGTCTCGATGAGGCGCCCCGGCTCGCCCTCGTTCTCGATGGTGATGAACGCGGTGAAGTCCGACACCCGGGCCGCCTGCTGCATGTTGTGCGTGACGATCACGATCGTGACGCGACCCTTGATGTCGCGGATCAGGTCCTCGATGCGCAGGGTGCTCTGCGGGTCGAGCGCCGAGCAGGGCTCGTCCATCAGCAGCACATCGGGCTCCTCGGCCAGCGCACGGGCGATGCACAGTCGCTGCTGCTGGCCTCCCGAGAGCCCCCCCGCCTGCGCATCGAGGCGATTCTTCACCTCGTCCCACAGGCCGGCCCCGCGCAGGGTGCGCTCCACGAGGTCCGCCCGTTCCGCCTTGTTCATCTTGGTGCGCGTGAACCTGGGCCCGGCCAGGATGTTGTCGGCGATCGACTTGGTGGGGAACGGGTTGGGCCGCTGGAACACCATGCCCACCGCGCGACGCACGGCCACGGGGTCCGCATCCCTCCCGTAGATGTCGATGTCGCGCAGGTACACCGATCCGGTGCATCGCGCGCGGGGGACCATCTCGTGCATGCGGTTCAGGCACCGGATGTACGTGGACTTACCGCAGCCCGATGGCCCGATGAGGGCCGTCACGGTGTTGCGCGGGAAGTCCAGGGTGATGTCCTCCACCGCCTTGTGGGATCCGAAGTACGCCGACAGGTCACGGGTGAACATGGGCATGGGCCCGTCAGCGGCGGGCCCGCGGGCAGCGCTCGCGGCCCCGGGTGCCGCAGCCGGCACGGGCGCGGTCATGTCCGGCTGCCCCTGGTCCGGCCCCGGGTCCGGCACGCGTGCATCGCCGCCCACGGCGACATCACGCGCGCGCATCGCATCTGTGGCAGTGGAATCGTCGGTCATCGGGCCTCCGTCGGGCGGGCGCGGCGCGAGATGAGCCACGCGATCAGGTTGAGGGCGAGGATGATGAGAACCAGGACGAGGGCGGCACCCCACGCCAACTGCAGCGACGCGGGGGTTTGCACCTGCACGGTGTTCTGGAAGATGAGCTGCGGGATCGCCGCGATCGGCTCGGTGATGCTGGTGGAGAAGAACTGGTTGCCCAGCGACGTGAACAGCAGGGGCGCCGTCTCGCCGCTCACGCGCGCCAGGCCGAAGAGGATGCCCGTGAGGATTCCCGGGCCGGCGGCGGGAAGGACGATCGCCCACGTCACGCGCCACCGCGGGGCGCCCAGTGCCTGGGCGGCCTCCTTCTGCCCCGAGGGCACGAGGCGCAGCATCTCGTCGGCGGTGCGCACGACGATGGGGAACATGATGATGGCCAGCGCGATGCCGCCGGCCAGCGCGGAGAACTTCTGCACCACGACGACGATGCCCAGGTACACCACCAGGCCGACCACGATCGATGGGATGCCCAGCAGCACGTCCACGAAGAATCCCAGTCCGCGCGCCAGGCGCCCCTGCCAGCCCGTGGGCTTGGCGATGTCCGAGATGAACAGGGCCGTGAGTACACCCAGGGGAGCGGCGATGACCAGCGAGATGCCCATGAGGATGAGCGTGCCGACCAGGGCGTTGGAGATGCCCCCGCCGTAGCTGCTCGGATCGAGCGGGGGCAGTTCGGTGAAGAACGACCAGGAGAGGGCGGGCAGGCCGCGGTACAGCATCTCCCACATCAGCAGCACCAGGGGGATGCCGCCCACCGCAACGCTCACCCAGATGAGTGCCTCGGCCGCCCCCGAGCGAATGCGGCGCGATGTGGAGATGGCCCCGCGGCCCGTGATGCGAAGAGGAGCGGTGCGGGCGCGCACCGGCGGCTGGGCGTCGCCGTCGTCGTCGGACGTCGCCGGACCCGGTGCGTCCGGGGCAGCCGGGCGGCCCCCCCGGACCCCGCCCAGCGCCCGGCGCACGAGGCCCTTGCGGGGGCCCGCCTCACTGCGGCTCACCAGAAGGCGTGCGCCTGCGTTGATGACGAACGCGATCACGAACAGCACGACCGCGAGGGCGGTGAGCGACGAAAGCTGCAACCCGTCGGCCTCGTTGGTCTCGAGTGCGATGACGCCGGCAAGGGTGGCACCGGGGCCCAGCAGCGATCCGAAGATCGCCGGGGAGTTGCCCAGCAGCATGGCGATTGCGATGGTCTCGCCCACGGCGCGCCCCAGGCCCAGCGCCGACGCCCCCACGATGCCCGATCGCGCCCACGGCAGCATGGAGTGCTTCACCATCTCCCAGCGCGTTGCGCCCAGGGCATAGGCGGCCTCCTGCTGCTCGCGCGGCACCGACATGAGGACCTCGCGGGTGATGGCCGTGACGACGGGGATGACCATCACCGCCAGCACCAGGCTGGCGATCAGGAACGACCCGGCGGTCACCGGGCCCTCGAAGGGCCTCCAGCCAAGGATGCTGATGCCGCCCAGCACCCGGGCCATCCAGTCCAGCGCGGGGCGCAGGAAGGGCACGAGCACGGTCAGTCCCCACAGGCCGAACAGCACCGAGGGGACGGCCTCGAGCAGGTTGACGAAGCCCCCCACGGGCCCGCGCAGCCGGCGCGGCAGGAACACGCTGGTGGCCAGCGCGATGCCGATGGACACCGGCACGGCGATGATGAGCGCGATGGCCGATGTCATCAGCGTGCCGTAGATGAAGGGCAGGGCACCGAAGGCGGCGTCGCCGACAGCGGGGGTGGGAACCCACTCGGTGCCGAAGACGAACCCCAGCACGCCGAACGTGCTCCAGGCGGCGCCCGTCTGCTCGATGGTCTTCCACAGCAGGTAGCCGATGGCCACCACCGCGATTGCGGAGGCCACGGCGGCGAGCACCAGGTACGTCCGATCGGCGGCCATGCTGCCCCGGGGGCGCACCAGCCGTGCGTATGCCGCGGGGCCCCCGGAGTCGGGAACGACCGGGGCGGGGGGCGGAGGAGACGGCGGAGGAGGTGTCACGGCGTTCTGTGGGCCCCGGTGCGGACGTCGATGTGGTTCGGAGAAAGACCGTGGCGGTCGTCCCGGGCCACTGCCCCGGGACGACCGCCACCGTTACCGCGGTGTTGCAGCCGTGCCCCCTAGAGGGCGGCGGCGGCCCTCACGGCAGCCGTGCGCAGCTTGGCGGGCAGCGGCGCGAAGCCGAGGCTCGGGAGCTGGGCCTGGGCGGCCCGGGAGTAGAAGTAGTTCAGGACGTTCTTCACGCCGGGGTTACCCGGACGGCCCGGCACGGCCAGCACCCACGTGGTGATCACGATCGGGTAGGCGCCCGGGGCGCTGCTGGCCGAGAAGTCGATGTCGAGCGTGGGCTTGATGGTCTTCACGTTGCCCGCGGCCGAGATGGTCCTGCTCGACGGCAGCACGTACACCGTCCTCCGCACCGTGCGGGTACGGGTCTTGCCACCCCTGCGCACCTTCTGCTTCACGACCTCGCTCTTGCCGATTGCCGTGACGTTGGTCTGCAAGCCGGCGCGGATGGAGTCCGCCAGGTCCACGTAGCCGATCGAGTTCGGGGTGTTCTTCACGCAGTTGGCCACGCCCGGGTTACCCGGCTGCTTCACGATCGTGCCCTGCCAGTTGGGGGTCTGCGAACCGAAGCCCACCTTGCTGCGGAACGACGGGCTCACCTTGCTCAGGTAGTTCGAGAAGCCGTACGACGTACCCGATCCGTCCGAGCGCACGCACACCGTGATGGGGTTGGCCGGCAGCCGGAGCTTGGGGTTGAGCTTCCTGATGGCACCCGCGTTCCAGGTGGTGATGGTGCCCGAGAAGATGTCGCCCAGCGTCCTGCCGTTGAGCTTCATGCGGTTGCCGGTGACGCCCGGGATGTTGACGGGCACCGAGATGGCGCCGAGCAGCGTGGGGAAGTACTTGACCGTGCCGCCGATGGCCGCGAGCTGCGAACTGGTCAGCACGGCGTCGCTGCCCGCGAAGTCCACCGTCCTGTTGGTGAGGTCGCGGATTCCGCCGCTGGACCCCTTGCTGGTGTACGAGCACACGCCTGATTCGCCGCACCACTTCTGGTACGCGACGTTGGGGAAGGATGCGCCCGAGCCGGTGGACTTGCCGAGAGCCGAGGCCGTCACGGCCAGGCTGCCCACGCCCACGGCGGCGACGGCCGCGATTCGAAGGGTGCGATTCACGTTCAGGTGTCTCCTGTATTCGACCATGAGGATCAGTCACTGGCCTCGCCGGTCGAGCAGCGGTCATGCGTGCCCCCCGCGAGTCGTGGCGAGGTTGCAGGAACCCCTGTGAACAACCTGTGACCCGTTACAGGCGTCGTGTGAAAAGACCGTGAAGCCGCATGGCGGCGCCGTTATCCGGGTTTCACGGCGAGTTCACGGGATGTTCACGACGTCGCGCGCCGCCGCTCGTACATTGGCTTCCGATGTCCGCCGGCACACCGTTCCCCGACCCCGATGGCGCGCGCACCATCCTGGTGGTCGAGGACGACGACAGCACCGCCCGCGCCACCGCGTACCACCTGACCAAGGCCGGCTACCGCGTGATCATCAGCAAGGACGGCCTGGCGGCCCTGACCGCCCTCAAGGCGTGGCGCCCCGACGCCCTGGTGCTCGACCTGATGCTGCCGCACGTGGACGGCCTGAGCATCATCCGCGACGTCCGCCGGTGGTCGCCCGACCTGCCGATCGTGGTGATGACCGCCCGGCAGGAGGAGAAGGACCGGCTCGAGGCCCTGCGCCTGGGAGCCGACGACCTGCTGCGGAAGCCCTTCTCGGCACGGGAGATGGTGGCGCGGCTCGAGGCGCTCTTCCGCAGGTCGGATGTGCGCCTGCCCGACGACCACCCGGGTGGCCCCGGGGTCTCGCTGGGCGACCTCGAGGTGGACCGCACGCGGCTCGAGGTGCGCGTGGCCGGTGCGGTGGCCCCCCTCACCCCCCTCGAGACCAAGCTGCTGTGGATCCTGGTCGAGGAGAAGGGCCGCACGCTCAGCCGCGACGAGATCTTCTGCCGGGTCTGGGGTGGGCAGCGCGCCCCGGGGGATCGGTCGGTCGACGTGCTGGTGCGCCGCCTGCGCCGCAAGGTCGACGAGGCCGGAGGCCAGTACACGTACATCCAGACCGAGCACAAGCAGGGCTACCGCCTCCAGGCGGTGCCCAAGGCCTTTCCGCTGCGCAGGCACCGGCTGTAGCCAATGGCCACGACTGGACACCGCATTTTCACAATCGGTTCACACCGCCCGCCGTACGCTCACCGCGTTGCACGGGTGTAACGACAAGGAGATTCGAATGAAGTCACGGCGCGTCTACGCCTCGCTGGCCGCCATCGCGGTGGCCGGCGGTTCCCTGGGCCTCGCGGCCTGCGGCAGCAGTGATTCCGCATCCGACGCCACGGGTGGATCCGGCGCCACCGACCTGAGCGGCAAGATCACCATCGATGGCTCGTCCACGGTGGCCCCGCTCAGCACCGCAGCGGCGGAGCAGTTCAATGCCAACAACCCCGACGTGAACATCACGGTGGGCACGTCGGGCACCGGCGGCGGCTTCGAGGTGTTCTGCAAGGGCGAGACCGACATCTCAAACGCCTCGCGCGGGATCAAGGACGACGAGGTGGACACCTGCAAGAAGGCCGGCGTGGAGTACGAGGAGATCCGCGTGGCCTCGGACGGAATCACGGTGGTCACCAAGGCCGGCGTGGACGTCGGTGCCGTGTGCCTCACGTTCCCGCAGCTCAAGAAGATCTGGTCGCCGGGCTCGACGGTGAACAACTGGAGTCAGGTGGGCAGCGGCTTCAAGGACCTTCCCCTGACGCTCTCGGGCCCCGGCTCGCAGTCGGGCACCTACGACTTCTTCAACGAGGAGGTCCTGGGCGAGGACGCGCAGGGCGAGGTCATCCAGCCGCGGCAGGACTACTCGGCATCCGAGGACGACAACGTCATCGTGCGGTCGGTCACCGACGGCGAGGCCGGCCTGGGCTACTTCGGGTTCACCTACTACGAGGAGAACACCGACAAGGTGCAGTCCTTCGCGCTCGACAACGGCGACGGCTGCGTGGAGCCCACCACCGAGAGCATCACGAGCGGTGAGTACCCTCTGTCGCGTCCGCTGTTCATCTACGTCTCCAAGAAGTCGCTGGAGCGCCCCGAGGTGCAGGCATTCGTGAAGGACTACGTCGCCAACGCCACGCAGCTGGCCACCGACGCGCAGTTCGTGCCGGCCCCGCAGTCGGCACTGGATGAGTCGGCCCAGCAGATCGACGCGGCCATCGCGTCGGGCGGCTCGAGCACCACGAGCAGCTGACCCTGAGCAGTAAGGCAACACCCGCCGGCGACCCGCGAAGGCGACGCAACCTTCGCGGGTCGCTCGGCGAGCGGGCCGTGGTGCTGGCACTGGCCGCCGCCGCGATCATCTCGATCCTCGTCACGGTGGGGATCGTGGTGGTGCTGGTGGAGGAGGGCGCCATGTTCTTCACCAACGTGCCCATCGGCGAGTTCTTCACGGGCACCGAGTGGTTCCCGGTGGAGGGCAAGTACGGCGTACTGCCCCTGCTCAACGCGTCGATCCTCATCGCGCTCATCGCGGCGCTGGTGGCCGTGCCCCTGGGGCTGGGGTCGGCCATCTACCTGAGCGAGTACGCGCCCGAGCGCCTGCGCCGGGTGGTCAAGCCGATCCTCGAGATCCTCGCGGGCATGCCCACCATCGTCCTGGGCTTCTTCGCGCTCGACGCCGTCACCCCGGCGCTGCGGGGGATCATCCCGGGGCTCCCCCTGTACAACGCCCTCGCGGCGGGAATCGTGGTGGGCCTGCTCATCACGCCGCTCATCAGCTCGCTGTCCGAGGACAGCATGCGCGCCGTGCCCAACGCCATGCGCGAGGGGGCATTCGGCCTGGGTGCCACGCGCCGCGTGGTGTCGCTGAGGGTGGTCATTCCCGCCGCGCTGTCGGGAATCGTGGCGTCGATCGTGCTGGCCCTGTCGCGCGCCGTCGGCGAGACCATGGCCGTCACGCTGGCCGCCGGCACCGTGCCCAACCTCAGCTGGAACCCGCTGGAGGGCATGCAGACCATCACGGCCTACATCGTGCAGGTGTCCAAGGGCGAAGCCACCCGCGGCAGCCTGCAGTACGAGTCCATCTTCGCGGTGGGGCTGCTGCTGTTCGTGGTGACCCTGGCCATCAACGTCATCGCAGTGCGCATCGTGCGCAAGTACCGGACGGTCTACCAGTGAGCACCCTCGACGCCCCGGGCACGCCACCCCCTCCGCCACGGTCCGCCGCTGCCAGCGGCGTGCGCCCGCTGGCCCGCAAGCGCTCGCGCCCGTCGGAGCAGCTGTTCAAGTGGCTCGTCATGGGCCTCACCGCCATCACGCTGGCCATGCTGGTGTGGCTGATCACCTCGGTGCTGGTGCGGGGAGCGGGATCGCTCTCGTGGGCGTTCCTCACCGACAAGCCATCGTCCAATCCCGCGAGGGCCGGGTTCAACTCGGCGCTGCGCGGATCGGTGGTGCTGATGATCATCACCCTCACATTCGCGTGGCCCATCGGCGTTGCCGCGGCCCTCTACCTGGAGAAGTTCGCCACGCAGTCGGCGGCCGGTGCCGAGCGCAAGCTGCGCGAGCGCCTGGACGGCGGTGCCCGCGGCGTGCGGCGCGCGTGGATGCGCGGGCGGCTGTGGTGGCTGCGCGTGCGGCCCGGGGTGGTGCACATGGTTGACGTGAACATCTCCAACCTCGCCGCCGTCCCGTCGATCATCTACGGCCTGCTGGGCCTGGCGATCTTCGTGGGGATCCTCGGCATCTCGAAGTCGCTCCTCGCGGGCGGGCTCACGCTGGCGGTGCTGATCCTGCCCATCATCATCATCGCGGCACGCGAGGCGCTGCGCGCCGTGCCGGTGTCCATCGAGCAGGGCGCCATGGCGCTGGGCGCCACGCGCTGGCAGGCGGTGCGCAGCCAGGTGTTCCCCGCCGCGCTGCCGGGAATCCTCACGGGCACCATCCTGGCCATGTCGCGGGCCATCGGCGAGACCGCCCCGCTCATCGTGGTCGGGGGCATCGTGTTCGGCACCGCGGTGCCCAGCCTCAACCCGCTCGACGCGGGCAACGAGGCCCTGTTCGCCATGCCGCTCCAGATCTACTTCTGGACCGACCAGCCGCAGGAGGCGTTCCAGGCCATCGCCGCGGCGGGCATCATCGTGCTGCTTGCAACCCTGCTGGTCATGAACCTCGTGGCCATTATCCTTCGCAACCGATACAGCAAGCGCTGGTAGGAGAGATGACCACCAACGTGGACCCCGA
>CAZEUE010000045.1:0-13037 GCA_964514615.1 uncultured Bifidobacterium sp. | reverse complement strand
CCGGGCGCAGGAGCCCTGCATGCGCGATTCGCGCTGCGTGATGCCCCCGTGCATGACCGGGGGCGCGTGGGATCGGCGTCGGGACGAGGTGCGCGTGGGGCATGTGCCAGAGGATTGCTGCCGGGCCGGACCGAGTCAGCACCCGCTCGGGTGGACTACTCCACCCCCGTTCGCCTTTTCCGACCGGACCCGTTCAGAACCTAATCAGATTCCCGAGCGCATGTCCGACGCGCATGTTCCGCCCACCATGTTGCGGCGATGCGACAGGACGTCGCATGCGCGCCACCCGCCGCGGCAGGGCGCGTAGCGTCTGGTCCATGAGGGTCGCACTGGCCTCCACGCTGACCGTGCCGGTCTCCGACATCGACCGGGCGCTCGGGCTGTACCGCGATTGCCTGGGCTTCATCGCCACCCACGATTCGGGGGGCGGCACGGGGCGCGTGGTCATGCTCACCGCCCCCGGCGGGGTGCTCTCCATCCGCCTGCAGGCCGGAACCCATGAGGAGCCGGCGGGCTCGCTCCGCGAGGCGGTGCTGCCCGTGCGCGACCTGGCCGGCACGCTCGGGTGCCTGCACTGGTCGGGCATCAGCGAGCACTGGGTGGATCCGGATGCGCCGGGGGGGCCGGCCGCGCTGTTCGCCGATGAGGACGGCAACGTGTGGACGCTCTGGCAGGCCGCCGCCGAGGCCCGCCGCGCGGCGTAGGGCGCGGGAGTGGACGTCGCCGCCATCACGGACTGACGGATGACGCCGGGCTAGCCGACGGCCGGGGCCCAGCGGGCACGGAGGCCCGTGGGCGCCACGCGCTCCACGCGCACCTGGGCGTCAACGCCCTCCGCGGCCAGGGCGTCGCGCACCATCTGGGCCACGTCGGACACGTGGTCGAGCAGGGCCCACGCCAGGGTGCTGGGGCCCGACCCCGACACCGTCACCCCCAGCAGGCCGGGGTGGCGCAGCGCGCACAGGGCATCGAAGCCCGGGCACAGCGGACCGCGGTGCGGCTGGTGCAGTTGGTCGACCAGGAAGTCGGGGACCTCATCGAGATGCCCGCGCTCCAGGGCAAGCACCAGCCCGGCGGTGGCCGAGATGGACCGCGCGGCCACGGCCACGGGCACCTGGGCCGGCATGGTGACCCGCGCCTCGTCGGTGCTCACGCGCGAGGTGGGGATGACCACCACCAGCGCGAGGCCCGCGGGCGGCTCGATGCGCAGGAGCCCGGGCCCGGGCACCAGCGCGGTGATTCCCCCGTCCAGGCACGCGGCAGCGTTGTCGCCGTGCCCCTCGAACTCGATGGCCCGCGCCAGGATGTCGGCCGGGCTCCACCGCAGGTCGCCGAGGGCGTTGGCGGCCACCAGGCCCGCGCACACCGCGGCGGCCGACGACCCCAGCCCGCGACCAAGCGGAATGCGGTTGCGGCAGGTGATCTCCAGCCCGTCGAGCGACGGAAGGCCCGCGGCCAGGGCGCGGCACACCAGGTTGGCCTCATCCTCGGGCACCTCGCCCGCGCCCTCGCCATCCACGTGCACCTGCAGCGGACCGGGGCGGCGGCGGATCTCCACCTCGTTCGCCAGGTCCAGCGCCAGCGCCAGCACGTCGAATCCCGGGCCCAGGTTGGCCGAGGTGGCGGGCGCGGTAATGGTGAGGGCGGTGGCGTCAGCTGCCATACAGGGCCTTCTCGGCGGCCGCGTAGTCAGCCGGGATCTCGATGACGCCCCCGCTCTGGGCGATGGCGGTGTCGGGGTCCTTCAGGCCGTTGCCCGTGAGCACGCACACCACGCGCTCGCCGGGGGTGAACCGACCTGCGGCGTGCGCCGTGATCAGGCCCGCCACGCTGGACGCCGACGACGGCTCGCAGAACACGCCCTCGCTGCTGGCCAGCATGCGGTAGGCCGCGAGGATCTCATCATCGGTGACGCTGTCCACCTGCCCGCCCGACTCGGCCATGGCGGCCAGGGCCTGCTCGCCGCGCACCGGGTTGCCGATGCGGATGGCGGTGGCGATGGTCTCAGGGCTCGTCACCACTTCTCCGCGCACCAGCGGGGCGGCGCCATCGGCCTGGAAGCCCATCATGCGTGGCAGGCGCGTGGACCGGCCGGCCTCGCGGTACTGGGTGAACCCCATCCAGTAGGCGCTGATGTTGCCGGCGTTGCCCACGGGGATGCACAGCACGTCGGGGGCGTCGCCCAGGGCGTCGCACACCTCGAACGCGGCGGTCTTCTGGCCCTCGAGGCGGTACGGGTTGAGCGAGTTGACCAGCGCGATGGGGTGCTTCTCGCTGAGCTCGCGCACGATGCGCAGGGCGTCGTCGAAGTTGCCGTCCACTGCCAGCACCCTGGCGCCGTAGATGAGCGCCTGGGCCAGCTTGCCGAGGGCGATCTTGCCGCCGGGGATGATGACCGCGCAGGTAAGCCCCGCGCGGGCGGCGTAGGCCGCGGCCGCCGCCGAGGTGTTGCCGGTGCTGGCGCAGATGACCGCCGTGGCGCCCTCCTCCACCGCCTTGCTCATGGCGAAGCACATGCCGCGATCCTTGAACGATCCGGTGGGGTTGAGCCCCTCCAGCTTCACGTGCACGTCGAGCTCGAGGCACTCCGACAGCTTGTCCAGGCGCACCAGCGGGGTTGCGCCCTCCCCCATGCTGATGACCGGCGTGGCGTCGGTGACCGGCAGGTAGTCGCGGTAGCGCTCGATGAGCGGCATGCCGCGCAGCGCGGCCGTGCTCATCGCGGTGCCTCGCCGCTGCCCACCACGGTGATCAGCACGGGCTGCTCGCGCACCTCGGGCATGCCGGCGAGCCGGCCGATGGCCTCGCGCACCTTCCCCTCGGGGCTGCGATGCAGGATCATCACCAGGCGGGCGCTCTCGCCCTCTCCACGCTGCAGCACGGTGAGGATGCTCACCCCGCTCTCGCCGAGAACCGACGAGATGCGCGCCAGCACGCCCGGCTGGTCGGCCACCTCGAGCCGCAGGTAGAAGGCGCTCTCGAGCGCGCCCTCGGGCGCCATGGGGCGCCCGGCATCGGCCAGCGCCCCGCCCAGGAACGACCCGGGGCGGCTGCCGAGGATCGACAGCACGTCGCTCACCACCGCCGAGGCGGTCTCGGTGCCGCCGGCACCAGGGCCCTCCAGCATGATCTGCCGCACCATGCTGCTCTCCAGCAGCACGGCGTTGTCGGCGCCGCCCACCGACGCCAGCGGGTGGTCCCCGGGCACCAGCGCGGGCTCCACCCGCACGGACACCGCGCCGTCCACCAGGCGCGCGATGCCCAGCAGCTTCATCACGAAGCCCAGTTCGTGCGCGATGTCCACGTCGTCGGCCTGCAGGCGGTCGATTCCGGTGTACGGAACGTCGTCGATCAGCACGCGCGTGTGGAAGGCGATGGACGACAGGATGGCCATCTTTGCCGCGGCGTCCGCGCCGCCGACGTCCTCGGTGGGGTCGGCCTCGGCGTATCCCAGGTCCTGCGCCTGCGCCAGGGCATCCGCGTACGACATCCCGCTGCGCCGCATCTCGCTCAGGATGTAGTTGGTGGTGCCGTTCACGATTCCCATCACCGACTCGATCTCGGCGGCAAGCAGCGATTCGCGCAGCACCTTGATCACGGGAATGGCCGCGCACACCGAGGCCTCGAACCGCAGCTCGCTACGGCCCTCGTCGGCCGCGGCCAGCAGCTCGGGGCCAAAACGCGCGAGCAGCTGCTTGTTGGCGGTGACCACCGAGGTGCCGTGGCCCAGCGCGCGCACCAACCACTCGTGGGTGGGATCCACCCCGCCCATCACCTCGATGATGATGTCGAGCGAGTCGTCGCCCAGGATGTCCTCGACGTCGGTGGTGAGCACCGCGGGGTCCAGGCCCGGGCGGTCGGCCTGCGCGTCGCGCACGAGCACCCTGGCGATCTCCAGGCGGTGGCCCGTGGCGCGCTCGATGGTGCCGGCGGTCTCGTTGAGGATCCGCACCACGCCCTGCCCCACCGTGCCGCAGCCCAGCATGCCGATGCGGACGACGTCGCTCACAGGTCCCTCGCCACCAGGTCGGCGTAGGTCTCGCGGCGCACCACCAGGGTGGCCTCGCCCCCGTCCACGAACACCACGGCCGGGCGCGTGACCCCGTTGTAGTTGCTGGCCATGGCCACACCGTAGGCGCCCGTGGCCGGAAGGCACACCAGGTCGCCGCGGCCGAGGGGCGGCAGTTCCGCCTCCTGGATCAGCACGTCGCCGCTCTCGCAGTGCTTGCCCACCAGGCGCAGGCTGTCGGTGGCCTCGGCCTCGGGGCGCTCGGGCAGCAGGGCCTCGTACGTGGCGCCGTAGAGCATCGGGCGCAGCAGGTCGCTCATCCCCCCGTCCACGGCCACGTAGCGGCGCACGCCGGGGATGTCCTTGGTGCCGGTCACCCGGTACACGGTCACGCCGGCGCGGCCCACGATGCTGCGCCCGGGCTCCACCATCACGCGGGGGCGCGGCAGGCCGCGGGCATCCCATTCGGCATGCACGGCGTCCATCACGGTGTCGGCGAACTCCTCCACCGACGGCGGGTCGTCGTCGCGGCCGTAGGCGATGCCCAGGCCCCCGCCCATGTCCATGATGCCCAGGTCGTCCCCGCCCTGCTCCTCCACGAACTCGGCGAGCAGCGCGGCGGCGGCCGGATATGCGCCCAGCTCGAAGATCTGCGAGCCGATGTGGCAGTGGAGGCCCACGAGGTTCAGGTGGGCAGCGGCGCGGCAGGCGGCCACGGCCTGCGCGGCCAGGCCGCCCTCCAGCGAGAAGCCGAACTTGCTGTCGAGCTGCCCGGTGGAGATGTACGCGTGCGTGCTGGGCTTGACGCCGGGGGTCACGCGGATCAGCACGTCCTGCGTGCGGCCGCGCTGGCCCGCGATGTCGTCGAGCAGGCGGATCTCATCCAGGCTGTCCACCACGATCAGGCCCACCATGGCATCGAGGGCCTCGCCGATCTCCTTGGCGTCCTTGGCGTTGCCGTGCATCACGACCTTCCCGGCGGGGAACCCCGCGTGCAGGGCCATGAACAGCTCGCCGCCCGACGCCACGTCCATGCGCAGGCCCTCCTCGTGGGCCATGCGCAGCAGCGCCTGCGCCCAGAACGCCTTGCTGGCGTAGATCACCTCGGTGTGCGGATCGTGGGCGCGAAACGCCTGCACGTAGCGGCGCATGGTCTCGCGCAGGAGCCCTCCGTCGTAGATGACGAGCGGGGTCCCGTACTCCGCTGCGAGGGCGACCACGTCGCACCCGCCGATGGAGAGGTGGCCCTCCGGCGTGGTGGTGGCCGACGGCGGAAGCACCTTGGAAAGCGGCTGCATAAGCCGGGGGACAGTAGCAATGCGGGGTAGGCTCGCGCGGGCATGGATGCACCGCTCGAGCTCGTCCGATTGCCCTCCCGCGACGGCCGCCCCATGAAGGCCCTGCTGGCCGAGGGCGACCTGGGCGCACCGGGCGTGGTCATCCTCCACGGGTACGGCTCCCGCAAGGACAACCACGTCGACTTCGCCGCGCGCCTGGCGGCCATCGGCATGTGGGTGCTCATCCCCGACCTTCGCGGCCACGGCGGCACCCCCGGGCCCATGGACGAGGGCATGATCGGCGACGTGCTCGCGGCGCTTGACGACCTCACGTACCGGGGGGCGGGGGCGCTGGGCATTCGCGGATCGTCGATGGGCGGGTTCCTGGCACTCACCTGCGCACCCATGCACCACGACGTCCAGGCCGCGGTGGCCATCTGCCCGGCACGGCCGCAGTCGCTGGCCATGCGCCTGGGCGACGACTGGCCGCTGCGCCACCCCCTCGGCCCGTCCACATGGCGCCACGACGGCATCGCCCGCGGCTTCTGGCACGCCACCGGCGACGACGTCGTGCCATGGGGCGTCACCTACGACCTCTGGTCGCGCGCCGCGCAGCCCAAGCACCTGCGCATCGAGATGGGCGGCCACCACCAGAGCCTGCAGCACGACCCGCGGGTGCAGCAGGCGACGGCGGCATTCCTGGCCGAGAACCTCGGGGGGCAAACCCCGGTGCCAGGCACTTAACCGACGTGGCACGTTTCCGTGACTGAGTCGCGTGGGCTTCGAGCGCTTGGGCGGGAGGTCGCGAACTGCACTGCCTGCCCGCGGCTGGTCGCGTGGCGCGAGGCCGTTGGTGAGGACCCTCCTGCGCGCTATCGCGGGCAGGAGTACTGGTCGCGCGGCGTGCCGGGGTTCGGCGACGACGACCCATGGCTCTTCATCGTGGGGCTCGCCCCCGCAGCCCACGGGGCCAACCGCACCGGCCGGATGTTCACCGGGGATCGCAGCGCCGACTTCCTGGTGGCCGCGCTGTTCCGGGCGGGCCTGGCCAGCCAGCCCGAATCGGTGTCACGCGACGATGGCCTGCGCCTCATCGGCTGCCGCATGAGCGCGGTGGTCCGCTGTGCGCCACCCGACAACAAGCCCACCACGCGGGAGCGCGATGCCTGCATCCCCTTCCTCGCAAAGGAGGTCGACCTCTGCCCGAGGTCGAGGGTGGTCCTCGCGCTCGGCGGCTTCGCATGGGACGGCGTGCTGCGCGTCCTCGCGGCAGCCGGGCATGGGATCCCGAAGCCGAAACCACGGTTCGCCCACGGCGCCGAGGCCGCGATTGGCGACATCATCCTGCTCGGCACGTACCACCCCAGCCAGCAGAACACCTTCACCGGGCGCCTCACCCCGGAGATGCTGGACGCCGTGCTCTCTCGTGCAACGGAACTCGCGCGGGACGGCTAAGTGCCTGGCACCGGGGGCCCGCAACTCGCCCCAGGACGCGCCGAGGGCCCGGTCGCTATCGGAGCGATCCGGGCCCTCGAGGACGGTGAGCGGCAGTGGAGTCGCCAGGGAGCGGTTAGCTCGATCCCCCGGCTGCAGCTGCTCATCAGGGGAGTCGCCCCCTAGCTGCCGCCACCTACGCACATATGGTCTGAAGGAATTTGGACCACCTCCTTTCCGCGATGCGTGCATCATAGGCGCGCCCCCCGGACGAACTCCCGCCCTGCGGTGCCCGAACGGTTAAGTGCCTGGCACCGGGGTCAGGCTGAGAGCACGTCGCGCAGCGCCGCCAGCACCGTGGCGAGCTCGTCGCCGGTGATCACCAGCGGGGGGAGAAACCGCACGGTGCGGGAGCTGGTGTTGTTCACCAGGAAGCCGCGGTCGAGCATGGCCCCCACCACCTCGGCGGCGTTGGTGCCGGGCAGGTCGATGGCGCACATCAGGCCGCGGCCGCGGGCCTCCACCGCCAGGCCGTCATCCACCAGCCCCTGCAGGCCGGCCAGGAAGCACGCGCCCTCCGTGCGCACGTGGTCCTGAAGCGCGGGGTCGTCCAGCGCCCGGGCCGCGGCAAGCGCCGACGCGCACGCCAACGGGCTTCCGGCGAAGGTGCTGCCGTGGTCACCCGGCTGGAACACCTCGTCGATGCCCGGGCGCGCGGTGATGGCCCCGATGGGGAATCCCCCGCCGAGGCTCTTGGCCAGGCACATGACATCCGGCTCGATCCCGACGTCCTGGTAGGCGTAGAGGGGGCCCGTGCGACTCATGCCGGTCTGGATCTCATCCACGATCAGCAGCGCGCCGGTCCGGTCGGCCAGCTCACGGGCCAGCTGCACGAAGGAGTCCTCGAGCGGGTACACCCCGCACTCGCCCTGCACGATCTCGAGCGCGATGGCGCATGTGCGGTCGCCCACCGCCGCGCGCAGCCCCTCGTGGTCGTTGCGCTCCACGTGCACGAACCCCGGCACCAGCGGCTTGAAGGCCTCCTGCTTGCCCGCCTGGCCGGTCATCGACAGCGCGCCCATCGTGCGCCCGTGGAAGCCGTCCACCAGCGCCACCACCTCGGTGCGCTCCGGCCCTGCTCGCTTGCGCGCCAGCTTGAGCGCGGCCTCCGACGCCTCGGCGCCCGAGTTGCAGAAGAACACCCGACCACCCATCGAGGTATCGCGAATCCACTCCGCGAGCTCGATCATGGGGTCGGTGTAATAGAGGTTGGAGGTGTTGATGAGCACCCCCGCCTGCGCGCGAATGGCAGCCACCACGTCCGGGTGGCAGTGGCCGGCGTTGATCATCGAGATTCCCGACATGCAGTCGAGGTACCCGCGCCCCTCGGGGTCGAACAGCCAGGCCCCCTCCCCGCGCACGAACTCCACGGGGTAGCGCCCGTAATTGCTCATGAGCGCCGCGCGCTCGCGCTCCACCGTCTGCTCGCGGATCACCCCGGCGCCCCTACTCGGCCGTGACCATGGTGCCCAGGCCCTGCTCGGTGAACAGCTCCATGATCACCGAATGGGGAACGCGGCCATCCACGATCTGCGCGGCCTCAACCCCGCCGCGGATGGCCGTGCGCACCGCCGCCAGCTTGGGGATCATCCCCGCGTCGATGGCATCGGAGGCCATCAGGTCCTCCACGTCGGGCAGCGCGCACTTGGCGATGAGCGACGACTTATCGGCGAAGTCGTGGTACACGCCCTCGACGTCCGTGAGGAAGATCACCCGTCGCGCGCGCAGGGCGGCGGCAAGCGCGCCCGCCACGGTGTCGGCGTTGATGTTGTAGCCCTGGCCCTGGGCGTCCACGCCCACCGACGCCACCACCGGCACGAATTCGCCGAGGGCCTCGAGGATTCCGGGGTTGATCTTCTCCACCTCGCCCACGAACCCCAGGTCGCCACTGTCGGAGGTGGCCTGGCACGCGCGGATGAGGCCGCCGTCATCGCCCGACAGCCCTGCCGCCTGCACGCCCGCCACCTGCAGCTGGGCCACGATCTCCTTGTTCACCTTGCCGATGAGCACCATCTTCACCAGCTCCATGGTGGGCTCGTCGGTCACCCGGAGGCCGTCGACGAAGTTGACGTCGAGCCCCAGGCGATCGGAGTACGAGGAGATGTCCGGGCCGCCGCCGTGCACCACCACGGGGTTCATCCCCACGAACTTGAGCAGCGCCACATCGCGCGCGAACGACGACTTGAGCTCCGGCCTGGTCATGGCGGCACCGCCGTACTTGATGACCACGGTGGCGCCCGCGAACTCGCGGATGTACGGCAGGGCCTCCAGCAGCACGGCCGCGCGCGCCTGCACATCGGCCCTGTCCGGGAGGGTGGTGCGGTTGGTCTCGCCCATACCGGCGGCAGTCTAGGCGCTAGGTGCGGTAGTCGGCGTTCACCGACACGTACCCGTGGCCCAGGTCGCTGGCGAACAGCTCGGCGGTGGCCGCACCACGACCCAGCCCCACCTGGATCTCGTACTCGGGCTTGTCCATGACCGCCTGGATGCCCTGGCCGTCGGGCAGCACCCCGTCGAACCTGAGCGAGAAGTCCACGCGGCCGCCCGCCTGCGCCAATGCCTGCCCCACCGCCTGGTGCACCCGGCCCCAGTTGGCGTCGCGGCCGTGCACGGCGGTGCGCACCAGGGCGCTCTCGCCCACTCCACGGGCTACGCGCTCGGCCTCGTCGTCGTCGAGCGCGCCGTGCACCACCACGCGCACGGCGTGCTCGGCGCCCTCGCCGTCCTTCACCATGAGGATGGCCAGGAACCGGCAGATGGCCCGCAGGGCCCGGCCGAACCGCACCAGGTCGTCGCCCTCGAGCGGCGGGCCCTCGCCGTTGGCCAGCACCAGAAGGGTGTCGCTGGGGCTCATCTGGCCGTCCACGCTGATGCGGTTGAAGCCGCCGTCCGCGGCGTGGCGCGTGGCGGCCAGCAGGTCGTCGGGCAGCACGCAGGCATCGGTGGTGACGTACGCCAGCATGGTGGCCATGTCGGGGCGGATCATTCCCGCGCCCTTGGCCGCCGCGCCGATGGTCACCTGGCCAGCCGACAGGGCCAGCCGGAACGCCCCTCCCTTGGCGAAGGCGTCTGTGGTGCGGATGGCCTCGCCGAAGTCGCCGCCCCCCTCCGCCGACAACGCGGCGGCGGCGGCATCCACCCCCGCGGTCACCGCCTTCATGGGCAACCGCTCGCCGATGACCCCCGTGGAGCACACGGCCACGGTGCCCACCGGCAGGCCCGCCGCGGCGGCGGCCGTCTCGCCCATGGCGCGTGCGTCCACCACGCCCTGCTCACCGGTGGCGGCGTTGGCGCAGCCGCTGTTCACCACCACGCCGCGCAGGCTGCCCGCGTGCAGCGTGCGCGTGTAGGTGACGGCGGCCGACGGCAGGGCGCTGGGCGTATCCACGAGGGCAGAGGCACAGGGCCGGTCGCTCACCAGCAGTCCGAGGTCGCGCAGTCCCTCGCCCTTGAGGCCCGCTGCCACCCCGGCCGCGCGGAACCCCGGCGGCGTGGTGACCCCCGTGCCGTCGATGCGCGTGAGCCCCTCCGGCGCATCGATCCAGTCGACGCGCTCCACGGGCGACCAGTCGGTCAGCGCAGCCCCTCGTCCTCGGGCCGCCCGGCCATGAGGTTGAGGTTCTGCACCGCCTGCCCGGCGGCGCCCTTCATGATGTTGTCGATCACGCCGAAGGCGATCAGGCGCCCGGAGTCGGGGTCGCTCACCGGGCACACCTGCGCGAAGTTGGTGCGCTGCACGGGGCGCATGCCCGGGGGCTGCTCCACCACCTCCACGAACGGCGCATCGGCGTAGAAGTCGGCGTACTGCTGGCGCAGGTCGTCGGGGTGCGGGGCGTCGCCGTCGAACCACGCGTAGCAGCTGGCCAGCAGGCCCCGGTCCACGGGCACCAGATGCGGCGTGAAGGTGACCGGCGTGCCCATCTCCTGCGAGATCTCGGGGGTGTGGCGGTGCGTCATCACCTTATAGGCGCGCACGCTGTCGGCCACCGACGAGTAGTGCACGTCGGGCGTGGGAGCCTTGCCCGCGCCGCTCACGCCGCTCTTGGCGTCGATCACGATGTCGTCCACCCGCCCCTTCGCCGGCAGGAGCGCAAGCAGCGATGCCGTGGGGTAGCAGCCGGGGTTGGCCACCACGCGCGCGCCGGCGATCGCATCGCGGTTGACCTCGGGCAGGCCGTACACGGCCTCGGCCAGCAGGTCGGGGCGAGGGTGGTCGAACCCGTACCACCGCGGATACAGGGCGGCGTCGCGCAGCCGGTGGTCGGCCGACACGTCCACCACGCGCACGCCGCGATCCACCAGCTCGCCCACCGCGGCCGCGGCCTCGGCGTGCGGGTAGCACACGGCCGCGAAGTCGTCCGCGGCCACGTCGTCGAGGTCGAGCTCCTGCAGCACGGCATCCACCCGGTACTCGGGTGCCACGTCCACGATGCGCCGACCGGCGTCGGCGCGCGCGGTCACCTGGCCCAACGAGAAGTGCGGGTGGGCGTGCACCAGGGCCGCCAACTGCGCTCCGGTGAACCCCGCGGCGCCGATCACGTGGACCGTGCTCATGACCTGAGTTCCGCCCCCACCTGGTCGCCCAGCGCCGCGACCGCCCGCTGGGTGACCGCATCGATCTCGTCGTCGGTGAGCGTACGCCCGGGCTCGGCGATGGTCAGGCGCACGGCCAGGCTCACCTTGCCGTCGGGCACCTGGTCGCCGGCATAGTGGTCGAACACCTCGGCGCCCTGCAGCAGCTGCCCGCCGGCCTCCCGTGCCACGTCCAGCACGTGCGCGGCCGTGGTGCCCTCGGGAACCAGCACCGCCAGGTCGCGGGTGCTCACCGGCACGGAGATCAGGTCCACGTACCGACGCGGCTCGTCGGGGCTCACCTGCACGAGCGCGGGCACGCGCAGCGTGAGCGCCACCACCGGGCCCTTCACGTCGAATGCCTTGAGCACCGCCGGGTGCACCTCGCCGGCCACGCCCACCACGATTCCCCCGGCGGCCAGGCGCGCCTGCCGCACCGGGTGCATCCACGGCTCGCGCACCCCGGGGACGGCCTCGGCGCGCACCCCCACCGATGCCGCCATGGCGATCGCCAGCCCGGTCGCCGACCACACGTCCACCTCGGCCGGCGACTGCCGCCAGCCGCGCGCGCCCGGTGCGCCGAACATCAGCGCCGTGAGCTCCTCGGGCTCGTCGGCAAGGCCATCGCCCGCCGGGATGTACGTGCGGCCCACCTCGAACAGCGCGCCGTCGCGGCGCTGGTGGCTCTGGTTGCGCTCAACCGCCCGCAGCAGGCCCGGGATGAGCGACCTCCGCATCACCGCCATCTCGTCGCTGAGCGCATTGGAGATGCGCACCACGCGGCGGCGGTCGTCGTCGTCCGGCAGGTTGAGCCGGTCGGCATCGGCCTCGGGCACGAACCGGTATGTGATGGCCTCGCTCAACCCCTGGTCGGCCGCGTACCTGCTGAGCCTCCGCACCACCTGCTGCTGGGGCGTGAGTGACGCATGGGCCTCGAGACGCGGCAGCACGGCGGGGATGCGATCGAGCCCGTGCACGCGCCCCACCTCCTCCACCAGGTCCACCTCGCGCTCCAGGTCGGCGGTGCGCCACCAGGGCACCGTCACCACGTGGGCGTGGTCACCCCGCTGCACGGTGCACCCGAGGCGCTCGAGGATGTCGGCGCTCTCGCCCGGGGTCACCGCCGTGCCCAGCAGGGCGTCCACGCGGGCATGGCGCAGCGTGATGGGCCCGGGGGCCTGCTCGGGCGCGCGCTCGTCGAGCACGCCGGGCACCAGCGACGCCCCCGCGAGCTCGTGCATGAGGCGACAGGCGATGGCCATGGCCACCGGCGGCAGGTCCGTGGGCTGGCCCTTCTCGAACCGCGCGCTGCTCTCGGTGCGCAGCCCCAGGCCGAGCGACGTGCGGATGATGCTGGGCCCGTCGAACGTGGCGGCCTCCAGCAGCACGCGCGTGGTGCCCTCCGACACCTCGGCAAACTCCGCGCCGAAGATCCCGGCGATCACCGCGGGCTTCTCGGCATCGGCGATCACCAGGTGATCGCTGGTGAGCGTGCGGTGCTGGCCATCGAGCGTGGTGATGGGCTCGCCGTCCCCGGCGCGGCGCACCACGATCGCCGGCCCGGCGAGGCGATCGAGGTCGAACGCGTGCAGGGGCTGCGCGGTGAGCAGCATGACGTAGTTGGTGATGTCCACCACGTTGTTGATGCTGCGCATGCCCGCGGCCTCCAGGCGGCGCACCATCCA
>CAZEUE010000044.1:10654-13070 GCA_964514615.1 uncultured Bifidobacterium sp. | reverse complement strand
ATCTACCGGGCGCTCCTGGAGAGCGCCGCGGCCGAGCACGCCGCACGGCGCACGGCCATGAGCAACGCAAGCGACAACGCCGAGCAGCTCATCGCGGACCTCACGCTCGCGATGAACCGGGCCCGCCAGGCCGCCATCACCCAGGAGATCCTCGAGGTGGTCGCGGGCGCGGACGCCCTCAGCTAGTCCCAACGACGACGAACGGATCCTCAGCCAGATGAGCACCAACGGGAAGAACACCGGGACGATCCTCGAGATCAAGGGCGTCGTGCTCGACGTCCGCTTCACCGATGACCTGCCCGGCATCTACAACGCCCTCGAGATCACGCGCCCCGACGGCACCACCCTGGTTGCCGAGGTGCAGCAGCTGCTGGGCGACGACAAGGTGCGCGCCGTGGCGCTGGACACCACCGACGGCCTGTCGCGCGGCACCGAGGTCACCGACACCGGCGCACCCATCTCGGTGCCCGTGGGCGAGCCCACCCTGGGTCGCATCTTCAACGTGCTGGGCGACGCCATCGACGAGGCCGGCCCCGTGGCCGCCACCGAGAAGTGGCCGATCCACCGCGACCCGCCGGCGTTCGACGCCCTGTCGCCGACGTCGGAGATCTTCGAGACGGGCATCAAGGTGATCGATCTGCTCGCCCCGTACGTGAAGGGCGGCAAGGTGGGCCTGTTCGGCGGTGCCGGAGTGGGCAAGACCGTGCTCATCCAGGAGCTCATCCACAACATCGCCCAGGAGCACGGCGGCCTGTCGGTGTTCGCCGGCGTGGGCGAGCGCACCCGCGAGGGCAATGACCTCTGGCTCGAGATGAAGGAGTCGGGCGTCATCAGCAAGACGGCGCTGGTCTACGGCCAGATGAACGAGCCGCCCGGTGCCCGCCTGCGCGTGGCCCTGAGCGGCCTCACCATGGCCGAGTACTTCCGTGACGTCGGCGGCCAGGACGTGCTGCTGTTCGTGGACAACATCTTCCGGTTCGTGCAGGCGGGCTCCGAGGTGTCGGCCCTCCTCGGCCGCATGCCGTCGGCCGTGGGCTACCAGCCCACCCTGCAGACCGAGATGGGCGACCTGCAGGAGCGCATCACGTCCACCCGCAATGGATCGGTCACCTCGGTGCAGGCCATCTACGTGCCGGCCGACGACCTGACCGACCCGGCCCCGGCCGCGTCGTTCGCCCACCTCGACGCCACCACGGTGCTCAACCGCGCCATCGCCGAGAAGGGCATCTACCCGGCCGTGGACCCGCTCGACTCCACCAGCACCGCGCTGGAGCCCAGCGTGGTGGGCGAGGAGCACTACGAGGTGGCCACCCGCGTGCAGGAGATCCTCCAGGAGTACAAGGACCTGCAGGACATCATCGCCATCCTCGGCGTGGACGAGCTCACCGACGAGCAGAAGCTCACGGTGGGTCGCGCCCGCCGCATCGAGCGCTTCCTGTCGCAGCCCTTCCACGTGGCCGAGGCCTTCACCGGCACCCCCGGTGCCTACGTGACCCTCAAGGACACCGTGCGCGGGTTCAAGGAGATCATCGAGGGCAAGCACGATGACCTGCCCGAGGGCGCCTTCCTGCTGGTGGGCACCATCGAGGACGCCGTGGCCAAGGGCGCCGAGATGGCGAAGGCCGCCGCGTGAGCACGGGCTCGCCCGACCAGAAGCGCGTCGCCGTGCAGGTGCTCACGCCCGAGGGCGTGGTCCACGATGGCGTGGCCGCCATGGTGGTGGCCCCCAGCGTGGGGGGCGAGGTGGGGATCCTGCCGCGTCACGTGCCGCTCATCGCGGCGCTCCAGCCCGGCCGCACCCGCCTCAAGATGCTCGACGAGTCGGAGGTGGTCATGGCCACCACCGAGGGCTACATCGCCGTCGAGGATGACCGCGTGCTGATCATGGTGGAGCAGGCCGAGCTGGCCGGCGACATCGATCGCGCCCGCGCCGAGCTCGCCCTCAGCGCCGCCCAGGAGGCCATCCAGGCCGCCGGCGACGACGAGGCCGCTCTGGCGGCTGCGCAGGCCGCGCTCCGCCGCGCCGAGAACCGTCTCAAGGTGGTCGACAAGGCCGCCTCCTAGTCCGGAGGAATCCATTGGCAAGTCCCGTCCGCGTCGTCGTCACCGGTGCCGCCGGCCAGATCGGCTACGCGCTTCTCTTCCGCATCGCCAGCGGCCAGCTGCTGGGCCCCGACACCCCCGTGGAGCTGCGCATGCTGGAGATCCCGCAGGCCCGCGGCGCCCTGGACGGCGTCGGCATGGAGCTCGACGACTGCGCGTTCCCGCTGCTGTCGGGATGGATGGGCACCGATGACCCGGGCGAGGCCTTCGACGGCGCCAACGTGTGCCTGCTGGTGGGCGCGCGCCCCCGCACCAAGGGCATGGAGCGCGGCGACCTGCTCGAGGCCAACGGCGCCATCTTCACCGTGCAGGG
>CAZEUE010000044.1:0-10554 GCA_964514615.1 uncultured Bifidobacterium sp. | reverse complement strand
GCATGGAGCGCGGCGACCTGCTCGAGGCCAACGGCGCCATCTTCACCGTGCAGGGCAAGGCCATCAACGACCGCGCGGCAGACGACGTCAAGGTGCTGGTGGTGGGCAACCCCGCCAACACCAACGCCCTCATCGCCATGCACAGCGCGCCGGACGTGCCCAACGAGCGCTTCACGGCGATGATGCGCCTCGACCACAACCGCGCGATGACGCAGGTGGCGCAGAAGACCGGCGTGCAGGTGTCCGAGGTCACGAACATGACCATCTGGGGCAACCACTCGGCCACGCAGTACCCCGACGTGGTGCATGCCAAGGTGGCGGGGGCGAGCGCCTGGGACGCCATCTCGGACGAGGCATGGGTGGCCGACACCTTCATCCCCACGGTGCAGACCCGTGGCGCGGCCATCATCGAGGCCCGCGGTGGGTCGTCGGTCGCCTCGGCGGCCAACGCGGCCATCGACCACATGCGCGACTGGGTGCTGGGCACCCCGGAGGGCAACTGGGTGTCCATGGGCGTGCCGTCGAAGGGGGAGTACGGCACCCCCGAGGGCCTGATCGTGGGCTTCCCCTGCACCTGCTCCGGCGGCGAGTGGAGCGTGGTGGAGGGCATCGACATCGACGAGTTCAGCAAGCCGCGCATCGAGCGCTCGGTGGCCGAGCTCGACGAGGAGCGGCAGGCTGTTAAGGATTTGGGACTTATCTAGCCCGGACGGCCACCCCGGGATGGCCCCGGGATAACGTGAGGCATGCGCGAGGGGCCCGGAAGGGCCCCTCGCCGCGTTAGGGTGCGCGGATGCCCGCCGCCCTTGGAGTGCCCGCCGTGCTGCGCGTGCCCGCATTCCGCAACGTGTGGATGGGCAGCGTGCTGTCGAACGGCGGTACGTGGTTCCAGGCGGTCGCCGCCGGCTGGCTGGTGCTGCAGATCACCGGCAGCGCCACCATGGTGGGGTTGCTGGCGCTGGCCTACCGGGCGCCGGCGTTCGTGCTTGCCCCGTGGGGCGGCAAGCTGGCCGACCGCCACGACTGGCGGCGAGTGGGGATCGTGACGTTCTCGGTGGAGGCCGCGGGCGCGCTGGCCCTGGCGGTGCTCGCCGCCACGGGCCACCTGTCGGTGGCGGCGATCTTCGCGGCCACCGTGGTGATGGGAGCGGCCTTCGCGGTGGGGCTGCCGTCGGTCCTGGCCCTCGTGCCGGCGCTGGTGCCCACCCCCCGGCTGCAGGAGGCCGTGGCCCTCAACGCAGCGGGCATCAACGTGGCCCGCGCCGTGGGGCCGATACTGGGCGGCGTGGCGCTCGCCACGGCCGGGGCCACATGGTGCTTCGCCATCAACGCGCTGTCGTTCCTGGCGCTGGTCGCGGCGCTCGTGGCGGCCCCGCACCTGGAGCAGGGGGCCAAGGTGCCCCAGCGGCTGCGCACGGCCATGCGGTACGCGTTCACCGACCACGCCGCACGGCGACTGCTGGTGGGCATGTTCATCTTCATGCTCTTCGCCGGTCCCGTGCAGGAACTCGCGCCCGTGGTGGCGCAGCGCGTGGGCGGGGGCCCGGTGGCGCTGGGGGTGATCCTGGGAGCCATGGGCACCGGTGCGCTGCTGGGCGCGTGGGGGCTGCAGGTGCTGTCGCGCAGGGGCCTCCCGCGGCACCGGGCCATCCCCATCGCCACCGTGGCCTTCGGCGCGTGCCTGGTGGTGGTGGCCGCCTCGCCCGTGCTCGCGCTGACGGCCGTGGGCATGCTGGCCGCCGGCGCCTTCTGGATCTGGCTGCTCACGCTCACCAACTCCGCAGTGCAGCTGTCGTCGCCCTCGCAGCTGCTGGGGCGCATGCTCAGCTTCTACCAGCTGGCCGTGATCACCCCGATCGCCGTGGGATCCGTGCTGTTCGGGTCACTCGCCGGGTGGCTGGGCATCGGCTGGAGCATGGGCATTGCGGCTGTGGCGCTGATGGCGTGGGGGGCGTGGACGCTGGCCCACCCCGTGCCCGACATCGACCGCGACATCCGCTCGATCAGGAGCGGATGAATCGGGCGATGCGGTCCCACGCCGGAGCGGGGGTGCGCCGGCCCACCATCAGCGAGTGATCACCCCGGCGCAGGGTGAGCAGCTGCACCGGGCGACCCGCCTTCCGCCGCGCGCCCACCAGGGCGGCGGCATCGGAATAGGGAACCGTGCGGTCGCGGGTGCCGTGCACCACCAGCGCGGGCGCGGGGAGCCGGGCGGCATCGCGCCGTGGATCGCGCGTGAGGGTCTCGCGCGCTGCGCGCTCGCCGCCCACCCGCACGATGATCCGGCGGATGCCGGGCCCCAGGCGCCCCAGGGGGCGCGCGGGAGCGGCCATGGTGACCACCCGGTCGGCGCGTGCGGCGCGCCCCGAGCGCAGGGCGATGTCGCCGCCCTGGCTGTGCCCCACGGCGCCGGTGCGCGCAGGGTCGGCGAGGGGCTGCCGTCCGAGCCATCGGATGGCCGCGGTGGCATCGGCGGTGAGGGCGGGGAGGTCGAGCCACGCCAGCGCGGGTCCCGGCGACCCACCGATGCCCCGCTTGTCGTAGCGGAGGGTCATCACGCCGCGCTGGGCGAGCGCCCGCGCCCACGCGGCATACAGTCCGCCGGGGGGGCCGCCCACGATCGCCCCGTCGCGCGTGCCGGGCCCGAAGCCGCCGATGATGACCGCTGCCGGATGCGGCCCGGGGCCATCGGGGATGGTGAGGGTGCCCGCGAGGCGCGCGCCGTTGCCCCCCGGCAGCGTGACGTCGCGCTCGGTGGACGCCACGGCCGTGGCGGGCAGCACGAGGGCAAGGATAAGCACCGGGAACATCCGCACGCAGCGACGGTATCGCGCCGCGGGCGGGAACCCGGGGGATCGGTCACGTCGGCCCGCTTGGCTATGCTGGGGCCGTGCATGAAGTCCGTCTCGCAGAGCGGCTCATCGCCCATGACACCTCCGATCCGGCCGGTCTCGCCGTGGCGATGGACTTCGTGGCCGGATGGCTCGAGGGCCGTGGCGCCGACCTGACCCGCCGTGACCTGGGCGACCGCGAGGTGCTCACGGCCACCGCGGGCAACGGCCCGGTGCGCATCATCCTCAACGGGCATCTCGACGTGGTGCCCGGGCACCCCGACCAGTTCCGCCCGCGGGTGGTCGGCGATCGGCTGATCGGCCGTGGGGCCTACGACATGAAGGCGGCCCTCGGGGCGATGATGATCGCCACGTCCAACCTGGCCGAGGCGCCCCCGCCCGGCGTGCAGGTGCAGTTGGTCATCGTGCCCGACGAGGAGCGCGCGCAGTCCGGGCCCAACGCCACCGAGATGCTGGTGGACCAGGGCCTGCGGGCCGACTTCGTGATCTGCGGCGAGCCCACCGACATGCAGGTGGGCGTGCAGGCCAAGGGCGTGATGATCCTCGAGGTGGTGGTGGAGGGCCGGGCCGCTCACGGGTCGACGCCATGGCTGGGCGACAACGCCATCGTGCGGGCGCTCGAGGTGTACCGCCGGCTGGAGTCGCTGCCGTTCACCCGGGCGTCCACGCCGCTGTTCGCCCGTCCGTCGGTGAACCTCGGCCGCATCGCGGGCGGTGACGCGGTGAACAAGGTGCCGGACCTCTGCCGCATGGACGTGGACATCAGGTACCTGCCCGGGCAGGACCCCGACGAGATCCTGCGCCAGGCACGCGATGCCGGCGCAGCATCGGTGGAGGTGGCGATCGCACGCCCCCCCGCCGACACGGACCCCGATCACCCGCTCGTGGGCGCGCTGGTGGACTGCGCCTCGCGCCACGACCGCTCCTCGACGTCCGTGGGGCGCGATGGGGCGTCCGACGCCGTGGCGTTCCTGCAGGTGGGCGTGCCCGCCGTGGAGTTCGGCCCCCGGGGCGCCGGGCATCATGGTCCCGATGAGTACGTGGACATCCCCAGCCTGATGGCGTATCGCCAGGCACTCGAGGGCTTCTCCGCCACCGCCGGCGCGATGGCGTCTGCCATTGCCACCACCCGCGACGAGGAGGCCCGGGCGTGAGCGACGAGCCCGTGGACCCCCCGGTGGACCCCCCGGTGGACGACGCCGAGCGCCCGACGCGCTGGTACCGCGTTCCGCGCAAGAGGCGCCGGTGGCCGTGGGTGGCCATGTGGGCCGCGATCCTCATCGTGGGCGCGGGCGCCGGGCTCGCCGTGGCCAGCTACCAGCTGCTGGGCGACACCCTCGAGAAGGCCAGCCCCGATATCGAGCTGGTGCAGGATGCCCAGAAGGCGGTCGACCCGGATGTGCCGGGCGAGCCCGTGAACATCCTGCTCATCGGCTCCGACAAGCGGGCGGGCACGCAGGGAGCCGGCGATCCCGGTCGTGCCGACTCGCTCATCCTGCTGCGCATGGATGGCGACAAGGGGTTCATCTCGATGCTCTCCTTCCCGCGCGACCTGTACGTGGATATCCCGGGAGTCGGCACCGACAAGATCAACGCGGCGTTCTCGGCGGGTGGTCCGGCGAAGACCATCGAGACGGTCAAGAAGCTCACGGGCCAGCCCATCAACTACTTCGTGAACATCGACTTCGAGGGCTTCGTGAAGCTCGTCGACCAGGTGGGCGGGGTGTACCTGGACGTCGACCGCAAGTACTTCCACAAGAACGTGCCGGGCGACGGGATCGACGACTATGAGGAGATCGACCTCAAGCCCGGGTACCAGCGCATGAACGGCGTGGACGCCCTCGACTACGTGCGCTACCGCCACACCGACTCGGACTTCGCCCGCATCGCGCGCCAGCAGGCGTTCCTGTCGGAGCTCAAGCGCCAGACCAACCGGTTCGGCAACCTTCCCGAGATCCCGGCCTACGCCAGCATCTTCGCCGACAACATCGTCACCAACGTGCGGTCGGTGCCGCGCCTGCTGGGCATCATGGAGCAGGCCATCACCACCGACAAGGACCGCATCGCGCGCAACAGCGTCAACGGCACCCCCACCATGCGCAACGGGGCCTCCATCGTCGAGGCCCCCCAGTCGGAGATCGACGCCAAGGTGGAGGCCTGGCTCAACCCGGAGTTCACCCAGGGCGCGGCCACCACCGTGGTGAGGCCCAACGACGTCCAGGTGCAGGTGCTCAACGGCAACGGGCGCCTGCTGGACGCCGAGACCGCCACCGACCAGCTGCGCAGCCGGGGCTACGACGCGGTGTCGGGCGGCAACGCCGACTCCTTCGGCAAGCCCGAGACCATCGTGTCGTATGCGGATGGCCAGCGCGAGGCCGCCAAGAACGTGTCCAGGCTCTTCGGGGGCGGCACCGTGCTGACCGCGCTGCCGCGGGCCGGCACGCCGGACGGCGTGGACGTGCGCGTGACGGTGGGCGAGTCGTACACGGGCCGGCTGGTGACCCCGAAGAGGAGGAAGGCCCAGCCCAGGCCCGTGGCCCGCGTGGTGGACACCCGCAGCCTGGTGTCGCTCGGGCGCCGTATCCAGAAGGCCACCGGCCTCAAGATCATGGTGCCCACCCGCGTGCCCACGGGTTCCGAGCTGAAGATCGTCCGGGCATACCGGGTGAATACCGGGGGGCAGGGCCCGCAGGCGCTGAAGATGGTGTTCCGCGTACCCTCGGGCACCTACTGGGGGTACCAGGTGCTCGACTGGGCCGATCCGCCGCTGCTCGAGGGCCGGACCGGCGTGGTGAAGAGCGGGGGCCGCGAGTACTCCACCTTCTACGACGGCAAGAACCTCATGCGCCTCGCGTGGCAGAAGGACGGCGTGACCTACTGGATCTCCAACACCCTCGACTACAAGCTGTCGGCCGAGGACATGTACGCCATCGCCAAGTCGGCGCGGCCGCTGAACCGGGTGGCCCTGCGCCCCGGGGCGAGCCCCGTGGACATCCCGATCGAGCAGGACGCGTACACCCCCTGATGGCCGAGCGCATCGGGGTGATCGGGGCCGGGTACGTGGGCCTGGTGACAGGGGCGTGCCTGGCCTCGCTGGGGCACCAGGTGACGCTTCGCGACATCGACCCCGCCAAGGTGGACATGATCCGCGCGGGCGAGCCGCCCATCCACGAGCACGGGCTGAAGGAGCTCATGCTCGAATGCGCCGATCGCCTGCACGCAACCCTCGACCTCCGCGAGATGCTCGAGGCGTCGGAGATCGTGTTCATCGCGGTCGACACCCCGCCCACGCCGTCGGGCGATGCCGATCTCTCGCGCGTGATGAGCGTGGTGGATGAGCTCGAGCAGATCGGCCCCGAGGCCTCGGCGGGGCACGTGCTGGTGATGAAGAGCACGGTGCCGGTGGGAACAGGCGAGAGGGTGCGCGCCGAGCTCGACAAGCGGGGCCTGTCCGACGTGGGCTACTGCTCCAACCCGGAGTTCCTCAAGGAGGGGGTGGCCATCGCCGACTTCCTCCGCCCCGACCGCGTGGTGGTGGGCGACTTCCGGCCCGCGGACGGCGACATGGTCGCCGCGCTCTATGCCCCGCTCGGCGCCCCGCTGCTTCGCACCTCGGTGCCCACCGCCGAGATGATCAAGTACGCATCCAACGCCTTCCTGGCCACCAAGATCTCGTTCATCAACGAGATCGCCAATGTGTGCGAGGAGGTGGGCGCCGATGTGACCGAGGTGGCCGAGGGCATGGGCCTCGACGCGCGCATCGGGCCCAGGTTCCTGTCGGCGGGCGTGGGCTTCGGCGGCTCGTGCTTCCCCAAGGACGTCTCGGCCCTCAAGCAGCTGGCGGGAAACAGCGGCTACCACTTCCAGCTGCTCACCTCGGTGATCGAGGTCAACGAGCTGCAAAAGCGCCGCGTGGTGGGCAAGCTCAAGCGGCACCTGGGCGAGCTCGAGGGCAGGGAAATCGCGCTGATGGGGCTGGCATTCAAGCCGGGCACCGACGACATGCGCGAGGCGTCGAGCGTGGTGCTGGCCGGCCGCCTGCTTGCCGAGGGCGCGCGCGTGCGCGCATATGACCCCGTGGCGCTGCGGGCCGCGTCGAGCCGGCTGAGTGCGGTGGCGCTTCACGACGACCCCATGGCGTGCATCACCGGCGCGGACGCCGTGGTGATCGTGACCGAGTGGCCCGAGGTGGTGGGCCTCGACTGGGCCAAGGTGTCGCAGGCCATGCGCGGCGACGTGCTGGTGGACGGCCGCAACGCGCTCGACCCCGTGGCCGTGGTGGCCGCCGGCCTGGCGTACGAGGGCATCGGGCGGGTCGTGCCGTCGTGAGCGCTCCCGCGGGGGTACGGCAGGCCGTCATCCTGGTGGGCGGGCAGGGCACCCGCATGCGCCCGCTCACGGACACCCTGCCCAAGCCCATGCTGCCGCTGCTCGACCTGCCGTTCGTGGAGCGGCAGGTGGACCACCTGCGCGCCGCCGGCGTGGAGCGCATCGTGTTCTCGTGCGGCTACCGGCCGCGCGAGATCGAGGAGTACTTCGGCGATGGCTCGTCGTGGGGGCTGGAGCTGGGCTACGTGGTCGACCCCGAGCCTCTTGGCACGGCCGGTGCCATCGCCAATGCCGAGCCATTGCTCGACGACGACGACGTGTTCGTGCTGAACGGCGACATCCTCACCGACCTCGACCTGGCCGCGCTGGTGGCCCACCACTGCGGGCTTGGGGCCGAGGCCACCATCGCGCTCACCCCGGTGGACGACCCCGGTGCATTCGGCCTGGTGCGCACCGACGCCGATGGCCGGGTCACGGAGTTCGTCGAGAAGCCCGGGGTGGATGAGCTCATCCCCGGCGAGCCCTTCCGCATCAACGCCGGCACCTACGTGCTGTCGCCGTCTGCGCGCCGTGCGATACCCCGGGGGCAGCAGGTGTCGATCGAGCGCGATACCTTCCCATTGCTGGCCGCCCGCGGGGGCGTGGGTGCCATGGCGTCCGACTGCTACTGGCGCGACATCGGCACGCCGGGGTCATACCTGGACGCCCACCTCGACCTCCTGTCGGGTCGCGTGGGGTTCATCCCGTCCCCGGGCGCCGCGTGGGTGTCGACGGGGGCAACGGTGGATGCATCGGCCATCATCGGCGATGGCGCCTGCGTGGGCCCCGGCGCGGTGGTGGGCGCGGGCGCGGTGGTGGCCGACTGCGTGGTGGGCGCGGGCACCCAGGTGGGGGAGGAGGCGCTGGTGGACGGGGCCGTGCTGGGCCGGCAGGTCACCGTGGGGCCGGGCGCGCGCGTCACCGGCCTGGTGGTGGCCGGCGACGGCGCCATCGTGCCCGACGCCATGGCCGTCTCGGGCCCCGCCACCATCCCCACGGGGTCGGTAGCCTCCACCTGATGGCGGAACTCGACGTCCCAGAGGTGCTGGCCGTGGACCGCGCCGGCCTCATCGACGGCCTGGCGGGGTCGGTGGACGTGTTCGATGCCGCGCGCGCGGGCGCCGAGGGGCTGGACATCCCGTTCGCCGCGGACGGCATCGCCAACGTGCTCATCTGCGGCATGGGCGGGTCGGCGGTGGCCGGCGACCTGATCGCCAGCGCGTACTACGAGCGCACGCGCGTGCCGCTGGTGGTGCATCGCGGGTACTACCTGCCGGGGTGGGCCGACGACCGCACGCTGGCCATGCTCCTGTCGTATTCGGGCGAGACCGAGGAGACCCTCACGGCGGCCATGCAGGCGCTCGAGCGCGAGTCGCCGGCCATCGCCATCACCAGTGGCGGCAAGCTGGACACCTGGTACAACGGCAAGCACGGCGTGCCCGTGCTGCCCATCCCCGGCGGGCTGCAGCCCCGCATGGCCCTCCTGCACATGCTCATTCCCGCCGTGGTCCTGCTGGCGCGGCTCGGCGTGATCCCCCCGCAGGAACAGGAGCTCGACGCGGCGCGTGATGCCGTCGCGGCGGCCATCGACACCTACGGCCCCGCGCGCCCCACCGATGCCAACCCGGCCAAGCAGCTGGCGATGCGCCTGCACGACAAGGTTCCGGTGATCTACGGCGCCGAGGTCACGGCGGGAATCGCCTTCCGCTGGAAGTGCCAGTTCAACGAGAACGCCAAGCAGCCCGCCTTCTGGGCGGCCCTGCCCGAGATGAACCACAACGAGATCGTGGGGTGGGAGCAGGCCGGGCCGTTCGGGGACCAGGCGCAGGTGGTGATGCTGCGTGACCCGCGGCAGCATCGCCAGGTGGAGCGCCGGCTGGCCCTGACCCGCGAGATCATCAGCCCGCACGTAACCGACGTGCTCACCATCGAGGGGGAGGGCGACAGCCCGCTGGCCCGGGTGATCGACCTCGTGCTTCTGGGTGACTACGTCTCGCTGTATGCCGCCTGCCTGCGCCGGGTCGACCCGAACCCGGTTGACAGCATCGGAACCCTCAAGGCGGGCCTCGCCACCACGGGCAACCAGCGCCTGCGGGCGGGCGAGAGCGGCTCGATCTAGCCGGGCACCCCGGTGCCAGGCACCTAACCGTGCGTCACAGACCGCGCGCGGGTCGGTTAAGTGCCAGGCACCATGGGCGATTCGTCCCTGTGGATACGGTGCCTGTCACCGGGGCCCTCGCGCGCTGGTAGCCTCGTTGCGCTTCGAAGCGACCAAGGAAACCGTCTGTGTCGACAACCGTCAATCATCATGTGGCCGATCTCAGCCTGGCCGAGCTCGGCAAGCAGCGCATCGAGTGGGCCGACCGCGACATGCCCGTGCTCAAGCAGATCCGCGAGAGGTTCGAGAAGGAGAAGCCACTCGATGGCCTCCGTATCTCCGCCTGCCTCCACGTGACCACCGAGACCGCCAACCTAGCCCGCACCCTGCAGGCCGGGGGCGCGGACGTGGTGCTGGTGGCATCGAACCCGCTGTCCACGCAGGACGACGTGGCGGCTGCGCTGGTGGCCGAGTACGGCATCTCCACCTACGCCATCAAGGGCGAGGACGACGAGACCTACTATGCGCACCTGACCGCGGCCATCGACCACGCCCCGCACATCACGATGGACGACGGCGCCGACGTGATCGGCGTGCTCCACGGCGATCGCCGCGAGATGCTCGACGGCATCATCGGCGGCACCGAGGAGACGACCACGGGCGTGATCCGCCTCAAGGCCCTCGAGGCCGAGGGCGAGCTGGCGTTCCCGGTGGTGGCCGTGAACGAGGCCAACACCAAGCACATGTTCGACAACCGCTACGGCACCGGCCAGTCCACGCTGGACGGCCTGCTGCGCGCCACCAACATCCTGGTGGCCGGTCGCAAGTGCGTGGTGGGTGGCTACGGCTGGTGCGGTCGTGGCCTGGCGTCGCGCCTGAAGGGCATGGGCGCCCACGTGATCGTGATCGAGGTGGACCCGCTCGCGGCCCTCGAGGCCGTGATGGACGGCTTCGAGGTGATGACCGTTGCGGATGCCGCCAAGGCCGGTGACGTGTTCATCACCGCCACGGGCAACATTCACGTGCTGCGGCGCGAGCACTTCGAGCACATGAAGGACGGCGCCATCATCGCCAATACCGGGCACTTCAACGTAGAGATCGACATCCCGGGCTTGGACGAGCTGGCCGACGGGGTGCGCGAGGTGCGTCCGTTCGTGCAGGAGTACGCCCTCCGCAACGGTCGCAAGGTGTACCTGCTCGCCGAGGGCCGCCTGCTTAACCTGGCGTCCGCCGAGG
>CAZEUE010000043.1:0-13208 GCA_964514615.1 uncultured Bifidobacterium sp. | reverse complement strand
ACCACGTTGGGGTGCGCGGCCAGCTCGGCCAGCAGGTCGAACTCCAGGCGCGTCAGCTCCACGTCGTCGCCATCGAGCCGGCAGGTGCGGCTGACGGGATCGAGCTCCACGCGCCCGGCGCGCAGCGGGCCGGTGAGCTCCTGCTCGCCCTGCACGCGACGCAGCACCGCCTTCACGCGCGCCACGAGTTCGCGCGGCGAGAACGGCTTGGTCACGTAGTCGTCCGCGCCCATCTCGAGTCCCGTCACACGGCTGGCCTCGTCGTCGCGCGCGGTCAGCATGATGATGGGCATCGACGGATGGTCGGCCCGGATGCGCCGGCACACCTCGAGGCCATCTATCTCAGGGATCATCAGGTCGAGCAGCACCAGGTCGATGCCCCCGGTGCGCATCTTCGCCAGCGCCTCCGCGCCATCCGCGGCCTCGGTGACCGTGTAGCCGGCCTCGTCGAGGTAGAGCCGCAGCAGCTTGCGGATCGACCGCTCGTCTTCCACCGCGAGGATGTGCCCACCGGTCGCCACGTGCCGATGGTACCGCTGGATGCGGGTTGCATCGCCGCCGAAGCGCCCCTAGCGTTCCCCGGCCGGGCGAGATAGCTCAGCTGGTAGAGCACACGACTGAAAATCGTGGTGTCCCCGGTTCGAGTCCGGGTCTCGCCATCATCGCGCGCCGCGCTCCCGAAACGGAACGCGGCGCGCGCCCGTTGGGGGCATGCCAGCATGCCCTCCGATGGACCTCTCGATCGTCGTGCCCGCCTACAACGAGGAGCGCCGGCTCCAGCCGACGCTCGACGGCTGGCGTGCCTGGCTCGACCAGTTCCCGGGCACGGCCGAGGTGGTGGTGAGCGACGACGGCAGCACCGATGGCACCGCGGCGCTGGTGGAGCGCGCGGCGGCGGCCGATGGGCGCATCCGCCTGAACCGCCTGCCCGAGAACCAGGGCAAGGGCGGCGCCGTGCGATCGGGCATGCTCGCGGCCACCGGGGACTACCGGTTCTACGTGGACGCCGACATGAACATCGCGCCCATGCACGTGGAGCCCGCCCTCGCCCTGCTCCGCAGCGGGGTGGCCGACGTGGTCACCGGCAAGCGCAGCCTGGGCAGCTACGCCGCCACCGAGCAGAGCCCGGCCCGGCTGGCGGCGGGCGCGGCGGTGCAGGTGACCCGGCGGATACTCGTGCTGCCGGTCATCACCGACACCCAGGCGGGCTTCAAGGGCTTCACGGCCGAGTGGGCGGAGCGCGTGTTCGGCAAGGCCACCATCACCTCGTTCGCCTTCGACATCGAGGTGCTGTACCTGGCCCGGCGGATGGGGGCCACCATCGCCGAGATGCCGGTGCAGGTTGAATACCGGGCCGACTCCACCTTCGACGTCGCGAGGCACCTGCCACCGTTCATCGAGGACATCTGGCGAATCCGGATGAACGCCTGGCGGGGCACCTACTCCTGACGCATGAGGGCCACCACCTCGCCCGAGGTGGCCCGCACCCGGTCCTCGGCGCTGCCGCCGTTCAGCGCCACCGACACCAGGCCGTGCGAGTCGACATAGGCCAGCAGGGCGCCGCGGGGGACGTCGGCGAAGGTACGGCCCACGGTGGCCTGCGAGCGCCCGCCCTCGGCGGACGCCACCCACACCCGGTTTCCCGCGACCAGACCCGCGGCCATCAGGTGCTCGGCCGTCGCCCACAGGGAGAGGTTGCCGAATCGGTCCACGCCGGCCACCAGCGCATCGAGCGCGCCGGGCATGGCATCGGGCTCGGGCAGCTGCGGACGGAGGATCGTGGCGGGGTCGACGGGCGGGCCGAGCGCATCGAGCGCCACGCCCTCCGCGAGGTGAGCCGCCGCCGGCGCAAAAACGTCGCGTCCGTGGAAGGTGTCTGACACCGGCCGGCGCATGTGCTCGGCCGACGTGATCTCCACCGCGCGCACGCCTCCCAGGCGCTCGACGGCCAGGCCCAGCAGGCCGTTGTCCGGCCCCACCACCACCTTGCCCCACTCCAGTTCCAGCGCCACGGCACGGCGGATGGTGCCCACGCCGGGGTCCACCACGCAGGTGGTCACCGACTGCCGGGGCATCAGGCCCACCAGTCGCTCCACCAGGATCGCCCCCCATCGGATGTCGCCGGGGGGCACATCGTGCGCCAGGTCCACGCGGTCCGATTGCGGGGCAATGGCGGCCGCCACCGCGTGCAGCGCGCCCACGTGCTCCGTGCCGGCGCCGTAGTCGGTGAGGAACCCCAGCGGGCGGGTCATGCCGTGCCGGCGCCTGCCGCCCGGATGACCGCCTCGATCAGCCCGGGGATGTCGCTGGTATCCGCCTCCACGGCAACCCGGAGGCCGGCGTCGCGCGCCGTCTGGGAGGTGATGGGGCCGATCGACGCCACCAACGGACCGTCCGCCAACCGCGCGCGCTGCGGGTCGTCCAGCACATCGAGGGTGTTGGTAACTGTGGATGATGACGTGAACGTGATGATGTCGGCGTCGAGCGCCGCCTGCACCACGTCATCGGGCGGGCGCACCGCCACGGTCTCGTAGAGGGCCAGGTCGTCGACGATGGCGCCGCGCTCGCGCAGGCCGTCGGCGATCACCGGTCGCGCATGGCGCGCCCGGGCGATGAGCACGCGCCGCCCCTCCACGGGCGTCTCGGCCAGTGCCTCGACCACCGCCTCGCCCACGAACCGCTCGGGCACGATGTCCGGGCGGATTCCCATGCCGCGCAGGGCATCGGCGGTGGCCGGGCCGATGGCCACGAACAGCTGCTCGGGGCTCAGGTGCCGGCTGTCCACCCCGTGGGCGGCCATGGCAGCACCCAGGGCGTCCACGCCATTGGGACTGGTGAGGATGACGATGTCGTGCTGCCCCATGGTGGCCATGGCCCCGGTGATCTGCGGCGTGGCGGGAAGGGGCTGGATGCGGATGACCGGCATCTCCACCACCGTCGCCCCGAGGGCCTCGAGGGCGCCACGCAGGTCGCTGGCCTGGGCGCGTGCGCGCGTGACCACCACCGTGCGGCCGGCAAGGGGGCCGCGGCCCGCGGCGGCAAGGCCGCCCACGCGCGACACCACATCGCCGAACACCAGGATGGCCGGGTTGCCCAGGCCCTCCTGCGCCACCCGGTCGGCGATGGTGCCGAGCGTCCCCACCACCTCGCGCTGGCGCGGCGTGGTTCCCCACTGGATGGCCGCGGCGGGCTGGTCGGCCGGGCGCCCCGCGGCGATCAGGCGATCGGCGATGCCCCGCAGGCGGCCCATGCCCATCAGCACGATGAGCGTATGGGGCAGCCGCGCGAGCAGGTCCCAGTCGTTCTGCTCGCTGTCCTTGGCCGGGTCCTCGTGCCCGGTCACCACCGTGAACGCGGTGGACATGGCGCGGTAGGTCACCGGTATGCCGGCCGCGGTGGGCGCCCCGATGGCCGAGGTGATGCCCGGCACCACCAGCACCCGCACGCCGGCGGCCACAAGCGCCTCGGCCTCCTCCGCGCCCCGGCCGAACACGAACGGGTCGCCCCCCTTGAGCCGCGCCACCACCTTGCCCTCGCGGCCCAGGCGCACCAGCAGGGCGGTGGTGTCATCCTGCGACATCGCCACCTTCCCCGGCGCCTTGCCCACGTCGATCAGCTCGGCGTCGGGGCGCACCAGGTGCATGAGCGCCTCCGTGCCCAGCCGGTCGTACAGCACCACGTCGGCGCGCATGAGGGCCTCGCGCCCGCGCACGGTGATGAGCCCCGGATCGCCGGGCCCGGCGCCGATCAGGTACACCATCCCCTGGCTCATGGCGCGCCCACCTGCTGCGCCACGCGGCCGCCGAGGCCCGTCGGGTCGTCGTACGGCCCCTCGAGGTCGGCGAAACCCCCGGTGGCGCCCCACCATCCGCGCATGCGCAGGTGGTCGCCATGCACCTCGCAGAGCGCCCCGGCGGGCACCGTGCAGCCGCCGCCGATGCGCGCGAGGAACTCCCGCTCGGCCGCCAGGCACGCGCGGGCCGCGGGGTCGTCGAGCGCGGCGCAGGCATCGCGCACCGCGGGGTCGTCGCCGCGCCCCTCGATGGCCACGATTCCCTGCCCGGCCGCGGGCAGGCACATGTCCACGGGCAGCATCACGGCGTCGTCGCGCTCGATCCCCAGGCGGCGCAGGCCCGCCGCGGCCAGCACCAGCGCGTCCACCTCGCCGGCGTCCAGCTTGGCCAGGCGGGTGTCCACGTTGCCCCGCAGTTCCACCAGCTGCACGTCGGGCCGCACGGCGCGCACCTGCGCGCCACGTCGGGGGCTGGTGGTGCCCACCCGCGCGCCCTCGGCCAGGGAACCGATTCCCCCCGGGGCGCCCACCAGCACGTCACGCGGGTCCTCGCGCGGCGGCGTGGCCAGCACGGCGAGGCCAGCGGGGAGCTCACCCGGCAGGTCCTTGGCCGAGTGCACCGCCACGTCGGCGCGGCCGTCCAGCAGGGCCTCCTCCAGTTCCTTCACGAACATGCCCTTCACGTCCATGCCCGGCTGCTGCCAGGCGCCCGCCTGGCTCCACCGGTCGCCCGTGGTGGTGAGCTCGAGCAGCGGGGCCTCATGGCCGGCGGCGGCCAGCGCATGGGCCACGGCGCGCGACTGCGCCAGGGCCAGGGCCGAACGGCGGGTGGCCACCGTCACGCGCACGGGCGCCTCAGGCGTCGGCGCCGGGGCGCGTCGCCACGCCGGGGCGGGCGTCATGCGGCTGCTCACCCGGCCCGCGATCGGGCAGCTCGAGGCCGAACAGCAGGCGCAGCGACTCCACATGGCGCATGCCGTCGATGTTGGCGGCCGCCTCGCGCGCGCGCACCGTGGGCTCGTGCAGCAGCTTGTTGAGGATGGCGCGGGTGACATGGTGAATGCGGTCCAGCTCGGCGTCGGTCACCTCCCCGCCTGCTGCCGAGATGCGGGCGATCTCGCCCTGGCGGATGGCCTCGGCCATCTCGCGCAGCGACGTGATGACCGGCGTCACGGCCAGGCCCGACCGCCAGGCCGAGTACCGGTCGACCTCCTCGCCCACGATCACCTCGGCGCGGCGGGCGTGGTCCTCGCGCTCGTCGCGGTGCTGGGCCACCACGCGCTCGAGGTCGTCGATGTCGAACAGCACGGCGCCGTGCACGCCCGAGGCCGCGGGCTCCACATCGCGCGGCACCGCGATGTCGATGAGCACCATCGGGCGGCCCGGACGGTCCTCGAGCGCCACCGTCACCTGCTCGGCCGAGATGACCGGGTGCGGGGCGTCGGTGGAGCACACCACCACGTCGGCCTGCGCAAGCTCCGCGGCCAGGCAGTCGTACCCCAGGCCCATGCCGCCGAGGCGCTCGGCGATCTCGCGGGCGGTGCCCACCGTGCGGTTGATCACCACCAGCTCGCCCAGGCCACGCTCCATCAGCGCACGTGCCGTGGCCTCGGCCATGCGGCCGCCGCCCACCACCAGGCCGCGGCGGCCGCCGAGGTCGGGGATGGCCTCGCGGGCGAGGTCGGCCGCCACCGTCGACACCGATACCGGTCGCACGGCCACCCGCGTCTCGGTGCGCACGCGCTTGCCGGTCTCGAGCGCCTGGCGGAAGAGGCGATCGGACAGCACGCCCGTGGATTCCTCCTCGGCGGAACGCTCCCACGCCTGCCGCACCTGTCCCTGGATCTCGCTCTCGCCCACCACCATCGAGTCGAGGCTGGAGGCCACGCGGAACAGGTGCGCCACCGCCCGGTCGTCCACGTGCACGTAGCGGATGCAGTCGAGCTCGCTGCGGGTCATGCCCTTGCTGTGCTCCACGAGCGCGTCACACACGGCCTCCTCGGCCCCCGCCGAATCGAGCGCATGCACGTAGACCTCGGTGCGGTTGCACGTGGACAGCACCACCGACTCGGCGATGTCCGGGTGGCGCACCAACTCACGGGCCAGGGTGCGCGTGGTGGTGTCGGTGAGCGCCACCTTCTCGCGCTGCTCCACGGGCGCGGTCTTGTGCGAGATGCCGACGGCGATGATGTGGGGCATCAGGCCGCCTCCACGGTGGCCGCGTGCAGGCCAAGGGCCGCGCGAACCTGGGCACGGCAGGCGTCGGGGCCCTCCGCGGCGATGCGGTCCACCACGCCCGAGTCGAGCAGCGCCTCGACGGCGCGCCGGCGATCGGCGATGTCCGGGGTGGCCTGCACCAGCTCATCGCGCGTCTCGGCCATGAGGGCCAGCAGTCCCGCCCACCCCGGGCCGAACCGCTGCTCGAGGTCCTCGCGGATGCGCCGCGACACCACCGGGCTCGCCCCGCCCGTGGTGATGGCCACGGCCAGGTCGCCCTGGCGCATGAGCGCCGGGATGACCGCCGTGGACCCCGCGGGGTCGTCTGCCACGTTCACCTGCGCGCCCGCTGCGAGCGCATGCCCGCGCACGAGGGCATTCACCTGGCGGTCGTCGGTGGCCGCCACCACCAGCACGGCCCCGTCGAGGTCACCCGGGCGGTAGGCCCGGGCCTCGTGCGCCACCACGCGGCCGTCGGCCACCATGTCGGCCAGGGCCGGCGAGAGATCGGGGCTCACCACCCGCACCCGCGCACCGTGCGCCGCCAGCTTGGCGGCGCGCTCGGTGGCCACGGCTCCACCCCCCACCACGACCACGGGCCGGTCGGTGAGGTCGAGGAACACGGGGAAGAGGTCGCGGGGCATCAGGCGCCGTCCTCGTCGCCGCCCGTGCGCTCGCGGCGGTCGAGCATGCGGCTGATGGCCTCCACCTGCCGGCCGATGCGGGCGGTGCGGGCACCCAGCACCACCACGTAGGCCAGCAGCAGGAACCAGATGACCGCATAGGCCGCCACCACGTACTGGTATCCGCCGCTCATGCGTTCTCCAGCCTCAGCGCCAGGCGGCGCAGGGCGCGCTCGGACCGCCGGCCCACCAGGTCCACCTCGAGGAGGGCGATGAACAGCGCCAGCATGGCCGCCAGCGACACCACGAACCAGATGAGCATCGAGTCCGGCATGTTGGCCCCGCTGGTGGTGAACACCACCGGGTGCACGAACGACTCGGCCACGCGCACCGAGTAGAACGACAGCGGCACCGATGCGAAGCCCGCGATGGCATAGATGGCCGAATAGCGCATGCGGCGGTCGTCCTCGGCGGAGGAGCGCAGCACGAAGTACGCGGCGTAGATGAGCACCACGATCAGGTACGTCACCAGCCGCGGATCGCTCCAGACCCACCAGGTGCCCCACGAGGCCTTGGCCCAGATGGATCCGGTCAGCACCACGAGCACCGAGAACAGCAGGCCGATGCGAATGCTGGCCTCGCCCACGTCGTCCCAGCGGTCGTTGCGCGTGCGCAGGTACAGGATGCCCGCCACGCAGGCCACGGCGAACGCCACCAGCGACGCGAGGGCGATGGCCACGTGGAAGTAGAAGATGCGCTGGATGACGCCCTGGTCGGCGTCCTCGGGCGCCACGAGGAACACGCCGATGGTGGAGGTCACCACCAGGACGGTGGCGATGATCCCCCAGACGACGGCCGCGCGCTCCCCGGGGATGCGCGTCGTGCTGTCAGTCGTCGAAGACGGCGTCATAGGTCGCGACGGAGACAAGGGCGAAAAGTATTGCGTATGCGAGCAGGAACAGGCAGTACCCTCGCCACTCGCTCATGTCATGTGGCCCTCCGGCCACGGCATGAGTGGCGCCCGCGGCGGCGATGACCACGGGCACCAGGGCGGGCAGGAACAGCACTGGCAGGATCAGGTCGCGGGCCCGCGTGAACAGCGCCAGCCCCGAGAACAGCGTGCCCGAGAGCGCAATGCACAGGTTGGCCAGCAGCGCCGCGATGGCGATCCACCCGATCGATTCCCAGTAGGGGCCCTTCACGAAGAAGATGCCCACCAGGGGGATGACCAGCACCTCCACGAGGGTCATGTAGAGGAAGATCGCGATGGCCTTGGCGCTCATCATCACGGTGCGGGGCACGGGCGACACCAGCAGGCCATCGAGCACCCGCTGCTCGCGCTCGGCCACGTACGAACGCCCGACGCCCAGCACTGCCGTGAACGCCAGGGTCACCCACATGAGGCCACCCACGAACCGCGTGAGGTCGTCGTCGCGCGTGCCGAAGCCGAACTGCAGGATGGCCAGCACGACGATGGCGAACAGCGCCATGGCCACGATGGTCTCGCGCGTGCGCAGCTCGAGGCGCAGGTCCTTGCGCACCAGCGCCATCAGCTGGCGGCGCCTCATGCGATCACGTCCTCGTACCGGCGCCGCACCTCCGGGGGATCCATGCCGGTGATGGGCTCGTCCAGCACCACGCGCCCGGCGCGCAGCACCACCAGGCGGTCGGCCACCCGGGCGACGCGCTCCACCTCGTGCGTGACGATGACCGCGGCGCGGCCGTCGCCCTGCGCCGCCACCAGCTGTCGGTCGAGCAGGTCGCCGCCGCGGGCGTCCAGGCTGGCGTGGGGTTCGTCGAGCAGCAGCAGCCGCGGGCGGTGCAGCAGCATGCGGGCCAGCGCCAGCCGCTGGGCCATGCCGCGGCTGAAGGTGCGCACGGTGTCCTCCGCACGGGCCAGCAGGCCCACGTCGTCGAGCAGGGAATCAATGCGCGCGTCGCGGTCGGGCACGCCGTAGAGGTCACCGTAGAGCTCCAGGTTCTGCCGCGCCGTGAGGTCCAGGTACACCAGCGGGTCGTGCGCCAGGTACCCGATGCCCGCACGCGCGGCGCGGGCCTGGTCGGGCTGCGGATGCCCGAGCACCTCGAGGTCGCCCGAGCGGGGGCGGAGCAGCGTGGCCAGCATGCGCAGCAGCGTGCTCTTGCCCGCGCCGTTGGGGCCGGCCAGCGCCACGCGCTCGCCGGGCAGCAGGTGGAAGTCGGTGCCGTCCACGGCGCGGCGCTCGCCGTAGGCGTGCACCAGCCCGCGCGCGGTGATCATGGACTCAGGCGACGCCCACCGCCACGATGACGCCCGCCAGGAACACCAGCGCCATCACGCCGTTCGCGGTTCCGAACGCCGCCTGGATGCGGGCGTCGTCACCCGGGCGCACCGTTGCATGCTCCCAGGCGAGCACCAGCAGGCATGCGGCCACCCCGGCGTAGTAGGGCCACGACATCCCCGCGGCGGCGCCGGCCCAGGCCAGCAGGGCCAGCGAGGCCACGTGCAGGCCCGCTGCGATGCGCAGGGCGCGCCGCTCCCCGAAGCGCGCCGGGATGGAGCGGATGCCGGCGCGCCGGTCGTGGTCCACGTCGAGCAGTGCGTAGATGACGTCGAAGCCGGCAATCCACGCTGCCACCGCCAGCCACAGCAGCACGGGGGCAAGGGCGAATGCACCCGTTACCGCGATCCATCCGCCGATGGGCGCGATGCCGATGGACAGCCCCAGCACCAGGTGACACGCCCAGGTGACCCGCTTGGTGTACGGGTAGACGACGAACAGCGCCACCGGGATGGGCCACAGCCACCACGTGAGAACGGGCAGCTGGCTCACGGCCACCAGCATGGCGGCCAGGCTGGCCGCGGCGAAGGCCCATACCTGCCGCGTGGTGAGCCGCCCGGACGGCAGGTGCCGGCCCGCGGTGCGGGGATTGGCCGCATCGATGCGGCGATCGATGAGCCTGTTCAGGGCCATCGCCAGGGATCGCGCGCCCACCATGGCCAGCAGGATCCACCCGAGGGTGGCCAGCGGCGGCCAGGCATTGGTGGCCATCAGCGCCCCCGCGAAGGCGAATGGCAGGGCGAACACCGTGTGCTGGAACCGCACCATGCCGAGGAGGGCAGGGACGATCGCCAGGCCCGATGCCGGGCGGGCGGCGGGCGCGGGGCCGGTCACGGCGCCTCGGCGGGGCCGTAGCGGGGCGTGCCGCCGGTGACCGCCGCCCAGAACTGGTCACCCAGGTCGAAGTGCCACCACTCCTCCACGTACGCGGTGAATCCCTGGGCCGCGAGCGCGTGGAACAGCAGCCGGCGATGCGCCCGGGCGGGCATGTCGATGTCCTCCAGCGCCGCTGCGCCGGCCTCGGGCACGAAGGCATCGAAGCCCGTTCCCAGGTCCAGCGGCGTGCCGTCGGCATGGGCGAGGGTCAGGTCCACGGCGCCCCCGGTCAGGTGCGGCGGGGGCGCATGGTGGCCGGGGTCGGGCGGGGTCACGTAGGGGCGCGCCACCTGCTCCAGCTCGGTGCGTGCGAGGTCGGGGTACTGCAGCGCCAGGTCGGCCACGTAGGCGTCGAACAACGCGGCCTGCGTGGCGATGCTGCGCCAGCCATCCCACACCAGCAGCACCAGCCCCTCGGGCAGCGATCGCGCGGCGGCCACCAGGCGACGGCCGAGGTCCTCGCGCACCCAGCATCCGGGCAGCGCGCCGGGCAGGCCCATGGCGAAGTACCGCGGGTCCTCGATGATGCGCTCATCCAGGCTGGCCACGGGGACCAGCGGCTCGTCCACCGGCTGGATGGGGATGTCCCGCCAGCCCGCGGGCTGCGACAGGCGCGGGATGGGCGCGAGCATGCGCGGGTCGGTGAGGGTCACGACAGCCCCCACTCGGCAGCCTGCACCCGCGGGCCGGGATCCTCGCCCGCCAGCACGGCCAGCACCGGGGCCACCCGTTCCGCCGGCGGGGGCACCGTGGCGGGGTCCTCCTCCGGATGCGCCTGCGCGCGCATGTCGGTGCGTACCGGTCCGGGATTGACGGCCACCACGCGGATGCCCCGCGGCGCCCACTCGTCGCGCAGCATCAGCCCGAGGGCCTCGAGCCCCGCCTTGCCCAGCGCATACCCGGCGTAGCCCGCACGCCCGGCGGCGCCGGAGGTGACCAGCACCACCCCCGCGTGGTCGGCGATCACCGGCGAGAGCCGCTGGAGCAGGCGCACCTGCCCGATCATGTCCACCTGCATCGCCCCGGCCACGTCGTCAGGGTCGCACGAATCGAGCGGGCCCGTGGGCCCCAGCACCCCCGCGTTCATCACCACGCCGTCCAGGCGCGGCACCTCGGCCGCCACCGCGCGGGCACAGGCGTCGATGGACGTCGCCGATGCGAGGTCGAGTCCCAGGGGGGTCACCTGTGCACCCGCGGCCCGGCAGTCGTCGACCACGCGCGACAGGCGCGGGGGATCCGTGGCGGTGAGGATAAGGCGCGCGCCGCGTGCGGCAAGCACGCGCGCGATGGCGGCCCCGTAGCCGCGCGATGCACCGGTCACGAGGACGCGCGAGCCGTCGAGGGTCGCGTCGTCCGCGGTCATCAGGGGACCTGGGCGCCCCCGTCGGCGGGAGTGGCCGGCCCGTCGCCCGGGGGCGGCGGCGTGCCCTTGACGGCCGGCGTGATCTCACGGACCTGGCTGTCGGGCTCGATGCCCGCGAACTTGGCCACGTATGCCGAGACGTCCACGGCGTCCTGCCCGGTGACCAGGTTCTGCGGCATGGCGACGGGGTATGAGCCCGGACGCGGCGGCTGGGGCGAGATCTCGATCCAGCGCTTGGTCACGCCGTAGAACTGGGTCTCCTCGAATCCCTGGTTGCGCGGGTAGCGGAAGGCGTCGTCGAGGTTGGGCCCGCTGATGCCCTTGGTGCCGGCGTCGGCCAGCGTATGGCACCCGCCGCACGACTGCACGAACAGCGTCTTGCCCGCGGCGGTGTCGGCGGTGGCCAGGGCGTCCTCGGCGCTTCCGCAACCGGACAGCGCGAGGGCGGCGCCTCCCAGGGCGACCGCGGCGGACAGTGCGATGAGGCGTGAGCGCAACGGGATACCTAGATGACGTAGACGAGGAAGAAGAGCAGCACCCAGACGATGTCGACGAAGTGCCAGTAGTACGAAGCCGCCGTGAGCGGAGTGTTGTACGCGTGCGAGAAGTCGCGTCGGTAGGCCCGGCGCAGGCACAGGCTCAGCACGATCAGGCCCACCAGCACGTGCGCGCCATGGAACCCGGTGAGGGTGTAGAAGGCGCCGCTGAACGCCCGGTCCTGGGGCGTGAAGCCCAGGTGGGCGTACTCGTTGAGCTGGATGATGAGGAACGTGCCACCCATGAGGATGGTCACCCACAGGCCGCGGATGAGCCCCTTGTTGTCGCCGGCGGCAAGGCGCTTCTCGCCCCACCACAGGGTGAACGACGACGCGATGAGGATGAGCGTGTTCACGCCGGTCAGCAGCACCGGCAGCGTGAACGGCTCGCCATCCGCCTTGAGCGGGGGCCAGGTCTCATTGGCCACGCCGTACCGGATGAAGAAGTACGCCGTGAACAGCGAGGCGAACAGCATGAGCTCGGACCCGATGAACAGCAGCATCGAGATGAGCGCCGCGTTCATGTGCTTCTTCGGCTCGGGCGGGTTCCCCGTGGTGGTCGGGGTGGGCGCTGCGGTGGTTGCCATGCCTACGCCCCTGCCGTGGCGCCGAGGTTGACGGTGTCCACGGGGATGTCCCCGGCGGCGGCCTGGGCGGCCTCGGCCAGCCCGCGTGCCTCGCCGTTGATGCCGGCGATCACGATGCGGGCGGGCGCGTACGCGGCGATGGCCAGCGGCAGCGCCGTGGCCGGGCCGTCGTCCATCACCTGGCCCTCCACCGCGACGCCGGTGTTGACAAGCGCGTTGATGGTGGCGGTCATGGCCTCGCCGGCCTGGCGGCGCAGCTCGCCGGCCTCGGCGCCCCACCGGGGCTCGGGCAGGTCGAGCGGTGCCACCACGGCGAACCGGGCGGGCTGGGCATCGGCGCGGGTGCGCACGGCCGTGGCCAGCGCCTCGGCGCCGATGGCCTCGGTGGCCACCACCATCACCAGCGGCAGGGCGCTGGCAGCCGTGAGGGCGCGGGCGTCGTTGGCCGGCACCACCACGTGGCTCATGGCCACGCCGGTCGCCTTGCGCACCTTGTCCACGGCGTCGCTCTGCATCCACGCGCTCTCGCGCAGGGGCAGCGTGGCCATCACCAGCTCGTGCGGGTGGCCGGCGGCCGCGGCCTGGGTGGCCACCTCCACCACGTCGCCCTCGGCGATGCGGCCGGTGGCCGACACGCCGTACTCGGCGAGGATCGCCAGGGCGGTTGCCAGCCGACGCTCGGCGACGACGCGGTCGCCGTCCTCGAGCGGCAGCACCAGCTCGAACGACCACAGGCCCTCGGAGTCGCGCGAGCGGATCTCGTCGACCAGCGCCTGCGAGGTGATGGTCTGGTTGGCCACCACCAGCACCGGGTAGCGGGTGTCCTCCTTGAGCTCACCGCCGAACTCCTCGGGGGCGAACACCACGGCGTGGCGCGCGTCCGGGATGCCGT
>CAZEUE010000042.1:0-13416 GCA_964514615.1 uncultured Bifidobacterium sp. | reverse complement strand
CGGGCCGCCCGCCCGCTGGTAGGTTCGTTTGGTGCGCCGCGTCATCGGAATGATCCTGCTGCTGGGACTGGCGTGGTCGGGGCCGGTACTTGCCGCGGGTCCCGACGTGGGCACGCGGATCGTGGGTCCGGACCGCCAGGACGCCGTGCAGGCGGAGTGGCCATCGATGACGCTGGTGAATGGGGATGGGGTCTGGTTGTGCGGTGGCTCCGTCATTGCTGCGCGGTGGGTACTGAGCGCCGGTCACTGCCGCTACAGCAACACCGGATCCCCATTGACGACGTTCCCGCTGTACCCCGGTGCCTATACCCGCGCCGCGCTGCCGGGTGTCGTGGTCGCTGACTCCGTGCGGGTGCATCCCGACTACGTATGGTCCGGGGGTGGAAGTCCGTGGGACTTCATGCTGCTTCGCACACCGTCCACGATGGCGGTCCCCGCGATGGCCCTGCAGGCCCCGTCTGACGATGCCGCAGTGGCGGCAATGCGCACGGCAACCCCAGGCACCGGCCCTCTGGACGGCCGGATTGCCGGATGGGGCCGCATGACCAACGGCGGGTCAACCGCGACCATCCTGCAGCATGCGGACGGTGGTATCCCCATGCTCACGGATGGGGCATGCACGACGGCGTGGGGGGGCTCATACGATTCCCGGAGCATGATCTGCGCCGGGGGCGAGCCCACCGCCCCGACGACGCCGGATTCCGCGAACGACACGTGCGGTGGGGATTCCGGTGGCCCCCTGGCCGCCGATACGGGTGGGCGACGGGTACTCGTGGGAGTAACCAGCTGGGGAAGGAACTGCGGCGACCCGCAGTTTCCCGGCGTATACGCGAAGGTCTCAGCGGTGCGCGACTGGATCTGCGACACCGTCACCTCGCCCACGAGCATCACCGCCACCGCGGGTGCTGATTCCGCCGATGTGGCGTGGACGCCCGACACCACCACGTGCGCCTGGCGCAACCCCAGCGTGGTGGTGACGGCCAGCCCGGGCGGGGCTTCGGCAACCGTGCCGTTGTCATCAGGTGGCGCCCGGTTGAGCGGGCTGGCTCCTGGCACCACCTACACCATCTCGGCCCGGGTGAGCTCGTCGGCAGGGGCCACGCCGCCTGCGGCCACGGCCAGCGTGTCGTTGGCCGCCGCCCCGGCCCCGGCCCCGGCCCCGGCTCCGGTGCCCACCCCGGCCATCGCCGCATGCTCGAAGACCTTCTACCAGCAGGACCGGCGCACCTGGCGCAACCGGAAGGCACCCAACGGCACCAACGCCGTGCGGGTGGTGTCGCGGTTGCGCATCTACGAGGATCCCGAGCCCTGGTGCCGCGCGCGCCTGACCTTCATCCTGCGCAACAAGAAAACCGGTGCGCGGCTGGCCCAGTTGCCGGGGTCCACGCTGGGATTCCGCAAGCTCACCGGCAAGGACTTCAGCGCCCCGGTGGTGGGCTGGCCCACCGAGAGGGAGTTCCGCTTCGCGGGGTCGGACACCACCGGCCTTGGGCGACGCGATGCCCGTCTGGTGCTCGTGTCCTTCCTGAAGCGCACGCCCTCGATGCCCGCGCAGTCGAACATCGAGCTGCTGGTGGTGCGGCGGATCCCCACCGACCCCGCGCAGGCGCAGGCCGCATCCAACCCCCTGTTCGCGCAGAAGAACGCGTTCGGCACGGCGGTGGGGTGGGCCACCGTCTCGTAGCGGGGTACCCGGTGGGCTAGGCGCGCACGGGGAGCGGGGGGCGATCCAGCCAGGCGCGGAGCGCGAGCACCACCGCCTGGCAGCTGAACGCCCGGGCGCCCATGCCGGTGCCATCGATCGGGTCGGTGTACTCGCGGAATCCCTGTGCGTCGAGGCGCTCCTCGATGCGGGCCACCAGCACCCGGGCGTCGGACTCGCGCCCGGCGCGGAGCAGCGCCGGGATGGCGAACGGCGGGGTGAACGGCCACGAGGGCCCGCGCCAGTACTTGGGGATGATGCGACCGTCGCCGCGCATGAACGTGGGATCGTCCAGGCTCACCGACGGCACCGGGTGCGCAGGCCAGAAGCGGTTGCCCTGCAGGAGCCACTGCTCGACCACCCGTTGCCGGATGGCCTCGGGGAGGTCGGGGAGCGCCGCCGGGGCGAGGCCCTGCCACGCGGACACGGGCACTTGCCGCCCGTCCGGGTCCATCAGCCGGAAGATGCCGGCGCGCTCGTCCCAGAGATGATCCACCATCGCCCGGGTCAGCTCGCGGGCACGCTCGCGCGCCCCGGGGTGCCCCAGGTCCGCCAAGCCCAGGTAGCCGAGGGCCAGCGAGGTGTTCACCAGCGGGCATGCGATGGTGAACCCGCCCGCGGCGCGGATGCGGCGGAACGAGTAGTCGTGGCTGCGCGCCTGGGCCACGAGCAGGGCGAACCCGGGCGTGCCGTGGCGTCGTCGGCCGAGCGCCTGGTCGAATACGGGTGACGCATCGCAGCCCGTCTCGTCGGGGAGGATGACCCAGGCGAGCCCCGTGTCGTCGATGCGCTCGCGCGCGATCCAGTCGTGGAAGCGCCGCACCACCTCGCGTCCCTGCGCGCGGAAGTCGTCGTCGTCCAGGCGGCTGGCCACCTCCGACCATGCCCAGCCGAGGAACGGCGGCTGGATGGTGGCCGTGGCCATGTCCAGGCGGCCGCGGACGTTGTAGAAGGGCAGGCGGGCAAGGCGCACGGGGCCGGCCCAGAAGAGCGTGTGCCCGATGAGGCCATCGTCCTGCTGCGCGCGGGCGAGCGACTGCAGCTCGTCCGCGGCGCGCCGGGGATCGAGCTCGTTCCAGGCGAGGGCATGCATGAGTGAGTCCCAGAACCACTGGTAGGGGTACTTGCCGCCATCGGGGCACGTGTATGCATACGGTCGGCCATCGCGGCTGGTGCCCTCGCGCCAGTTGGCGCGCAGGAGCGCCTCGGCTCCGTGGCGGACGCGGTTCTGGACGCCGTTTCCGTTCACGGGAACAGCATCGCAGGTAAGCGACTGGCGGCGGACGGCGCGGGGAACCCCCCGATTTCCCGCGCTGACCGAGACCCCCCGATCTCGGCGCGTCCGCCGCTCAGTCGCCATGCAGACGGGTTCGGTGAAGATCCCGTCCGCGTGCTTTGGTTATACATGACCCCCCGGCGCGTGCAAGCCTTACGTCGTTAAGCGGTGGATTTCTTTACCATTACTTCTTATTTTCGGCGCGGCTGGTCGCTATCTCGCGCAGCATGAGCGCCGTGTCGGCGATGGGGATGCCCGTCAGGTGAGCCTCGCGCGCGGCGAAGTCGGCTTCGATGGCAGCGATGGCGTCGCCCAGCGCCGCGGCGTCCCCCTGTGCGATGGCCTCGATGCCGTCGGCCGCGCGATCGAACGCGGGCCCCCCGCTGCGCATGCCCGGGGTGTGCGCGAGTGCCCCGGGATGGTCGCCCAGCACAAGGGCGCTGAGCGCCGCCAGGTAGCACGCGGGCGGCGTGTCGGCGATGTCGCCCAGGGCCTCCCGTGCCGCGGTGGCCTGCGTCACGCCGTCCCCGGCGAGCACGCCGGCCTTGAGCGCCCCGATCAGCCGTCCCCACGAGCGCGGCTGCGCCAGGGGGTATGACGCCACGTAGGCCGCCGCCGCGGCTCGCATGTAGGGACGCGCCCGGTCGGCGTCGCCGTCCAGCAGGTGCCGTTGTCCCGTGCGCTCGGCAACGAGCGCGGCCAGCAGCAGGTCCACGTCGGGGCCATCGCCGATGCCCGGCGTGTCGCGCAGCAGCGGGTCAGCGTCCACTGCGCTCGCGCCGCGCGCGCTCGCGGATGAGGTCGATGCGCAGCGCCACCGTGAGTGCGTCCACCTTGGCATCGCCCTCCAGCCGGTCCGCCACGTGCCAGGCCTCCTGCGACAGGTACTCCAGGCGTTCCACCGAGTCGGGCGCGAGCGCAGCGCGCTGGGACTCGGCCTCGAGGTAGGCGAGGATCTCCGCCTGCTCGGGCGGGAGCCACGTGGGCTTGGCGTGGGGCCACTCGCGGTTGCGGGCGATCATCCACCAGAGGATGGCGATGAGCGGCATCTTCAGCACCACCACCACGAACAGCACGTAGGCACCGCGCACCCAGCCGGGGCCGGGGATCTCGGGGGCCAGCACCAGGAATGCCGTGCCGAAGAGCGCGAGCACCAGCGACACCCCCACCGCGGGGATGACCCGGCGCGCGACCGGGGTGGGGGATGATCCACAGAGCAACCAGCGCATGGCAGCGGGATTCTCCGCGCATCCCGTGGGGCCCGCAAGGGGGGTCCGGAGCACACGCGGCCGTTGCTAGCATCGGCCGCCGTCTCGCCTGCCCCGACCCGCACAGGAGCACCCGCACACAATGCACGTCGTACTCCCCGATGGGAACCTGCTGGACCTTCCCGAGGGGGCGACCGGACACGACGCCGCCGCGGCCATCGGGCCGGGCCTTGCGAAGGCGGCCCTCGCGGTGCGGGTGGGCGACGAGATCCGCGACCTCGCGCGTCCACTGGCGGATGGCGAGCAGATCGCCATCATCACGGGCAAGAGCGGCGACGACCACCTCTTCGTGATGCGCCACTCCGCGGCGCACGTGATGGCCGAGGCCGTGATGAGCCTGTTCCCGGGCACGCGCTTCGGGTTCGGGCCGCCCATCGCCGACGGCTTCTACTACGACTTCGAGCTCGACCGGCCGCTCACCGAGGACGACTTCCCGGCCATCGAGGCCGAAATCAACCGCATCGCCACGAGCAAGGCGCCGTTCGAGCGCAGCGTGATGACCATCGACGACGCCAAGGCGTTCTTCGCCGAGCGCGGCCAGCCCTACAAGGTGGACCAGGTCGAGGAGCTTGGACGCCAGGGCGAGGCCGACGTGTCGCTGTACCGCGAGCGCGAGTTCATCGACCTCTGCCGCGGCCCGCACGTGCACGACACCGGGAGGATCGGCAAGGTCAAGCTGCTGTCGGTGGCCGGTGCGTACTGGCGGGGCAGCGAGAAGAACCCCATGCTCACCCGCGTGTACGCCACGGCGTTCCCCACGCAGGCGGAGCTCGACGAGTACCTGGAGCGCCTCGAGGCCGCCCGCGCCCGCGACCACCGTCGCGTGGGCCGCGACCTGGGCATCTTCTACTTCGACGAGGCCGGTCCGGGGTTCCCGTTCTTCCTGCCCAACGGCATGGTGGTGGTGAACGAGATCCAGGCGGCGCTGCGCGCCGAACTCGACGCCATGGGCTACCAGGAGATCCGCACCCCCACCATGCTCAGCGACGAGCTCTGGAAGCAGAGCGGTCACTACGAGCATTACAAGGACAACATGTACTTCACGGAGGTGGACGAGCAGGGGTTCGCCGTGAAGCCCATGAACTGCCCGGGTGCCTGCCTGGTGTTCCGGTCCACCCGCCGGTCGTACCGCGAGCTGCCGTTGCGGCTGGCCGAGTTCGGCCACGTGCACCGGCATGAGCTCTCGGGCGTGCTGCACGGGCTGTTCCGGGTGCGGGCGTTCACGCAGGACGACGCCCACGTGTTCTGCCGCATGGACCAGATCCAGAGCGAGGTGCGGTCCATCCTCGACCTCACCGAGCGCTTCTACGCGCGCTTCGGCTTCACCGACGTGTCGATGTACCTGTCCACGCGGCCCGAGAAGGCCACCGGCACGCCCGAGATGTGGGACCAGGCCGAGGACGCCCTGCGCCAGGCGCTGGGCGACCGCGAGTACGGGCTGAAGGAGGGCGACGGCGCCTTCTACGGGCCCAAGATCGACATCCAGGTGACCGACAGCATGGGCCGGTCGTGGCAGTTGGGCACCTGCCAGCTCGACTTCTACATGCCCGAGCGCTTCGGGCTGGCCTACACCACGGCCGACGACACCGAGGAGCGCCCCGTCATCATCCACCGGGCCATCACCGGGTCGCTCGAGCGCTTCCTGGGCATCCTGCTCGAGGACACCGGCGGCGACCTGCCGTTCTGGCTGGCGCCCGAGCAGGTGCGGGTGATCCCCGTGAGCGATCGCCACGCCCCGTACGCCGACGAGGTGTGCGCCGGGCTGCGCGGGTCGGGCCTGCGGTGCGAGGTGGACGCCCGCGGCGAGAGCATGGGCAAGCGCATCCGCGACGGCGAGCTGCACAAGGTGCCCTACCTGCTCGTGGTGGGCGACCGCGAGGTGGAGACCCGAACGGCGTCGGTGCGCGCGCGCCACGGCGACCTGGACGGCGATCTCCCAGTGATCGGCCTGGCCGACGCCCTGCGCGCGGGGGCGCCCGCGCCGTGAGCGACGGGCCGCGCCGCATGCCCGCCGGGCTGTGCGACCGCTGCCGGTTCCAGAGGCTGGTGCCCACGCGCCGCTCGGTGTTCACGATGTGCGAGGAGCCGCGCATGCCGCGCTACCCCGCCGTGCCCGTGATGCGCTGCCCGGCGTTCGTGCCCCGGGCTAGCGGGGAAGCCCCAGCGCCACCGCCAGCACCGCCGACTCCGTGAGCGGCAGCCGGCGCGCGCCGTGCCACCGCAGCCGGTAGCCGCCGTCCACCGATGCCACCTCACCGGCTTCGTCCTGCCCGATCATCACGGCAGTGGCGGGCATGGTGTGCTGTGGCAGCAGGCGGTGCACCAGGGCGGCGAGGCCGGACCTCTCGCGGGTCCATGCCCGCACGCCGTCGCCCGTGACCAGGGCGGTGGCGCACCGGGTGGGCGACAGCTGCCAGCGGTACTCGAGGTAGCCGCGGTGGGTGCCGTCGGGGCCGACGAGCAGTCGGCGGCTGCCAGGCGCCGCGGGATGCGGGGCGCCGATGACCACCTCGCCGGCGCCGATGCACGCCGCGCCCGGCCCCGCCGTGCGGAACGTGCTGGCCACGCGGGGGCCGTCCGGGGCGCCCGCGCGCACGTCGAGGTACCCGGGCACGTCGGGGGAGCGCAGCACCACCAGCAGGTCGGGGCAGGGTTTGGCGGCCACACGCGCATGGTAGGGCCGGGCACGGCGGTATCCTCGCGCCATGCCGTCCGCCGCGCGCAACGCCATCATCATCTTCGGCCTGGCCGCGCTTGCGGTGGTGTGGCAGCGGGCGTTCTCGATCGCCTTCGCATCGTTCTCGCAGGTGATCTCCGTGCTGTTCGTGGTGGCCATCCTCGCGGCCGGCGTGGCGTACTTCCGGCGCAACGAGCTGGCGTGGCTGGTCATCAAGCCCTGGAAGCGCGTGGTCATGGTGGTGGCTGCGCTGGGCATCGCGTTCCTCTTGGTGGCGGGGTACCCGCTGCTGGCGGGCCGCATCACGCCCCTGGGGTACCTCGCCCTGATCGTGGCGCTGGGGCTGCTGATCTGGTGGATCATCCGGGATAGCCGCCGGCTGTAGACCCCCGGTGCAGTGCCGCGCGGCATGCGGCACTCCCCGCGCGCCCCCCGCGCGCATGTCGTGCATAGCGTGGGGCCATGTGGCACGAGACGGCATGGCGGCAGCGCGGGCAGGCATCCGTGGAGCTCGTCGCCCTGTTGCCCCTGGTGGTGCTGCTGGGCGCCGTGGTGGTGCAGGTGGGGCTTGCCGCGCACGCATGGGGCGCCGCGCGCGATGCCGCGCGCGCGGGCGCCCGCGCCCACATGGTCGGGGCGCCCGCGCGCGATGCCGCGCGTCGGGTGCTGGGCGCGTCCCTGGGTCGTGACGCCACCGTCACGGTGCGCCGCCGCCCCGACGGCTCGGAGCGCATCGACGTGAAGGTGCGCGTGCCGATGCTGCTGCCCTGGGTGCCCGCCGCCCGGGTGGCGTCCGACGTGCCGGTTCCGTCCGACGCCCAGGGCGCATAATGAACCAGCGGGGGCAGGCATCGCTGGAGCTCCTCGCGCTGCTGCCGATCATCGTGGGCGCGGCGTTGGTGGCCGTGCAGGTGGCCGGCATGCTCGCGGCGTCGTCCGCCGCGCAGGACCGCGCGCGCTCCCGGGCCATGCAGGCGTCGGGGCCGTCGGGCACCGTGCTCACCGTCACCGGTGCGGCCCGTGCCCCGGCATTGCCCGGGCTGGCCATGGGGCACGTGCGGGTGGCGGCGTCCGTGCGCGCCCCATGAGGGCACGCGACCAGAGCGGTCAGGCCATGCCGCTGGTGCTCGCCGTGGCCGCCATCGCGGTGGTCGCCGTGCTGGGCATGACGGCGGTGGGCGGCATGCGCGTGGCCGCGGGCGGGGCCAGGCTGGCAGCCGACCTGGCGGCGCTGTCGGCCGGCCGCGCCCTGCTCGACGCCCTTCCCGGGGCGCTCGTCGATCCGTGGGGCCTGCGTGCCCGGCTGGAGCGGGTGACGCGGGCCGCGGCCGCGGCCTCGGCCAGTGGGTCCGGCGCCCGGGTGGTGGACGTGCGCCTGGTGGGGGAGGGGCGCATTCCCATGCAGGTGCAGGTGCGGGTGCGGCGCCCCGGCCCGATGGGAGTGGGGGTATCCGCCACCGCACGCGCGGGCATCGCGGTATCGGCCGCCGCGGTGGGGGATGGCCCCGTGGGGTGGGCAACCGGCGGCGGGTACAGCGGCCCGCTGGTGTACCGCGACGGCAAGCCGATGTGCCCGGCGGTGGCGGCGGCGTTCGACCAGATGGACCGCGCCATCCGGGCGGCGGGAATGGACCTCGTGGTGACCAGCGGGTTCCGGTCCGACGCCGAGCAGGCCGTGCTGTTCGCGCGCCACCCCGACCCCAAGTGGGTGGCCCCTCCCGGCCGAAGCCGCCATCGCAATGCCACGGAACTCGACCTGGCGGTGAACGGCGCCATCCATGCATGGCTCGTCCGCAATGCCGGGGCGTTCGGATTCGTGCAGAGGTATTCGTGGGAGAACTGGCATTGGGGCTATGTGCCGGGGTGCGGCCCGGGCCAGCCGGGAGCCACGGCGCCCGCGGCCACGGGCGCCGCCGGCGGCCTGCAGGCCTGGGTGCCGCAGCGCTACCGGGCCCTGGTGCTGCGGTCGGCCACCGCGGCAGGGGTGGCACCCACGCTGCTCGCCGCGGTGCTCAAGGCCGAGTCCGACTTCCAGGCGGGGGTGGTCAGCAGCGCGGGTGCCCAGGGCATCGCCCAGTTCATGCCGGCCACCGCCCGCGGAATGGGGGTGCGCGATCCGTTCGATCCCCAGCAGGCCATTCCCGGCGCGGCGCGGCTGCTGGCGGCGGGCATCCGCGAATTCGGCTCGGTGCCCCTGGCGCTGGCGTCGTACAACGCGGGGGGCGGTGCGGTGCGGCGCTACGGGGGCATCCCTCCCTATGCCGAGACCCGGGCCTACGTGGCGAAGGTCATGGCGCTGGCCGGGCAGGGCGGCGCGCTGGCCGGCCCAGGGTCGGCCGTGGTGCTGGTGCGGGCGGGGGACCTGCTCGCGTGAACCTATACTCGGCCCATGGGCACCGAGCCCCTCCGCGAGCAGCTGGCTGCGCTCCCCGACTCGCCGGGCGTCTACCTGTTCCGCGATGCCGATGACCGGGTGATGTACGTGGGCAAGGCGAAGTCGCTGCGCAAGCGGGTGTTCTCGTACTTCGAGGCGCCGGTGCGCGGCGCGGACGGCACGGGCGACGGCAGGCCTGCTCCCAAGGCGGGGCTGCACCCGCGCATCGCCGAGATGGTGTCGCGGGTCGCGCGGGTGGAGGCACTGGTGGTGAACAGCGAGCAGGAGGCCCTGATCCTCGAGGGCAACCTCATCACCACCCATCGCCCGCCCTTCAACGTGAAGCTGCGCGACGACAAGAGCTACCCGTACATCGGCATCAGCCTGGACGAGGCGTATCCGCGCGTGTACTTCACGCGCGAGCGCCACCGGCGCGACAGGGTGTACTTCGGCCCGTTCTCGAGCGCATCGAAGGTGCGCGAGACGCTGTCGCTGATCGGCAAGATCTTCCCCAGCAGGCCGTGCGAGGGTGCCGAGCCGGGCCGGCCCTCCGGCATTCCGTGCCTCGACTACCACATCAAGCGGTGCATGGCGCCGTGCGTCGACTACATCAGCCTGCAGGAGTACCGGCACCTGATCGACCAGATCATCGCGTTCCTGTCGGGGCGCTACAGGGGCCTGGAGGACGAGCTCCAGCAGCAGATGCGCGACGCCGCCGCCGCGCAGCGGTTCGAGGACGCCGCCCTGTACCGCAATCGGCTGGCCGCCGTGCGCCACCTGATGGAGAACCAGCTGGTGAGCAGCGAGTCGATGGGCTCGGTGGACGTGCTGGGCGTGGCCGTGGACGACGATGGCGAGGCGGCCAACGTGCAGGTGCTGCAGGTGCGTGACGGCGTGCTGGGCGACCGGCAGTCGTTCTTCGTCGATGCCGCGGGCACCGGCGACCCCGCCACCATCCTCGAGCAGTTCGTGATGGAGTACTACGCGTTGGGCATGGCCATCCCCCCGTTGGTGGTGGTGCCGATGGGCATGGACACCCGGGCGGTGGAGGCCGTTCTGGCGGAGCGCCGCCAGGCGGGGGTGGAGGTGCGGGCGTCGGAGCGCGGCGAGAAGCGCCGCCTGCAGGAGATGGCCGAGCGCAATGCGCGCCTCGCGCTCGATCAGGACCGGGCACGGGTGGCGCGCACGCGCGAGCGCCGATCCGCGGCCCTGGGCGACCTGCAGCGCGCGCTCGGCCTGGATGCGCCGCCCATGCGCATCGAGTGCTTCGACATCTCGAACCTGGGCGCCACCTACGCCGTGGCCTCGATGACGGTGATGAACGGCGGCGCACCCGATCGCGCGCACTACCGGTCGTTCACCATGCGGCATGAGGGCGGGCCGGACGACTTCGCGCGCATGGAGGAGGCCATCGGCCGGCGCATGGCCCGCCTGGCCGGCGGGGACGCCGATGCCAGCCTGGGCGCCACGCCGGCACTGGTGGTGATCGACGGCGGCAAGGGCCAGCTGGGCGCCGCGCAGCGCGCCATGCACGCGGCCGGCGTGGACGTGCCGATGATCGGCCTGGCGAAGAAGCAGGAGGAGGTCTTCGTGCCGGGCAGGTCGGATCCCATCCTGCTGCCCGAGGACTCCGCGGGCCTCAAGTTGCTGCAGCAGGTGCGCGACGAGGCCCACCGGTTCGCGGTGCGCCACCACCGCTCGCGCCGCGGGCGCGGAATGACCGCCAGCGCCATGGACTCGCTGCCGGGAATCGGGCCCGCCCGCCGCCGGGCGATCCTGCGACACTTCGGGTCGCCGGAGAGGTTCATGGCGGCGACCCGCGAGGAGATGGAGGCCGTGCCGGGCCTGCCCCCCAAGGTGGCGCGCGACCTGTTCGAGCACCTCAACAAGACGGGTGGGCCGGATCAGGTGCAGACGCTGGCGGGATCGGGGAACGGATGGAGCTGACGATCATCACGGGGCTTTCCGGGGCGGGGAAGTCCGGGGCCATGGGTGCCTTCGAGGACGCCGACTTCTTCTGCATCGACAACCTGCCGCCGCGGCTCCTGCCGTCGCTGGTGGACCTGTTCGCCCTGGAGGGCACGCGGGTGGAGCGCGCGGCGCTGGTGTTCGACGTGCGCGGCGGCGTGTGGTTCGACGAGCTGGTGCGCGAGCTCGACCGCATCGGGCAGATGCCCGGCATCCACCTCCGCGTGCTGTTCCTCGAGGCATCCGACGACGTCCTGCTGGCGCGCTTCCGCGAGACCCGTCGCCGTCACCCGCTGGCCGATGGCGGCGAGGTGCTGCGCGGCATCGAGAAGGAGCGCGCCCTGCTGGCCGAGCTGCGCGAGCGCGCCGACGTGGTCATCGACACCACTGGCATGAACACCTGGCAGTTGCGTGACGCCGTGGCCCAGCAGATGCCGCCGGGCGACCGCCCGCGCATGCAGGTGACCTTCTCGTCGTTCGGGTTCAAGCACGGCGTGCCGCGCGAGGCCGACCTGATGTTCGACGTGAGGTTCCTGCGCAATCCGCACTACGTGGCCGAGCTCACGGCCCTCACGGGGCTGGACCCCTCGGTGGCCGACTACGTGGCGGATGATCCCGGCTACGGCGAGTTCATGGACCGGCTGTACGCCCTGCTCGACCACGTGCTGCCGCTGTACGAGGCCGAGGGCAAGCGCCATCTGGTGGTGGCCATCGGGTGCACTGGTGGCCGTCACCGCAGCGTCACCGTGGCGGAGGCGCTCGCGGCGCGATACCGGGACTCGCTGGATGTCTCGGTGGCGCATCGCGACGCGGACCGCCCGGCGAAAGCGCGCGCGCGGTGAACCGCCCGCACGTGGTGGCCCTGGGCGGCGGCACGGGACTGTCGTCGCTGCTCCGTGGACTCAAGCGTCGCGACCTGGACATCTCGGCCGTGGTGAGCGTGGCCGATGACGGAGGGTCCTCCGGCCGCCTGCGCCGCGAGCTGGGCATCCTGCCGCCGGGTGACATCCGCAACGTCCTGGTGGCACTCGCCGACGACGAATCGCTGATGGGCCGGCTGTTCCAGTACCGGTTCGCCGATGGCGACCTGTCGGGGCACCCCTTCGGCAACCTCATCCTGGCCGCGCTCACGGAGGTGACCGGGTCGTTCGACGAGGCGGTGCGGGAGGCCTCGCGCGTGCTGAAGGTGAGCGGGCGGGTGATCCCGGGCACTCTCGAGCACGTGCGCCTCTGGGCCGAGCGGGAGGACGGATCGGAGGCCTGCGGCGAGACGCTGATCGCATCGGGCGTGGGCGCGTGCCGCCGCGTATGGCTGGACCCCGAGCCCGCCGCGCACCCCGACGCCCTCGCCGCCATCGCCGATGCCGACCTCGTGCTGCTGGGCCCGGGGTCGCTGTTCACCAGCGTGCTGCCCCATCTGGCGGTGGGGGAGATCGCCGCGGCGGTGGCGCAGGCACAGGGCCTGCGGGTGTACGTGTGCAACATCATGACCCAGCCGGGCGAGACCGACCGCATGGCCGCCGTGGCCCACCTTGACCGCATGCTCGAGATGGCGCCGGGCGGGGTGGACGTGGTGGTGGTGCATGACGGCACCCTCGAGCCCGCTGCCCTGATCACCTACGCGGCCGAGGGGCAGGAGCCGGTGACCATCGACATCGCGGCGCTCGAGGCCCGCGGGGTGCGGGTGGTGGCCGCCGACATCGCCGAGGACGACCGGGCCGTGCGACACGCCCCCGAGGCCCTGGCCGCGGTGCTGGAGCCCCTTGCCCGGGAAGGCGCGGAGAGGCGCGCGCAGTCGGCCTCCGCGTACCCCGGATGATGATTACCGTCGGGTAAACCTCCCGCTCGTAGCGAGGAAATTGCGCGCATCCGCCGTTGCGGGCAGGGTATGTAGCACTTGTGACGAAACGAGTGACGCCCGTAGAGTGTCGTCCGCACGACGGCATAGCCTGCGTGCAACCGCGAAACCCACCTCATCTCATCTTCCCGGGTTAGCGGGGATCCCTGTCCTATCCAAAGGAGCTCAAATGGGTGCTCGCGCAAAGGCGATTTTTCCGCTCGCGCTTGTCATCGGAGTTCTGTCGTTCCTGTGGACTGAGTTCTCGCTGAACTTCACGTTCCACTGGGTCACCGTCGCCGGCACTGACGTGC